>NZ_JBNNST010000001.1:0-502348 GCF_050278025.1 Peribacillus sp. NPDC097197 | reverse complement strand
TTTCAAGTTGATCTCGCTGAATAGAATCATGTTTCGAAAGCATCTTTATCACCTCAAGTTTTAATACTTTTATTTTAAAATAAAAAAGACTGTAGGCAAAGTCGATTTTCATCGAGTTTGTCTACAGTCTGAAGCACTCCATTCCTGGAGTGCTTTTGTGTTTTATTTTTCAACCTTCATGTAACTCAGTGCACGGGTTGCGGCTTCCCTCGCCGTTTCGACAGAATCAGCTGTGGATAATGCAACAGCAACCCTTCTGCCAACCTTCGTGACCGGTTTTCCGAAAACGCGCACCTGCGTATTCGGTTGAGCCAAGGCTTTATCTACCCCGACTATAGAATATTCTGATAACTCAACCGGTGCTTTCAAGGGACGGCTTGCTCCTGGGGTGATCAGTGTGATTTCAGGGATCGGGAATCCTAGAATCGCACGGGCATGAAGGGCAAACTCCGATAGGTTTTGGGTGACCAATGTTACTAATCCTGTATCATGCGGACGTGGGGAGACTTCACTGAAATAGACCTTATCCCCTGAAAGGAATAACTCCACTCCAAATAATCCATATCCACCAAGTTCATCTGTAATCTTCTTGGCAATCCTTTTTGCTTCGATGATTTGTCCTTCCGTCATAGCATGTGGCTGCCAAGATTCTATATAGTCCCCGCCCTCCTGGACATGACCGATTGGTGCACAAAACATCGTTCCGTTAACGGCACGGACAGTTAGCAACGTAATTTCCGAATCAAAGCGAATGAACTCTTCAATGATCACTCTTCCATTTTGGACCCGGCCACCTTCCATCGCTATTTTCCAGCAGGCTTCCAAATCATCTTTTGAACGACAAACGCTTTGCCCTTTACCAGAAGAACTCATTAGCGGTTTCACGACATTAGGAAAACCGATTTCTGTAGCAGATGAAACAAATTCTTCATATGTATTGGCAAATCGATAAGCTGCCGTTGGTAACTTTAGCGTTTCAGAGGCCAACCTTCTAATTCCTTCACGGTCCATCGTCAATTTAGCCGCTCTTGCCGTTGGGATAACCGCGAACCCTTCTTCCTCCAATTTAAGCAATTCGGAAGTGGCGATGGCCTCAATTTCCGGCACGATTAAATCAGGTTGTTCTTTTTCAACGACTTCCCTAAGCTGCTTCTCATCCAACATATCAATCACATAACTTCGATGGGCCACTTGCATGGCAGGTGCATGTTCATACCGGTCGACTGCAACGGTATCAATACCAAGCCGCTGAGCTTCTAGGATGACTTCCTTGCCTAATTCTCCTGAGCCCAATAATAAAACCTTTTTTGTTCTATACATATTCCACTTCTCCCCTCCATGTGTTCAAAACCATTATATACGAACTATATACTAATAAAAACATATTTTGTTCGCTTTTTATTTTAATTTTCCTCTAAAATCCTTGATTTCATATAAAATATTTTGTTTTTTAATCATATATCTTTATAAACAAAGGAAGATACCATTTGATTGGAGGACGGAATGCCAAGTACGCTCAGTGAAATCAGCACCGTTCTTTACAGAATGGAGGAGTGATATCTTATACATGTCGAAATTTGTACTACGATACTTTTTGAAAATGTAAGCGCTTTCCATTATAATGTAAGTAGGTTGGATGGCATGCGTGGCCGTCAAAGTATTCGGCGTAGGCGGGGCCAATACTAGCGTTAAAAGGAGGAAAACGCTTTTAACGCACAACTATTAGCACTCCTTGGATAAGGGCTGTTAAAGATTCTTAACAGTTACTTGCAAGATGTATGCACCATACATAGTCATGGACAAGGGTTGTCTAAAATTCCCTCGTCTTTGCAGCAGCCCTCATCGTTTCAGTCTAATAGTTTATAAGATTAAAAGCTCTTCCACTGAAAAATCAGAGAAGAGCTTTTTCGTTTGTACCTAACATTCTAGTTCCTTCCCCATCTCATCCAGGATGGTCAAGACTTTCAAAAATCCAATAGCAGACCATTTAAAAACACAAGCTGAGACTGTAGATGATGCATGTGCTGTGATTGACATGAACTGTATACCGACATCTCCAACTAGGTAGGACCTTCGCTTAATACGAAAAAACAGGCATCCATTGCACTAATGGATGCCTGTTTAGATGTTGATTCTATTCTTAGACTTCTTGCGGTACAGCTAATCCAAGTCCTTCAGCAATACGTGTTCCGTATTCTGGATCGGCTTTGTAGAAGTGTCCGATTTGACGAAGTTTAATTTCTTCTAATTCTACTGGTTTCATTGCACCCACGACATTTTCTACAAGACGTGTTTTTTCTTCGTCGCTCAACAGGCGATATAGATCTCCTGCTTGAGTGTAGTGATCATGATGATTATAGGCAACCTGAGCAGCTTGTCCAGACACTTCAAACGGCGCAAGTTTGTTTTCGTTTGATTCAGCTGGTCCCCCAAAGCTATTTGGTTCGTAATAAACGGAACCTTTCCCATTATCATCGGCACGCATGAAGCCATCGCGTTGATATGTGTTTGCTTCGACTTTCGGACGGTTAACCGGAAGTTGGTTATGGTTAGCACCTACACGATAACGATGGGCATCGCCATAAGCAAATAAACGGCCTTGAAGCATTTTATCTGGAGAAGCTTCAATTCCAGGTACGAATGTTCCTGGGGAGAATGTTGCTTGCTCTACTTCAGCAAAATAGTTTTCAGGATTTCTGTTCAATTCCACGCGGCCAAGTTCGATTAATGGATAATCTTTTTGCGACCAGACCTTAGTCACATCGAATGGGTCAAAGCGGTATGTGTCCGCGTCTTCCAAAGGCATGATTTGTACGCATAATTTCCAAGCCGGGAAATCACCTTTTTCAATCGCGTTGAATAGATCTTCCGTATGGTAATCAGGGTTTTCACCTGCAAGTTTAGCAGCAAGGTTCACATCAAGGTTTTTGATGCCTTGCTCTGTTTTAAAGTGGTATTTCACCCAAACAGCTTGTCCTTCTTCATTCACCCACTTGAATGTATGGCTTCCGAATCCATGCATATGGCGCCATGTTGCTGGAATCCCACGGTCGGACATCAGCGTAGTTACTTGATGAAGTGATTCTGGTGAATGAGACCAGAAATCCCATACGGCAGTCGGATTTTTCAAGTGTGTTCTAGGATCTCTTTTTTGTGTGTGGATGAAATCAGGGAATTTGATTGCATCACGGATGAAAAATACAGGTGTATTGTTCCCAACGATATCGTAGTTTCCTTCTTCTGTGTAGAATTTGACCGCGAAGCCCCTTGGATCACGTAATGTATCGGCAGAACCAAGTTCCCCAGCTACCGTTGAAAAACGGATGAACATCTCCGTTTCTTTCCCTACACCATTGAATACTTTGGCTTTCGTATATTTGGACAAATCATTCGTAACGGTAAAAGTACCAAATGCGCCACCGCCTTTAGCATGGACGACACGTTCAGGAACACGTTCACGATTGAAATGTGCCAGTTTTTCTAATAAGTGAACATCTTGTATAAGCACTGGTCCACGTGACCCAGCAGTAATTGAATTTTGGTTATCGCCAACCGGGGCACCCCAGCTAGTTGTCAGGTTTTTCTTATTCGACATAAATGAACCACCTCTTCATTAGTTTTAATATACATATAATAATATAGTTTCTTAGAAAAAAATCAATACTTATTTATAATAATTTTAATATAATAATAAGATTCAATAAGCATAATTTCTTTTCTAAATGCTAGTAAAGTATAAACTATGTAGAAAAAATGAGGTATTATGCATTTATTCAGGTATTCACTATCTATATATTGGTATAACTCCAGCGGTAGCACATTCTCTTTATTCTTTCTTTTTTATCAATTATAAGAAAAATATAATAGTAATCGAGAATACTAGAGGGTTAAATTGGAAGTGTTATCAATTATGATGCTTCGCTTTCTCTCATTTTATAGGAAATCAGCCTGTTTAATCAGTGAAAATTCCGTGAATTTTACTTTCACGTGTACCCATTCGCCAAACAGTCGAAAGATGCCTCTAAATATAGAAGATTTTTTGTGCCAATTCAGCAAATTCCCCCCTGATTTGCATGAGGTTTTAGTATAATAAGGAATGCATATAGTGTTTTAGGAGGTTTCCATGAATATAATCATGCGTTTTCTTGCCAATGGGCTGATATTACTTTTCATAGACTGGCTTCTCGACTCCATCACGATAAAATCTTATGGCACAGCTTTGCTGGCTATCTTCATATTATCGATTATGAACATGTTAGTTAAACCCATTCTACAGCTCATCACTTTACCAATCACGATCCTGACATTCGGATTGTTTTCCTTCATCATCAACGCTTTCACTTTTCTGATTACGTCGTATGTGGTCAGTGGTTTTGTCATTCATTCTTTTTGGGGCGCGCTCATCGGTTCGTTTTTACTAACCATCAGTCAAAGTTTACTAGTCAAAAAAGAGTAGGAACACTCGTCAGTCGACATGCTGACGATTTTTTTATCTCGTGACTTTTTCCATAACACCGTTCGATATTTCCTGGGCTATTTCCCTAATTTTTGCAAATCATCACTAGCAGTATTCACTCATTTTCGAAAAACAAAAAGGGAATGGAACCACCTTTGCATAAGTTTAACCATACATACGCTAAAAACAGGTATGAATCGACTTATGGAGGAATGACATGTACACCAATCGTAAACCAAGAATTCTTCTGTCCCTCATGCTCGTGCTCGCTTTCCTTATTCCAGCTTCATCCTTAGCCGCAACCGGGGATGGAAGCCCATCTTCTCCTTACTCCGTCTCTCAGGCTTTCGTAAACCAAAATAGTTCCATTCGTACTGTCAGTGGCTTTGTAATCGGCCAGCCCACTTCAGCCACTAGCGTCGAGTTCAGCAACTATCCAAGTGATTATGCGCTGGCAATTGCTGATAGTTCCTCGGAAACAAACGTATCGAATATGCTTTTTGTCCAAATTCCCTCCTCCTTCCGTTCTGAATTCGGATTGCAATCGAATCCTGATTTAAAAGGTCAAAAAGTCGCCATAACCGGAACACTGACTTCCTACTTTTCTCATTCTGGCTTGAAGGACCCCTCAGTCATGGTGAAAAACGGGAACACTCCAGAATCAGGAACTCCGAATGCCGGATCATATTATGACTCAGCTACCGGAAAAACCGGGCGTGCTCTAAAAGATGCCCTCCATGAAATCATTGATGACCATACGAAAATTTCCTACGCAAATGTGTGGGAAGCCTTGCGAGAAACCGATGAAGATCCAAACAACTCCAATCATGTCATTCTTCTATATACAGGGCGTTCACAGG
Organism: Peribacillus sp. NPDC097197; assembly: GCF_050278025.1. Classification (NCBI taxonomy): domain Bacteria; kingdom Bacillati; phylum Bacillota; class Bacilli; order Caryophanales; family Bacillaceae; genus Peribacillus; species Peribacillus sp. NPDC097197. The sequence goes on along the minus strand of NZ_JBNNST010000001.1, from coordinate 497,032 downwards.
CAAAGACCACCAATGGTGCAGGCGTGAATGACTGGAACCGTGAGCATGTCTGGGCAAAATCCCATGGCGGATTCGGGACATCCATGGGTGCTGGCACCGATTTACATCACTTGCGGCCGACCGATGCGTCCGTCAATAGTACGCGCAATAATCTCGACTTTGATAATGGGGGATCCGAACATTCCGAAGCCAAAGGGAACTATTACGACTCCGATTCATGGGAACCACGGGATAAGGTGAAAGGAGATGTGGCGCGGATGCTCTTCTATATGGCAGTGCGCTATGAAAGAGAGAACGGTGAAGTCGATTTGGAATTGAATAACCTAGTCAACAACGGCTCAGCTCCATATCATGGGAAACTGGACGTGTTGCTTGATTGGCATGAACAAGATCCAGTCGATGCATTTGAACGAAATCGAAATGAAATCATTTATAACGACTACCAACATAATCGAAATCCTTTCATCGATCATCCCGAATGGGCTGCTTCCATCTGGGAGTAATGAAACCGGCTGCCCATTTCCTAAGGGCAGCCGGTTTCATACAGACATCAAGTAGTAAGAAAAATTAGTTAATTAACTTTCGCTAAATAACAATTACCTTACAAACTTCATATATTCTCTTAAAAATTCCCTTATTTGGTAAGCGTTTTCATTTTTTTCTTTACAAATAAACTATTAGTATATATTATTTAATTGTAATATTTTGAGAAAAGACAATACATATTATGCTCCTCAACTCTACTAGTGATAAAATAGTAGAATGCGTTAAAAACCCATATTCCTACACAAGAAAAGAGGAAAATTATGCAAAACTCCAAAGATTCTCAATTACATAGAGGATTGGAAGAAAGACACATCGCATTAATGTCTCTTGGCGCTGCCATTGGGGTCGGGTTGTTTCTTGGCTCTGCATCGGCCATTAAATTAGCCGGTCCCGCAATTATTTTGGCTTATGCCATTGGCGGCTTTATTATTTATCTCATCATGCGGGCTTTAGGGGAAATGGCCATTAAAAACCCCGTTGCCGGTTCCTTCAGCCGCTATGCAAGCGATTTTATCGGTCCTCTCGCCGGATACATTACAGGCTGGAATTACTGGTTCCTTTGGATTGCAACGTGCATGGCCGAAATTACGGCTGTCGGCATTTACATGCAGTTCTGGTATCCAGACACTGCACAATGGGCTTGGGCATTAGGCGCACTTGTGATTATGACAACCGTTAATTTCCTTGCCGTTAAAGCTTATGGTGAATTAGAGTTTTGGTTTGCCCTAATTAAAATTGTCACGATTATCTTAATGATCGTTTTAGGATTTGGCATGATTTTCTTTGGTATCGGTAACGCTGGGGATGCAGTCGGATTCAGTAATCTATTCTCACATGGAGGCTTCTTCCCTAATGGTATCTCGGGCGTTGTTCTTTCATTCCAAATGGTGATGTTCGCCTATTTAGGCATCGAGATGCTTGGAGTGACGGCTGGGGAAGTAAAGAACCCTGAGAAATCACTTAAACGGGCAATCAATACCGTGTTTTATCGAATTTTACTGTTTTATGTTTTGGCTCTTACTGTCATTCTTTCAATTACTCCATGGGATCAAATGACAGGGGAAAACAGCCCGTTCGTTATGATGTTCGATAGAATCGGCATCCCAGGGGCGGCAGGCATCATCCAGTTCGTCGTACTGACAGCAGCTCTCTCTTCTTGCAATAGCGGAATCTTCAGTACGGGTCGAATGCTGTTTAACCTGGCACAGCAAGGCGAATCACCAAAAAGTTTCGGTCGTGTCACAAAGAATGGCGTGCCTGGCACAGCCATTATCGTATCGGCCGTCGTTCTCCTTTTTGGCGTCTACCTGAATTATATGAAAGCTGACAAAGTATTTACTTATGTGACTAGTGTGGCGACATTTGGAGCACTATGGACATGGGGCACCATCCTTATCACACACATCAGTTCCCGAAAGAAAATGAGTGGACAGGAAAAACAAAACTTAACATTCAAAATGCCGTTTTTCCCGCTCACTTCTTATTTCGCCCTTGCCTTTCTAGTATTTGTCATGGTCGTTCTCGGCTTTTCTCCTGATACGAGAATCGCTTTGATCGTTGGTCCGATCTGGATTATCCTGCTTGTCGTGTTGTACTACATAACAGGATTGCATAAGCGAAAAAAATAAATAGCGAAGAAAGGGTGCCCATTGAACACGGGCACCCTTTCTTTAGCTATTTTCCCTTCTTTTCAACCTTTGCTAGTCCACCTAGGGGAAACATGACAGCGACATTAAAGAAATAACTCCATTTCACTGCCTTTCTCACTGAAACCCATTTTCTTGTATAGATGTTTCCCGTTTTCGGATGTATGCAACCAAATCCGTTTAACGCCCCTTGTTTTACTGTTATCTATACAATGCTCGAGTAGACGCCCTGCCAACCCGTTTCCACGATGCTCTGGGACTGTATACATATTAAGAATATAGGCTTCAATCCCTTTTAGATTTTCTAAATATGGTGGTCTTTTGAATAAAACCATTCCACTGATGCTTACTGCTTTCCCATTCGCTTCTGCCATAAAGGATATAAATTCGTTGTCTGGAAGTGCTTTTTGTAAATACTCTCTTGTTGATCTTTCCATAAGCTGCTCCTCTTTTGGAGACTGTACCTCACCTAATTCCATTAAAAGCGCTAATCGCAAACCAACTATATGATCAATGTCTTCCATAGTAGCCCTAGTAATAGTAAACGGAGTATTGTTTTGAAAACCTGGTCCTTTATTAGACGTTAGATGTCTATCATTCATTTTTTCACCTTCCATTCGTTTTACTCTTACTTTCTCATGATAATAAAAAATGGAATAAAGTTACACTTAATAACCCATTAAAATGTTTTATTTAGACAATTAGAGGTAATGGTATAACAACGACCAAATATGTAGAAAGATGGTGGATGGCATTATGAATTATCGAAAATTAGCAAAAAGCGTGTTGATTCCTGTTGTCGGAGGGTCCATTGTCGGGGCAATTGCCACAAGAAACTCCAAAGAGATTTACAATGACCTCAAGAAACCTTCCTTTGCTCCCCCTTCATGGGTTTTCCCCGTCGCTTGGACAGGCCTCTATACCGTCATGGGAATCGCAAAGTATCGCGTATCCGTGAAGGAAAAAAACACAAAATCACCGGAACTCCTCTATGATACCCAGCTCGGACTGAACTTTTTATGGTCTTTCCTCTTCTTCAAATGGGGCTTGCGTGGAACGGCTTTCATCGAAATGGCTGCCCTATTGACCTTGATTACTTTGACGGCCTTCGAGTTTTACAGCATCGACCGTACGGCTGGCCTCGCCATGGTTCCTTATATCGGCTGGGTGACCTTCGCTTTGGGCCTTAACTACTCTATGTTCAGAAATAACTGATGGAGAAAAAAGAGCATTCCATGTTTCGGAATGCTCGCTTTTTTTGAATTGGACCGATAAAACATCCAGTTTGACCGATATATCTGCCAAATGGACTGATATCCTTCCTGAATGGACCGATAAAACTCATTTTAGTTATTGATGTTCGTGATTCTACCTTCCGTAACCGCCGTGATTTTTCCACCTTTAAAAGTGTTTTTCACATATTCAACGAAAGCCTCTAAATCGGCATGGCCGAATACTCGCTCTTTATCTTTTAACACGGTATAGTTATCGCCGCCGCTTGCCATGAAATCATTGACAGTCACGGTGTACGTTTTTGACTCGTCGATTGGGGTGCCATCCGCTTTCTTCATTTCCGTGACGCGCTCTGCCACTGGCTTACTGAAATCAGCGGTATAGCTCAATCCGGAGATTTGCAAAGTTTTCGGATTGCCTTCAACGACCCACTGCTGTTGCAGCAATGTTTTCACTTCCGCACCTGTTAATTCAAGTTTGACCAGTACGTTTCCGAATGGCTGGATTTTTGCCAAATCCGCATATGTTACTTCACCTTGTGGAATATCGGCACGAATTCCACCTGGATTCATGAAAGCGAAATCAGATTGTAGATCGGCTTTCATTGAATCCGCGATTAAATTTCCAAGACCCGTTTCCTGGGTATAGGCGTTCGCTCTTAAAATCTTTTCATCCGTCGTTCCTAGTGGCGCTTTCAGTTCTGGGAACTGATCCAAATATGAGTTTATGAACTTCGTCGTTTCAGCATCTGGTGTGATTCCGTCTTGTGTGACTGTCACGATCTCAGCTGATTTTTTGACAATGTCCTTTGTTTTCGGATCAATTTCCAAGTCAATGTCTTCAAAAGCCGTTCCGTAAGAATACGCTTGAACGATTAACTTTCCATCGACCGTACTATTATTCTTGGCATGATTGTCTCCAGCTAAAATGACATCGACTTCATCATCGATATCTTTTGCCAGTTCCGCCACTTCCCCTGTAATGACCCCATCTTTCTCAGTACCTGGATCATGCGAGACAACGACAATCGATTTGACGCCTTTTTCCTTTAACTCATCGACCGCTTTATTGACGGCTGGGGCCTGCTCAATGAATTCTACATTCTTGATACCGGCAGGGCTTACCTTTTGAGGTGTCGTATTCGTGACGACACCAATAAATCCGATTTCCACACCGCCGACCTCTTTAATGACATAAGGATCTAATATAGGTTTTTTTGTGTCTTTATACACGACATTTGCCACCACATACGGGAAGTTCAACTTATCGAAGACAACATCCGAAGTGGGTGACTTTCCGCCATTAATTTGGGCCATCAGCGTTTCGATTCCTTTATCGAACTCATGGTTTCCGACCGTTCCTACATCAAACCCCATATTATTCAGAAACTGAAGAGTTGGTTTGTCCTGTAATAGAGAGGAAACAGGAGCGCTCGCACCAACGGCATCCCCAGCTGAGATTAACAGGGTATTTTCCGGATTCTCTGCCTCACGCTTTTTTAAGTGGGCCGCTAAGTAATCGGCACGTCCTTGTTTGACTCCGCCAAACTCAGAAGTAGTATCCATTTGACCGTGAAAATCATTGATGCCCAACAATTGTACTTGAATGTTGTTATTGGCTAGATTGAATTTGTAGATACCAAATCCTTTATCATCCGTTTTGCCTGTATATGAAATAGCACTGTCTTCATTTAAATATTCTGCACCTTTTGGCGATGAAGTGAATGTAACATTCACCTTGTCGGAAATCGGGGCAATCGACCAGTTATTGTCTGCGGTCGGATTGATTTCCTTCTCTTGTGTAATGTAATCCATCAAGATCTGACGGTTTTCATCAGCGGAATCGACAATGTATTCACTGCCTTTGACGCCTGGGAAATTTCCTCCGCCCGAAGCACGGTAATTATTCGTTATGACGATGAATTCTTGATTTGGATCAACGGCTTTACCCTCGTATTTCAAGTTGGTGATCCTGCTTGAGTCTGAAAGCTTTTCGCCTTTTTCATCATAACGGGGAGCTTTCGTGACATCGACTTGATACGTCACGCCATCAATCACGTCAAAGTTATAGACTGCAAACTTTTCATTCAGTAATTTCTGTTCCTCTGTTTTCGCAGGATCGATTGTATTGAATTTCCCTGCGGACATTTCAAGCCATTCTTTGACCACGGACCCCTTGATTTTGATGGCTTTTAATGTATTATCGTACAAATATAGGTCGCCAGCGCTGCGGATTGTCAAATCACCCGTTTTTATATCGGTGTATTCCTCGACTCCATTGCGGCCAGCCTTGAATGGTGCCCCTACAGAAAGGATTGGTAAGTCCTTATATTCAGGACGATTGTTCTTAAGGTAATTTTCAACATACCACTTTTGTGCACTTGTTACGACCTGTACAGAAGGATCATCCTGCACAAGGGCAAAATAACTGTGGATTGGCGCTGTTGTTTTACCGATCGGCGTGTTAACATACTTAACCGTTGCCTCGTGGTCTTTTTTGACCGCCTTCACAACAGCCGCATCTTCCGCCGCTTTCTTACCGGTTACTTTGTCATTGATTGCCCGGGTTGAAGAATCTGAGTTGATGACTTTCCATTTTCCCTTGATATTCTGAATATCAAGGTCGATGATGCCAAGATTACTTCCACCATATCCTGCTTGGACGGCTGGTACCCCATTGATCGTTCCCTTTTTATTATCAACGCCCGCAAGGACTTTGCCTTGACTGTCTTTGAACAGGTTGTCCAATGATGCCTCATCTTGGGCCGGGAAGACTTTATGAGTATGTGAGAACGTGATGGCATCAATATTGGCCACTTTACTTAATGAATAGATAACATCCTCGGTATTTTTGGCGTCGCCGCTAAAACCGGAATGCGTAAGTGCCACGATGACATCAGCACCCTTTTTCTTCATTTCAGGAACATATTTTTTGGCTGTCGCAATGATTTCCTTTGTTACGACTTTCCCTTCAAGATTTGTTTTATCCCAATCCATGATTTGTGGAGGGGCAAATCCGATATAGCCGATTTTCACGGATTTTTCATTGCCATTTATATCTTTCACTTTCTTCGTCACGATCTTATAAGGCGTGTATTTATTTTTATCATTATTTGGATTTTTGTCTTTGTCTTTTTTATAAACGTTTGCATTTACATAGGGGAATTTCGCATCATTGATGGCTTCATCCAAATAGGATAAGCCATAGTTGAATTCGTGGTTACCGAATGTAGCCACATCATAGTCTAGTAGATTCATCGCTTTATAGACAGGGTGCACTTCTCCCTTTTTAAGCGGGGCTATATTCGCTTTGTATGTACCAAGCGGCGTGCCTTGAATGAGGTCCCCATTATCTACTAAGACACTATTTTTCACTTCTTTTCTTGCCTGTTTGATCAAGGTTGCCGTGCGGGAAAACCCTACTGAATCCGATACGGCATTTTTGTAATAATCATAACTTACTAGATTGGTGTGTATGTCTGTCGTTTCCATGATTCTCAGTTCAAATGGCGCGTCGGAAACCGAAGTGGCCAAGCTTGTTCCGAAATTACTCGTTTTTCCATTATAGTTGGAAACGACGGATACCTTGATCCAATATCCTGACTTGTACGTGTTGAAGTGAGCAGAAAACTTTTGTGCTGTCTTGATGTCCGTCTCTACTGCTGATTGCGAAACGACCTTTGTCCCATTCATTAACTGAAAAACAACGGCTTCTTTCCCCTTATTGCCCTTTTTGGGCGTAACGGTCACAGTGGCTTTTGCCCCATTTGTGTAACTTACCGAAGGAGCGGATATGGCAAACGGTTTCGCTTTTGCCTCTCCTTTAGCGGATGCATCCACCGGAAGGGCAAATGGTGCTGTAATTAAACTTACAGCAAGGATAGGGACTAGCATTTTGGACTTGAACGACATACTTCACAACCTCTCAGATTTTATCAAATTCTAGAATAATATAACATATTCTTATCAGAATTTTTACACATTTTATTATGATCTTACATTTTTTGATAAAATACTTCTTTTGCATCATTTATTTATTGACAACAAGGGAGAATATACCATTTTATTTTTCTTATATACTTGCAAAAAAAGACCGGCTCATTATATGAACCGGCCTACTAATCTATTTGATTATCTTGTGATTTCCTCTTCCCTTAACGGTGTTTTTTTCACTGTTGCAGGTTTAGAGGCCTTTCTAAAGTCCTTACGCAGCGTTTTATAAAAGGCAACCATGATGAGTATCAGTATGATCGTGAATGGCAAGGCCGAAACCACTGATGCAGACTGTAATCCGGTCAATCCACTCGATAAGAGAAGGACCAAGGCAATTGCCCCCATCAGGACGCCCCAAATCACTCTGACGAGCACTGGAGGGTTCAAGCTACCATTCGTCGACATCGAGCTTAAGATAAAAACGGCTGAATCGACTGATGTCACAAGGAAAGTCAGGATTAAAATCAAGACGAAAACCGTGACGCCACCTGTGAAGGGAAGCCCTTTAAGCATGGTAAAAAGGGCACTCGTTATATCATTATTCACAGCTGTTGCAATTTGCGTCCCTTCAAACAAGTCCATATGAAGGGCTGTACCACCAAATATGGCAATCCAGACTAACGCGATGACTGGTGGTGCGACCATCACACCTATGATAAATTCACGGATGGTGCGCCCCCTCGAAACGCGGGCGATGAATGATCCGACGAACGGCGACCAGGCAATCGCCCAAGCCCAGTAGAAGATTGTCCATTGATAGACCCAAGGATTGCCCGTATATGGATTCAACCTTAGACTATACGATACGAAATTAGAGATATAATCACTAATCCCCACAATGAATGTATCCAGGATAAATTGGGTCGGCCCCGTAATGAAGATGAACAGCATGATCACGAATACCGCAAATAAGTTATAGTTACTTAACCATTTCATCCCTTTGTTCAAACCCGTGATGGCAGAAGTTAAAAAAAGGGCTGTCATCGCGATTACGATGATAATCTTGATCCAGTTTGCATCCGGCACATTATAGGCGAAACGCAAACCACCATCTATCTGCATGATGCCTAATCCCAATGAAGTGGCAACACCCATGATCGTTGCGGTGATGGCAAGGATATCAATGATTTTTTTTGTTGGTTTCACATGCCGTCCCTTCCCGATTACAGGAGAAAGCGTGGTTGAAACCAGACCGTTTTCCTTTTTCCGGAACTGAAAATAAGCCATGGCAAGTCCCACGATTGCGAATATGGACCATTGACTGACGCCATAATGAAAGAAGGAATACCCCATTGCCAATCGGGCGCTTTCTGTCGTTAATGGTTCGACGTCTTTGTATGGTGGCGTAAAGAAGTGGGTCATCGGTTCTCCTATCCCGTAGAATACTAAAGCAATGCCAAACCCACAGGAAAATAACATGCCAATCCATGTGAACATAGGGAATTCCGGACGTTCATCATCCCCGCCCAAACGAATTTTTCCGTATTTGCTAAAAACGAGATAAATCAGGAAAACAACGAATAAGAAGACAGCGGCCAAAAATAGCCAGCCAAAAGAAGATGTAGTAAATGCTAGAGCGGCATTGGCCCCTTTCGCAAAAGTGTTAGGAACCATCGCTCCTATAATGACAACTAACGATACAATCATAGCAGAAATCCAAAAAACGCTGTTTAATTTTAAACGCATCGATTCTTCCTTTCTAAGGTGCATGGTTTTTTATTGAAATGGGTTATGTTATACGAATGGTCATTCGAGGGGAAAGAATTGAATTGGATGAAAACAAGAAGATAAAAAAGGAGCTTGCCTATTCATGAATAAACGCTAACCTGTGCTGCTTATTTCATTTTTTTAGATCACGGAATGCTGGAATCCAAAAATCTTCTACGTCCCTTTAACAAAATCAATTCTTTAATATAGCTACCATTTCTAACCGGCTTTTTGAAAACATATCAGTCTAAATTTCTATATACCCCATTTTTTAATTGATAATCATAAAATTTGGCCATACAAGAAAGGAACTGGAAATGTGGGTACATTCACCAGTTCCCCTTTGTCCTTATAAATGACGGTCAATCAAACTGGCGGAGACCGGTTGGATGCCCATCTCCCTCGACCAAATCGACAGTTGCCCGATATGATGGATTTCGTGGGCAATCAGGTGCCTTAATACCTTGCCCTTTTCATAACTCCCTTCCATCCATGGAACCTCTATACATTCAAACTCCATGGCAGGTGACCACGTCTCCAAGAACTCTTTCACTTCCGGATGATACCTTGCGGATAAGTCCTGAATCGCTTCAACTGTATGAAAGGAATCCAAATCTATCTCGAGATCCGGCTTTCCCTGTATGGCCCTGATCCAACTACTTTCGACATCGATGACATGGGCGAGCGTCTTCAATATTTGGCCCATCCCCCCGTTCCTCTTCCTTAGTAGTTCATCAGAATGGAGTTCGTGACACCAACGAAACCACTCGCTTCTTACTTGCCAGTTATAGCTAAAAAGTGTAAGCAGACCATCATCTCCTTTACCTAAAAGCTCGAACGCCTCCTATTTAGAGAACTCATAGATGAGCGGATCGAGCCTCCCTGTTCTCTTCCTTATACCGATAATAATCCTGCCGCTGTATCGTCTTGAACCCACATGATTCATAGAGCCTGAGGGCATGGGCGTTCGTCGCTTCCACTTCCAAAAAGATTTCATAGCCTAGACCATGCTGTTTTGCCACTATCTTTTTCAACACCTTTTTGCCAATGCCTTTCCCCTGATATTCCGGAAAAATGGAAAACCCGTAAATCCACGCTTCCCCTTCACTATGATCGACACGGATCTTGCCGACGGTCTTCCCATCTGCCTCGATCATCAAGGTCTTCAATGTATGTTCAAACTGAATGCGCTGATAATATTCCCTCGCTTCCTTCTCCAGAAATTGAAAACACTGAATGTCCAACTGAATCTCCGTTTCTGCATCCATTTCTCGTGAAGGGCGAATGACAATATCTTCATAGTCTGACAGTTCGGTAGGCGTCCATTTCATTTGGTACTCCGAGAAAGCAAATTCACAAGGTAGCCGTTTCAAAAACTCCTTCCCCGATTGTGATGGTCCCGGAGTGTTCAGGATGATCTCTCTGGCCTCCCTTCCCAACGCAGCATCCAATGCTTCATTCACCAGGTTAGTGAAAATCCTCCGCCTCCGGAACTCCGGGTGAACCATGCCACACATCTCCAATTTACTTCCGAAGTCATATAACCCCACAAACCCGACAAGCTGTCCTTTTTCGTAATGAAGAAAATCATTTTGCATGATGCCATTCCGGCTCCGGAGTGTATCCCAATTCAGCTTCAATGTAAAATCTCCTTGTTCACTTTCTTTTTGTAAGCATTCAAGGTCCCTTAGTTGTTTTTTATTCAAAATAGTTCGCCCCCATCCTTCATTCCATTTTATTCCTATTCAATAAAAAATACAGCATCCTCAAATGGATTGCTGCATTTTTTTTCATATCTTATAAAAATGTTGTTTTTTCAAAAGTATTTTCACTTTACTCTATAAAACTATAAACGTATGGAAGGGGGATTTCCACTAATTCTAAGGACCGATGCATTATATCAATAAAATGATTCTATTTGAGGATTATTTTTTCCATTTTTTGTGTTATATTCCAAGCTAGGGGAACATAATATCCTATTCGGGCAAAATATGAATAGAAGGAAATAGGCTTCGTCACCTCATGTTCAATCAGATTTTGGATCCGATTGAATATAGGATCCAAAATCCATTTTTCAACCTAGCCCCTCGTTACCTTTATGTCAACTTCTCTTTTTATGGCCTGTTTTCTTTAGGTTTTCTACTTCTACAGTTAGTTCGTTTAGTTTTTTTCCGAAGCGGAAGAGCAAAAACATTGAAACGACGAATGGATAGCCAAAATCGCTAACTAATGATACCCACACAGTAGCATCCTCAATCATCATCCTCTTCACCCCTTTTCTTGTATCTATTAAGTAAAGTGAATAATGTCCGAGCAAAATCAATCTAGCACTATCGGTTTATAGCAAAAAGAACAAATGTTCGTATATAATTGATTTATTCCCCTTGTCCATCACTTTAGAACTTAAGGAGGGATAATAAATGAACAAGTTAACGGCCCATTTCTTTTCTTATTCACTTGATGTGTTACATCAGAGATATGCTTCATTCTTTGATCAACCCATCATCCAGGTTTTTTTACAGAATCCTGAACATTTGAAGATTTTCACGGATACGCTTGAATCCCCTTCTACCAACAACCTTTGTCATCTCAACGAGACATTCCAAATTTTCTATTACAGGGCCAAGGTGTACAAATACTTATGCTCTTTAATTTACTTTTTCTCAGTTGATTATGATAAAAGGGCGCGAAAGCAACGGGAACGCTATCGAATGGATCTCGACATGACCTCGGATAGCGGCGGTATCATCGACCGAATCGGAAATGTAGATGTTCAACTTGAAAAGATGGGGGAAACCGGCGACCTTTCTTCCCACATTAGTGATGAACAACTGGTGAATGCGCTGCAAAAACTAACGCCCAAACAAAATAGGGTACTCACGATGGTCTATTCCTACGGCCTAACCAACAAAGAAATCGCAGCTTATTTCAAAGAATCACCCCAGAATATTTCAAGCATTCGCAAACAGGGACTCGAAAAACTGCGAAAACACTATTTGAATGAGATTTATGTTAGGAAGGAGAACAGGTACTGTGGATAACAAACTATCAAAGAAAGAATTGATGGAAATGATTGATTCTTTAGACCCCAAAATAAAAAAGTCCTTAAAGAATACACACCATCAGGACAGAAAAGACCTGGAACAAGAGATAAAGCTCAAAATCATAGAATCCTATGAAAAAATTGCAGCCATCGAAGCTCCCAACTTCGAGGAATTCCTGACAGAATTCTTGAACAAACAGAAACGGTAAGGAGTGCCAAGTTCAGCTCTTGCTGGGCTTGGGGCTCTTTTTTTATGTGGCTTTTCGTCCAAGCCTTTTTCAAGGACAAAAAGGACCTCACTTTTTAGAAAGTGAGGTCCCTTCTCCTATTCAGGCTTCAATGTCAGCGTATCGCCTTTTGGTTTATCTAGCCTGGTTTTGTGATACTTCCCTTCCGCCCAATCTTCGAGCTGGTCATGATACCATTTACTTTTGACATGTCCGGATTGCCCAGGACCGACGAGGTGATAAGCTTGATTCATATCGGAAAGATCCATGACAAACCTCCAGGAGCCGCCATGATTGACGGTACCGTCGTCAAGAAATGCAGCGGCCTGGACAGTGACACTGCTCCCGCCAACGGGAATCCCTCCTTCTCCGTTAAACAAATAGTTTAATGGGGAAACGCTTGAAAGCGGATGATCGAAGCGGACTTGGTGGTACTCTCCCCACTCCCAATCGGTTAGGTCGCCTCCTTGCGTTTTCTCCAATTCTTTCAATGTCTCCTGTAATGACTTCGCCAATACCTGCTCAAGTCCTCCTGCTTCCTCGATCCATGGACCTGGCTTTCCGCTCAGGGCCTCCCGCAGCAATTCATCAATCGCCGATTTCCTTCCATTAAAAAGCTTAAGGGTTTCCTCTGGAATTTCATCCGTCAGCAGGACATCCCCGATTTTTTTCATCCACACATTGAAGATCATCGGTGCAGTGGCATCTGCAGAATCTATCTGATTCCATTTTTGTAGAATTTCTAACGCCTTTTGTTCCTGCTTTCCTGATGGCCCGTTTAAGATCGTTAAGAATTGCGGGACAAATTCTCTCGCCTGCAAATTCACCTGATCCATCTGCAGACTTTGCATATCCACTGCAGTCAGTTTCTTATTCGCTTCCAAGAACTCCTGAATCCTCATCTGACGATAGGGCTGTGCCCAGTTATTACTGATGTGGTACGGATAATCATCTGAAATGACCTTGTTATTCGCGGTCGAGATGAATCCCTCCTTTGGATTGATCGTTTTTGGAAGTTCATCGAAAGGAATATAGCTTTTCCATTCATATTCATCCGTCCACCCTGGCACCGGCAACATGCTATCCCCTTTTTTACGGATTGGAATCTTCCCGTTCGCCTTATACGCTATCGTCCCATCGTTGGAGGCGAAAACGAAATTCTGTGCAGGCGTTTCGAATTTCAAAAGCGCCTTTTCGAATTCATTCCAATTCTTTGCCTTATTCATATTCAAAACCGCTTCCAGTTCTGCTGACGGATCTAGTGCCGTCCACCTTAATGCCAGGACCGTATTTTTCCCGCTTTTACCGGCGAATTCAGAAACGACCGGGCCATGACGTGTAATGGTCACCTGGTAATCAATCGTCTTACCGTCTTTCACCTTGATCGGTTCATCGATTATTTTGGCCTTTTCCCATTTCTCCTTATAAGCAAATTCATTCTCGTTCTTTGGGTTCCTCTTCTCAATATACAGATCCTGAACATCCGGACCCGTATTCGTCACACCCCAGGCAACGTTTTCGTTATGACCCAATATGATGCCAGGAATTCCTGCAAAAATGACCCCACTCACATTGACGGTCGGTGCCTTCAGATGCATTTGGTACCAAACCGAGGGAGTGGCGAGTCCAAGATGGGGATCGTCGGCTAAAAGCGGCTTTCCCGTATCCGTCTTTTCACCGGAGACCACCCAGTTATTACTGCCATTGAATTCATAAGGTATGACGGCACCAGCAAAGCTCTTCTCAATGTCCAGCTCTTCCTTGCCGATGATATAAGGTGCATCCTTTGGATAATCCGGGAATAAGTCATAGGCCTTTTCCTTTGGGAACGTTTGGAGTAAGTACTGTCTGAATGCCTGATCTTCCCAGTTCCCGCCTAGATCAAACGCCATATACTTCCCAATCGTCAATGAATCCACAGGTGTCCAGGGTTTCGGCTCATAGCCAAGCAAAGTGAACTCGACCGGCCATTTTCCATTATCCTTCAATTCGTCGATATAGAGATTCACACCTTCAGCAAATACATCCAATGCTGCTTTCCCCTCACTTGAGTAGCCAGCGTAAGAAGATTCGGCAGCCCGCCTTAACCCAAGCGTTCGAAAGTATTTATCATTTTTCACGGTCTTCTCACCAATCACTTCACTTAATTCCCCGGATGCCTGACGCCTGCTTAGGTCCATCTGAAACAAACGGTCCTGCGCCTGAATATACCCTTGAGCCAAATACAGATCATGTTCATTATCAGCCGTAATATGTGGAATCCCACTCGAATCACGTATCACTGTAACCGGTTTCAAAAGACCGGGCAATAATAAATCCCCCTTCGTTTCAGGAAGCGACCTGGATAAAAATACATTTGCCGCAATCACGGCTATCACTAAAAGCAAGAGCAGCGATACAAAAACCCAAAGGACACGTCTTTTCCATTTTCTTTTTGGTTTTGGCTTTGACTGAGGTAGGACTGCTTCCATTGTTTCATCTCCTTTTCTAGTAACTCTCTCTTTCTACTTTAAAGTATTCGCTTTCATATCCGACTTCCCTACCAATCCTTCAATATTTTTCTACTTATTCTGAAAGCATTGGATATATGCCTCTCCTTTTTCCTATGTACGATTAAGGAAAAATTCCTTCTAAACGCAAATGAAACGCATCGATGAACCGATGCGTTTCATTTAGGCGTTAAGGTTAAGATATTCAATCACTTTCTCCACTTCATCCGTATACAAAAGGGACTTATCAAAATCATGGACGGCTTTCGTCTCCGCTTCGAGGTAGTCATATCGGGAAATTAGATTCAAGTATCTTTTCCACTTATGTTTTTCCTGCAAAAGCCTCTTTTCCCTTTCAATATCTTCCGGAATCACTTCATTAATGATAAAGCAAGGATCCGAAAGAACCGGATGATCGAATCGTTCGTTTAAGGTAATCAATTTTGCTTTATCCCATTCGACCCTGACCAGGTCCGATATGGCCCCTACATTATCGACTGAATCAAGGATACGCTTTGATAGCGCCTCATACTCTTCATATTCGAGGCCGTTATCCGTCATGATCCCCACACTGAACCATTTTACTTGTGGATCGAGCGTGTTTTTTTGTTTGAAAGCCACTATTCATTCATCAACCTTTCGTCTATGTAAGTCATGTTTTCCATATATACGATTGAAGATAGCAGGCACCCGTTTCTTATGCTTTTCTTTTGATCTTATCATGATTCTTCAAAGTAAAGAAATACCGGTCACTTTTGGTCAAAAACATCATCACTCTATATGCTATAAAAAAAGGATCCTCATTCATAAGGATTCCTTCAATTCGAATACTGGATTGTAATTCCCCTCTGTTTAACGATATACTCCATGGCTTGGGCGAATGATAAGAATGATTTAACCTGGTGGGAGAAATCAAGCTTGATAATTTGCCTGACTACGGCCGGTGTAAACCCGACAAACATCGTTTCTGTACCCATCAATGCTAACGCGCCAACCAACTGGTCGAGCAGGGAAAACATGTTATCATCCTGCGTATAAGTGATGCCGGAGAAATCCAAAATCATTACTTCAGCATGGGAATCGTTACACTTTTGCAGGACCGTCGACTGCAAGGACCCCATTCGCCATTCGTCGATACGTCCGATTAACGGTACGAGCAACACATCGCTTAACATGGTCTGGACGATTGGCGTCGCCAACTCCTCCATGACTTCTTGATTTTCTTTTACTTTTTTTAAAGACTCGTTTGCCGATTTGGCAATTTTCTTATAATAGTTCACAAAACTCACACTCATGCAATAGAGGAACTCGTCCAATACGGCATCAATGATTGAACTAGCTTTCAACAAGACTTCGATAGAATAGTGTCGATTGCTGACTTCCTCTTCAATGAAGCTCCAGAAAAGGTTACGCGCCAGCTGAATCTCCCCAATGATTTTATCTAACGAAACGCCCATCTCCACAATTCGATTCCCAACTCTCATCCCGATTTCACTCATGCTTTCCATCGCCTGGGCTTTTCCATGGATCAAGGCATCAGCATGGATTTGAATGATTTGTGCCCGAATCACCTTGCTGGTTTCCAAATCATATGGCGAATCTTCTTCGAAAAGTTCGAGATGTTGGACCAATATATATTTGAATTTTTCGATTTTTCCTCCAATCAATACCAATTCTTCCTCCAAAACGGCAACAGCCTCCATTCAGCTCTTGATTTAAATATCAAGCCTTTTTTTAATTTTAGCAAATTTTTATTTAAAAGCGATATAAAAACCTTATATTACCAAAAGGATAAAAGAAGTTTCATTTTATTAAAATAAGGGTATTACAATAACTTGGAGGAGGGATTCCTAATGAAAAAAGAACAACAAGACTTTGAAGCAGAAAATATGAGTGATTTAGTTGAACTGATCAATAGTAAAAATAATAGCCGGAGAATCTTAGATGTACTTCGTCGTAATAAGAAAGACAAAAAAGAAAATAGAGATGAAAAAGGCAAATGAAAACCCAGACCAAAAAGGTCTGGGTCTTCATTTCCGATGAGGCTTAAATTTTGAAAGTATGGATGATGCCATCCATTTCTCCGGCTAATTTCCGCAAGTGTTCAGCAAAGGCGCTGATTTCTTCTATTGCGGCAGATTGTTCCCCCGTAGCGGTCAAGACATTTAGTGTCGCCGCCTCTGATCCCGCCGCTGCAGTGGATATCATCTCCATCGACTGTACAGCCATCCTCGTTCCCGCTTCCATTTTTTCAATCGTCTCCCCCACTTGCCCCACTTGATCAGAAAGATCGTTTATGGAGTGGTGAATTTCTATAAATGTATCTCCAGCTCCGGTCATCACGTTGATTCCTTCGCTTACCTCGCGATTGACAGACCCCATTTGCTCGGCCACCTTCTTTGTTTCTTTTTGGATATGGTTGATGATTTCACTGATTTGCTGAGTTGCATGGCTTGATTGCTCTGCAAGGTTCCTCACTTCATTGGCCACCACGGCAAACCCTTTTCCTTGATCACCAGCCCGTGCCGCCTCTATGGAAGCATTCAAGGCCAATAGATTCGTCTGAGCAGCTATCCCTGTAATCACTTCAACTATTTTCCCTATCTCGACGGAACGTTCCCCCAATCCATTGACGACCCTTGCCAATTCATTCACATTCGAATAAATGGACTCCATTTGTTGGCCCGCCTGTTCGATTGAGTTTTTTCCTGCATTCGCTTTCTCCAAGGACTTATGGATGGAGCCAGATACCTTCTCCGCCCCGATTGTTACCCTTGAAAGGCTGGATGACATCTGATAAATCACCTCAGTAGTCTCGTTCACTCCCTTTGCCTGATTTCTGGCTCCTTGTGCGACATCTTCTATCGAGCAGGAGATTTCTTCCGTCGCGCTGCTTGTCTGATGCGCTCCTTCCGCCAATTCATTGGAATAGGCGTTCATATTCTTCGATGCATCCTGAACCTTTTTCAATACGTCGCTCCAAGATTCCACAGTGTGATTGATATGAAGTGCAATCGTTTTCAAAAAACCTAACTGATCTTCACTTATCCTTTGTTTAAGGTCACCGTCCGCAATTTTCTCTAGATAACGATTAATCAATCCAATCGGACGAATGAACCTTCGATGGTTGATCACGGAGGAAATAATTCCGACAACCACACCGCAAATTGTAATGAAGACCAGATTCCATAGCATGGGCATTCCCGAAATACCATTTGCGAGACAAACGAACAGCCCAATCATGAAGGTACCTGGTACCACAACCAAGCTCGTCCGAATGATATATTGAATTAGTCTCATTAGTATCCACTCCTATGATTTTAAATTTTTAAAAATGTTCACAGAATTATCATACTATTTTCCTATTATAATTTCCACATTTATCCTTAAATAGTACTTATTTATCACAAATAAAAAAAGCCGATTTTGTTTAGCAAGGACAAAATCAGCTTTCTATTCTACTATTCACTTATTTAAGAACGGCGCTATCTTTTCCTTTGGATAGTCTTGACTTCATCACCGTCCGAAGAGATATAGACCGTTTCATCTACTTTATAGGATAAATACCGGTCACAATCTATTTCCAATATCTTTCCGTTATCGAATTTCATTGCGCAATTCGAACCCTCTTCTGTTTTGCTCACGTTAATGACTTCATTCGTCTTAAAGCCAATCGCCTTGCCATCGGAAAAATGAGGGTAGTACTTCTCGACGATCACCACTTTGTCCAACCGGCCTGGACCTGTTAAATATACAACCAATAATATGATTAAAACGGCTATTAAACCACCTAGGATTACTGTTTTTCGTTTCACTCTATCTATTACCCCTTCTTTTTATCAATCTATTACTTACTATCCTTTTTCAATAGATTATATTCAGAAACCTAGTAAATATGATAGAAAAGAGACTTTGTTTTCCTCTTTTATTTTACCTTTTTCACCATCCATATACAAATGGCCGCCAAAATGATCAAGATGGATACAACGGAAATGACTC
Source organism: Peribacillus sp. NPDC097197 (assembly GCF_050278025.1). Classification (NCBI taxonomy): domain Bacteria; kingdom Bacillati; phylum Bacillota; class Bacilli; order Caryophanales; family Bacillaceae; genus Peribacillus; species Peribacillus sp. NPDC097197. Next base: position 478,150 of record NZ_JBNNST010000001.1, on the reverse strand, counting down.
CTCCCCAGCCGAACCGGATTAAGAATATACCGCCCGTGGCCCCCACTATACTGGATCCTCCATAATAGAAGAAAAGGTACAGAGCCGAGGCTTGGGCCTTCTCGTTTTTATCCGCCAACCTTCCGACCCAACCACTCGCAATCGAATGGGCCCCAAAAAAACCAAAGGTGAAAAGAGCCAATCCCAATATTTTCATCGATAGAGGAACTGCCAAGGTCAGGAGGGCCCCTGCTAGCATGATCAGAATCCCGGTTAGTAACACGCGTCCCCGGCTATAGCGGTCAGCGAGCTTCCCCATCCAAGTCGAGCTGAAGGTACCGACGAGATAGATAAGGAAAATGAAACCGATCAGTGTTTGTGATAATTGATAAGGCGGTTCCATCAAGGGAATTCCCACGAAGTTATAAACGGTGACAAAGGAACCCATTAATAAGAAAGCCATGCCAAATAGCCATAATAATTGTGGATTCTTCATGTTATGTCGTAAGGATTCTATCATTCTCTTCACAGACATGTTCGTGTGCGTGACATGCTGAGAGGAAGGCAGCATCCACCAAAAGAACAAGCTGATAAGTAAGCTTAAAACGCCAAGACTTCCAATCGCTACATTCCATGAGTAGTGATCCGTCAACACCCCGACAATCAATCTCCCTGCCAGCCCTCCAATTGACGACCCACTAACGTAGATGCCCATCACATACCCCAGGCTTTTCGGATGGAATTCTTCATTGATATAAGCCATGGCGATTGCCGGGAACCCTGCAAGGACTGCCCCTTGAACCGCCCGGATGGCAATCAACAGGTAGATGTCATCCTGGACAAAACTGACACTGATCGACAGCAAAGCAGACATGGTCAGAGCTACACCCATTATCTTCTTTCGATCAATGCTTTCCGAAAAAAAAGAAACCAGCAATAGGCATATGGAGAGCGTCCCGGTTGCAAAAGACAACGTAAGACTTGCCATTGGTGGAGAAACCCCAAACTGCTTCGCAAAAACCGGTATGACCGGTTGCGTACTATATAAATCTGCAAATGTTACAAAGCTTCCAAGAAATAAAGCCAAAATCGTTTTCCGAAATGATTTACCCGCAGGTTCAATATAATTCAATTCTGCTCAGACCTTTCAATTCCTTATTTCTTATGTTAATACGTCTGGACTCAATTGTCTATTTTACGAATAAGGAGCAGGCCCATTGGATTGCCAGGCATAAAAAAGTCCCTTCACAGTTACCGTGAAGGGATGGAAAATCGTTAATGAACTTGTCTATCCTTCCGCTCACTCTTGACCATCAGCCAATATACAGGTAAGCCGATTATCAAAATAATTATGGAGTAGAGGGCATCCATCGGTGTATCGATTAATGTGCTAAGCACTATGTATACCGCACCGATAATTGCCAGGATAGGGATGAACGGATAAAGCGGCACTTTATACGTTTTTGCATCCGGATCTTTTTTACGTAGAATGAAGACTGCAAAGAAGGCTAGCCCATAAAAAGAAAAGACAGAGAATATCGCCATATTCGATAGCTTATCCGGATCTGTCACAATCATCATGATGATTGCAATGACCACTTGTAGAATCGTGGCATTGACAGGTGTCCTGAATCTAGGTGATATCTTCCTTATCTGTTTATGACCAGGAACCATCTTATCCTCAGCCATCGCAAGTGTAATCCTTGGGAAGGTTAGAAGCTTGCCGTTCAGGCACCCGAAGATTGAAATCAAGATTCCGATTGCAATTAATTTTCCGCCTAGCTCGCCAAAAAGAACGGTGGCTGCAACATTAGCGGAATTCGTTCCATTCGCAATGATTCCATCAGGGCCCAGAACGTGTAGCATGGCCAGGTTTACAGCTAAATAGGCTACCATGACCACGACTATCCCCGTGATGATGGCCCGTGGTAATGTCTTCTGTGGATTCTTCATCTCACCAGCCATAAAGCCGACATTGATCCAGCCATCATACGCCCAAAGTGTTGCAAGAATGGCCCCTGCCATACTCACCTTCACCGTCGTTTCAACATCCATGTTGAAAACAGGCATCTCGCCTTGAGCCATACCGAACACAGCTATGAAGACGATTGGAATCAATTTGGCAACCGTTGAAACGGTTTGGATCAACCCGCCATATTTCGTCCCCAACAAGTTCATGGCCGTCAAAAAGACAATCGTGATTATTCCAATACCCATTGTATAATCCATGGATATATTAAATAAACCGGCCACCAACGCTCCAAAGTATAAACAAAGTGCGCCCATTACTGCAGGTCCATAAACTAGCGTTTGAACCCAACCGCAAAGAAAGCCCCACAACTTTCCATACACTTCTTCTAAATACGCATATAAACCGCCCGTTTTAGGAATTCGTGTACTCACTTCGGCGATTGTCAATCCACTTGCCAGCGTAATCAAGCCACCAATCAGCCAAGCCAATAAGGACATCGTTGAATTACCACTTAACTCAAGTACCACTCCTGGCTTCATGAAAATACCAGAGCCTATGACTGTACCCACTACTATAGATGTTCCAACCCAAAAGCCAATCGTTTTCTTCAATTGATCATTCACATAATGTCCTCCTTCCGTGTACACACCTTCTATTTTCTCAGAAAAATTATACCACGAAAAATATACAAGAATAGTTTATCGAATAATCTAAATAGTCAATTTACTATTTCAGATGTTGTTACCTCTATATTGTATCCGTTTTCATAATTAATTAATATTTCCCTCTTTCTTCTTAAAATCCGAATTATTTTTTCGTTAATTGAATTTATTATGTTTCAAAAGGATTTAAAACGAATTATATAGTTAATTAAAAGTGCAATCATTCGTATTTGATGATTCCACCTTCATTATTTCATTTTATTTCATTTATCGTCACAATGTGAATCGGATGATGCACGTAAGGTCTATCAGATTCATATCTTTATCCTTAAATAGAGATTTAATCCAATATGAATATAACATTAACATTCTTTTGTGCTCGCTAAGCCTCACTCTTTTAATGAAGCTCTATCCTTTATACGAAAAAAGGCAGAAATGTTGATGTCGCAACATTTCTGCCTTTTTCTTTTCATTTTGTTAAACCCTGCTTCTTACCAAACAATAAATAACAGGATAATGGCTAAGACCATACGATAAATAGCAAATGGCGTCAACTTCACTTTATTAATCAATAATAGGAAGAAACGTATGCAGAATAACGCAAATATGAAGGCACTGATAAACCCTGCGATAAAGAATGGTAACACGTCAGGCGTAAAGTACTCCCAGTATTTTACGATTTTCAGCAAACTGGCTCCTGCCATGATAGGCACAGCCATGATAAACGTGAAATCGGAAGCTGCACGGTAACTCATCCCCAGCAGTACGCCGCCTGATATGGTGGAACCCGAACGGGAGAAGCCTGGCCAAAGGGCTAGACATTGTATCAACCCGACACCTAAGGCTTGTTTATAAGTAATCTGATCAACCGTTTCGGCTGTCAATTTCGGTCGGAACCTATCCGCTGCAATCATCAGCAAAGCACCGAGGAATAATCCGACGATTACCGTCTTTACAGTGAATAAATGGTCATCAATATAATCTTCGAACAATAAACCTAATACGGCCGCAGGCAGCAACCCTACGATGATTTGAAGCAAATTCAACTTTTTCCCTGCCACGGCAGAGGGGTTCTTCATCTTTCGTAATCCGAGCAAGTCCATGAACCGCCCCCAAAAGAGCACAACAACAGCCAGTATCGATCCCAGCTGAATGACGACCTTGAATGCATTCGCTACTTCACTACCAAATATTTCGGTAGATTTCAGCCATAGATCATCCACTATGATCATATGCCCCGTAGAAGATACTGGTGCAAACTCCGTCAGGCCTTCCACAAGGCCAAGGATAACGGCCACAAAAATTTCCCATATATTCATTGTTTTCACCTCATTATTTCTCCGCTTGTAAATGGAAATACCATTGTATTTTACTCGTTGTTTAAAATATTGTCTATTAATCATTGCTGAAAGAAAGAAGAGATACATGTATCATAGATTCAAGGTTCTTTTTTTCAGAAAAAGGAGTGATGCATGTGAAAAACACCCAAATCTATGCCCACCGTGGATCCAAAGGAACGCATCCTGAAAATACGATGATTGCATTCAAAGAAGCCCTACGAGTCGGGGCGGATGGCATCGAGTTCGATGTCCACCTCAGTTCGGATGGGGAATTGGTAATCATCCATGATGAAACACTTGACCGGACGACCACTCTTTCCGGGTATGTAAAGGATTTCTCCGCAGAAGAGTTAAAATCAGCGGATGCGGGAAGCAAATTTTCCGAGGAATTCCATGGTGAGAAGATTCCATTCTTGGGTGAAATTTTCCAATGGGCGAAGGAACATACATTGTGGATGAATATTGAGCTTAAAACAGATAAGCTCCCTTACGAAGGCATCGAAAAAAAAGTTGTGGATGTAATCCGGCAGCATCACATGGAAAATCGAGTGATTCTTTCTTCTTTCAATCATCAATCGATTGAAAACGTAAAGACGCTGGCCCCGGAACTGGAGCGGGCTTTATTATTCGAGGGACTGCCAGCAAACGTCGAGGAAATTTTAGCCGAGAAAAAAGAAGCTGGCTTTCATCCTGACAAAAATAGCCTGACCCCATCCATTCATGCCACTGCGAAGAAACTTGGATACAAAGTCCGCCCTTGGGTGGCCAATAAACCAGAAGATATCGAGCGGCTAGTCAAATGGGGAGTCGATGTCATCATGACCGATTTTCCTGAGAAAGCCATCACGACTCTGAAAGGCATGTCAGCTAAATAAAATGTGAAAGAGAAGGGGAACATTCCCCTCCTCTTTCAATCCATGTTTATTCAGTTATTAACGAGTCGATCCGCCTAATTGTTGTTCAGCCATTTGCACTAAACGTTTTGTAATTTCTCCACCAACTGATCCATTAGCACGTGATGTTGTGTCTGCACCAAGGTTTACACCGAATTCAGAAGCAATTTCATACTTCATTTGCTCTAGAGCTTGTTCTGCACCAGCTACTACTAGTTGATTGCTGCTATTGTTGTTTGCCATGTGTTTCTCACCTCCTTATATATATTTATTTACATCTCCCCCTCCAATTATGTTTTCCAATTTATTGAATAATCGTAACTTTATGAAGATAACTTCTTCGCTCGCTATCATGAATTTCTTCCTATGCTCATAAACTGTTAGGAAACTTTCAGTAAGGGGGAAAAGACGTGCAAATTCATGTGGTTAGGCCTGGCCAAACGTTATTTGGCATCGCCCAAACATATAGCGTGAGCGTTGACCGGCTCGTTGAATCAAATAAAATTCCTAACCCAAATAATCTTGTCATCGGGCAGGCCATTGTCATTCCAATCGTCGGCAGCTATTATTTTGTCCAGCCTGGTGACACTTTATTTTCGATTGCTCAAAAAGTGGATGTACCCTATCAAGAATTAGCGAGGATCAATGGCATTTCCGATCAGGACTCCTTATCCGTGGGGTACCGCCTATATATTCCTGCCCGAAAAAAACGGACTGCTGAATTCAACGGCTATGTCGAGCCCCGTGGTACAACAGTCGCTCCTGCCCTTGAAACAGCTGCTCAGGAAGCCGCGCCTTATTTGACATACTTAGCGCCATTCAGCTTTCAGGCACTGCGAGATGGCACCTTAAAGGAACCGTTGCTCAATAACTTTCCCACCATTGCAAAAGAAAACAAGAATGTCCTCATGATGGTCATCACCAATCAGGAAAACGATCAATTCAGTGATGAACTTGGTCGGATCATCCTGACGAACACCTCCGTGCAGAATAAGTTCCTAAACAACATTGTGACCACAGCCAAGAAATATGGATTCAGGGATATTCACTTTGACTTTGAGTTTCTCCGCCCGTCCGATAAAAATGCCTATAACCAATTCTTACGTAAAGCAAGGGATCGTTTCAAAAAAGAAGGTTGGTTCATCTCGACGGCACTTGCACCGAAAACCAGTGCAGAGCAAAAAGGTGGCTGGTATGAGGCACATGACTATAAGGCACATGGTGAAATTGTCGACTTCGTGATCATCATGACGTACGAATGGGGATACAGCGGCGGTCCAGCACAGGCGGTATCCCCGATAGGACCGGTTCGGGACGTACTGGAATATGCCATCACCGAAATGCCGGCCAATAAGATTCTGATGGGCCAGAACCTATACGGATATGATTGGACATTGCCTTTTGTCCAGGGCTCCATCGCCAAAGCGATCAGCCCTCAGCAGGCCATCCAGATTGCTGCCGCGAACAATGTATCCATAGAATACGATGAGAAAGCGCAGGCGCCCCATTTCAATTACACGGATGCAGATGGGAAGGAGCATGAGGTCTGGTTTGAAGATGCCCGGTCCATTCAAGCAAAGTTCGATTTGATCAAAGAATTGAACCTTAGAGGAATGAGTTACTGGAAGCTAGGCCTTGCCTTCCCGCAAAACTGGTTGCTCATCAGTGAGAACTTCAATGTCCGACGACGGGTCTGAGGGATTTTCATATTTTTTTGCATAAACCATGTGGTCCTCGCATATCATCAAGTATTGAGCATGAAGTCCTTTTCTGGATACGTGACTCCACATGATAAAAACCTTCCGTCAGGTCACGGAAGGTTTTTATCATGTATTTGATCTCATGTTCTTACTAGAACTTCTATATATATATCCGTTAAATCCTTATGAGTTCAGTCCATTTTGTCCATACTAAAAGGACTGTCGTAGGGGGGATAACATGATCCGAATCAATCCGTTCAGCAACACTTTTAAAAGGTCTCCACGTTTACTCAAACTATTTTTGACCATCATCCTATTTTTACTTGTATTCGGTTGGCTGATTCATCTAGTCGAGCCTGATAATTTCCCTTCCATATTCGAGGGAATTTGGTGGGCAATCGTCACGATATCGACCGTTGGATATGGGGATTTCACCCCACTTACGAAGTTTGGGAGAATCCTCGGGATGCTTCTCATCTTATCGGGTGTCGGGCTCATCACTTCTTATTTTGCCTACATCGCCAAAATGTCCATCTCAAGCGACCAACAATTCCTTTCCGGAAGAAAGGAGTTTAGCGGCACCGGTCACTTTATTATCATCGGCTGGAATGGACGTTCAAAACGAATCATCAAGAACATTCATGAACGCATGCATAACCAATATATTGTCTTGATTGACGACACATTGACCAAGCACCCTTTGCCACGGACGAATATACATTTTGTCCAAGGGAAAGCCAGTTTGGATTCCGTTTTGCAACAGGCCAATATTAAACAGGCGGCACGGGTCCTCATCACTGCCGATCTCCAACAAAACGAACTGCAGACCGACATGTTCACCGTGTTGGCTTTACTGGCTATAAAAGGACTGAACCCTCATGTATATTGTCTTGTTGAAATTTTAACGCAGGAACAGAAGGAAAATGCATTACGTGCGGGAGCAGATGCCATTATCGAAACGAATAAGTTTGCGAGTGATTATATGCAGGAATGTTTATGGAGAGGAATGGAAAAGCGGGAAGAAGAAAATTCGGCCACCGAAAATGGTTTAAAGATTGAACAGATGCCCGTCCAATTCGATTGGAACGGGCAAACATTCAAACAATTGGGGATTACATTATTAGATAAGGATATTCTCTTGGTTGGCATCATTTCAGGAGGCGAGACACGTATCAAGCCTCCTGCAGATGCAATCATCCATCAAAATGATATCTTGCTCATCATCGATCGTTAATCCAATAAGATTTTTTCAAGGTCCCGAACGAGAGATTTCCCATACGCAATATATTCCTGAGGAAATTCAGCATCGGGGTCTTCCGGCTCGGCAAATTGATTAAATGAAGCGGAGAGATTCCCGATATTTCCCTCGCGGTCGATGCCATCTTCATACTTATGAGATAATAAATACGGCGTCATGATTTCAACCATGGCCCCGTCCGTATCAAGTGATCCATCGACAGCTTTGAAGGGAACACGTAAAAACTGATAGCCATCTTTGTCGTCCATTTTGAAATCGAAGGTGCCGTGGTCATAATCCCAACCGCCACCGATCATATACCCTTCTGGTTTAAGCTTCGTTTCCAAATCGAATAATCCAAAAGTTTTCCCTTCCAACTTAGAAGATATTTCAATCATGTTAAAAACCTCTTTTGCTAATTTTAATAATTAGCTTACCCAAAAGTCTTAAAATAACCCCTATTGATCACTACCCTCTTTCGATTGGGTAAAAAGCAAATTGGCTTCGTCACTGATTTCAAGGCGATCTTTTTGTCTTTTTTCTAGGTATCGGATTACATAGCATTATCAACCTTTTTTCTTAACCTTTTCTTAAGCCGATAAATAAAAGCATCATGCGTGGACAATCTAGTCCAGCATGATGCCTTCTTCACTTAATTTTATAAACGCTGTTCGAGTTCCGCCTTTTTCTCTTCATACCCTGGTTTTCCTAGCAGGGCAAACATATTCACCTTGTAAGCTTCGACCCCAGGCTGATCAAACGGATTGACCCCCAACAGATAGCCGCTCATCGCGCAAGCCTTCTCAAAGAAATAAACAAGGTAGCCGAATGTGAAGGCATCCAGTTTTGGTACGGAAACAATCAGGTTAGGAACACCGCCATCCGTATGAGCCAATAAGGTACCTTCAAATGCCTTGTTATTGACGAATTGTACGGTTTCACCAGCCAGATAATTCAAACCATCTAAATCATTTTCTGCTGCTTCAATCGAGATTTCATGACGTGCCTCTTCCACTTTGATGACCGTTTCGAAAAGGTCGCGTCGCCCTTCCTGTACATACTGCCCCATCGAATGCAGGTCCGTAGAGAAGTTGGCGGCTGCCGGGAAAATCCCTTTCTGGTCCTTCCCTTCACTTTCGCCGAACAACTGCTTCCACCACTCTGAGAAATATTGCAGACCAGGTTCATAGTTGATCAACATTTCAATGGTTTTCCCCTTATTATAAAGGACGTTACGGACGGCCGCGTATTGATAAGCCTGGTTCTCGGAAAGCTCCGATGAACTGAAGTCCGCTCTAGCGCTCTCCGCCCCTTCCATCACTTGATCTATATCCGCACCACTTACAGCAATCGGAAGCAAGCCCACTGCAGTAAGTACAGAATACCTTCCACCGACATCATCCGGAATGACGAACGTTTCAAATCCCTCTTCCGTGGCCACTGTCTTTAATGCGCCCTTTTCTTTATCGGTAGTCGCGAAGATACGGCCTTTCGCTGCTTCTGGACCATACTTTTGCTCGAGAAGCTTACGGAAAATCCGGAACGCAAGGGCAGGCTCCGTCGTTGTGCCCGATTTGGAAATCACATTGATTGAAAAGTCCTTGTCGACCAATACGTCCATGACATCTTGCATATATGTAGAACTTATATTGTTACCAACGAATATGATTTGCGGAGTGTTTCTTTTATCAGAAGGTAAAAGGTTATAGAAACTATGTTGCAGCATTTCGATGGCTGCACGTGCTCCTAAATACGAACCACCGATTCCGATGACCAACAGGACGTCCGAATCTTCTTTTATTTTGGCGGCAGCTTTCTTGATCCTGGAGAACTCTTCTTTATCATAATCCTTCGGTAAATCAACCCAGCCCAGAAATTCATTGCCCGCACCGGTCTGTTCGTGTAGAGAATGATGTGCCACTTTTACAGCATCCTGTAAATAGGTCATTTCGTGCTTTCCGAAAAACGGTAGAGCTTTTGAATAATCGAAATGTAGATGGGACATGCCAATTCCTCCTTTATTCTTTGGTTACTCTTTTACTTTATCTGATGTATTTAGCAGAATCAAGAAATCGCTAAGTCTTTTAGAAAAACTCCCACTATCGAATAGTGGGAGCATATCGTAAGGTTCTTATAATGAAGCACGTAGAATCGCAAGGACATCTTCGCGATTCAATACTTTAAACCGACCGAATTCTCCATTGCTCATCGCTTTATCGGCAATGACTTCAAGTTGTGAATCGTCGATATCGTAATCTGCAAGACGCGACGGGGCCCCTAAGCTGCTCCAGAATGACTGAAGGCGTTCAATTCCCTCAAGCGCAACCTCTTCACTGGATTTGCCCTCTGGGTCGACCTGAAAGACACGGACGGCAACTTGTTTGAACCGCTCGACATTTTCATGGAGCACATGTTTCATCCAATTAGGGAATAATATTGCCAGGCCTCCCGCATGGGGAATATCATAGACCGCAGAGACGGCATGTTCAATATTATGAGTGGCCCAATCGCCAAGATATCCTACTCCCAGTGAACCATTTAACGCCACATTGCCCGCATACAAAATCGTAGCACGATTTTCATAATCCTCGAGATCTTCCAATAACTTTGGAGCCGTTTCCATGACCGTCACCAGAAGTGATTCACAAAAGCGGTCCTGAAGCGGAGCATGCGTTTCTTGATGGAAATACGTTTCGAAAACATGTGACATCATATCGACCATGCCATAGACGGTTTGATTTTTTGGAAGTGAAAAAGTATTTTCAGGATCAAGGACCGAGAATTTAGGAAATAACAAAGGACTTCCCCATCCGTATTTCTCTTTCGTTTCCCAATTCGTAATGACCGAACCCGAATTCGCTTCAGAACCGGTGGCAGCAATCGTAAGGATTGTCCCAAAAGGAAGGGCTTCTTTGACGGGAGCCTTTTTGGTGACAAGATCCCAAGCGTCTCCTTCATACTTCGCACCCGCAACGATGCCTTTTGTTGCATCGATAACACTTCCGCCGCCTACCGCTAGCACGAAGTCGATTTGATGTTCCTTACACAACTCCACACCTTTACGGACAGTCGTGATCCTTGGGTTTGGTTCAACTCCTGCTAGTTCATATACTTCCACCTGGATTTCTTTCAATTCCGCCATCACTTTATCATACAGCCCGTTTTTCTTGATGCTTCCGCCACCGTAGACGAGCAGCACTCTCTTTCCGTAGGCAGGAATTTCCTCTTTTATGCTTTTCAATTGGTTTCTACCAAAGATGATCTTAGTAGGATTCTTATACGTGTAATTTTCCAATATATATAATCTCCTTTTGCATTGCCTTTTTTCAGCGGCCCCATGCCACTGCAGCAATGGATATTTTATCCCTTCATTATGACGAACATTCCATATAAATACAAAATATCCGTTTAGAAGTTTTTTCTGGGGTGTATATAATTATCTTCAAAAAGCATGATAAGTAAAGAAAGATGCTTATAAAAAAGGAGGCTATACAATGAGTGGATTACAAAAAACGGCCCTTGTTTTAACAATCATCGGAGCCATCAACTGGGGACTAATTGGATTTTTTCAGTTCGATCTAGTCGCAGCGATATTCGGCGGACAAGATGCTGCTTTGGCTCGCATCGTTTATGGCTTAGTGGGAATCGCCGGGCTTATCAATCTTGGTCTTCTCTTCAAGCCAAGTCCCCAAACGTCTCGTGAAACTGAAACAAAACCAACTCAATGAATCGCTAAAAGAAAATATGTATAAAATAAAGCCGGTCCATGAAACATGTCCCGGCTTTATCAATTATTGAAGAATAATAAAAAAACCGGATGGTCCTATGACCATCCGGTTAAAAAAATTATTTTTTGATTAAGTCTTCGCGTTCAGATTGATCGATCCACGCTTGAAGTTTATCTTTTAAAGAGTTGAATCCTTCAGTAGACTCGATGTGTGATGTTGCTTTAACAGATGCTTGGCGTTTTTTTGGAGCTTTCTTAGGAGCTTCAGTACGCTCAGGAGCTTCTTCTGTTGCGCGGATTGATAAGCCGATTTTTCCAGCTTTTGAATCGATTGAAAGTACTTTAACTTTCACTTCATCGCCCACTTTTAAATGTTCGTTAATATCTTTTACGAACCCGTGAGTGATTTCAGAAATATGAACTAATCCTTGAGTTGAATCATCTAAAGCAACAAATGCACCGTAAGGTTGAATACCAGTTACCTTACCAGTAACTACTGCACCAATTTCGAATTTTTCAGACATGGTAACACTCCTATTTTATATATATTTTTTCGGCTTTTCACGCAATACAAAATTATATCACAGAGCTGGAAATAATCAAAGTTAAGTATACCATACTTTTTCCGCTAAAACGTAAAAATTTTGTAATTGAGTGTCCATTACGATATATGGCTATTATTTATAACTTATCCTAAAAGTTTTCATTTAATTCTTTGTCCCCATTTTTTCGATCATTAATTTTTCAAAAAATTAGCATAACAAAAAACTACCAAATTGAGATTAATCGTAGTAAGATGAGAAAATGTTTATCTCTACATTCACGTATTTCTATACCTCTAAAGGAGTTTTTCACCATGGCAAAACAAGAGCAATGGTCTTCCAAAATCGGATTCATTCTAGCAGCGGCTGGGTCCGCTATTGGTTTGGGTGCCATCTGGAAGTTTCCATATATGACAGGGACAAATGGAGGCGGCGCTTTTTTCCTTTTTTTCGTGATTTTCACCCTCATGATCGGCACACCCTTACTTATTGCCGAATTCACCATCGGCCGGAATGCACAAAAAGATGCCATTCGGGCCTACAAGCACATTTCACCAGGTAAACCCTGGGTGTTACTAGGATATGGCGGAGTTCTAGCATCCATCATTTTACTTTCCTTCTATAGTGTTGTTGGTGGCTGGATCCTTTCCTATTTATGGAGAAGCTTTACCGGGTCCCTATCAAATTTAACCCAATCGGAATACAGTGGCCTTTTCAATACCGTTATCAGCAGTCCTTATGAAACGGTCATTGCGCAGCTTCTTTTCATGGTCTTGACGATTTGGGTCGTTCAAGGTGGCGTATCCAAAGGGATTGAAAAGGCCAATAAGTACATGATGCCTTCCCTGTTCGTCCTTTTTCTTGTCCTTCTCGTTCGTTCCATGACACTTGAAGGTGCGATGGAAGGTGTCCGTTTCTTTTTGAAACCGGATTTCTCCTCCTTGACGGAGCAGACGATTTTATTAGCGCTAGGACAATCCTTCTTTGCATTGAGTGTAGGTATTTCCGTGATGGTCACCTATGCTTCGTACTTAAGTAAGAATGATGATATTACAAAATCGGCATTATCCGTAGTCGGGTTGAATATTTTCATTTCCTTATTGGCGGGCTTGGTCATTTTCCCGGCCGTATTTGCCCTTGGTTTCGATCCTTCAAGTGGACCAGGACTCGTCTTCGTCGTGTTGCCTGCGGTCTTTAATGAAATTACCTTCGGTGGCATTTTCATGGCGATTTTCTTCGTATTATTATTATTCGCTACGCTTACTTCAGCGTTCTCCATTCTGGAAATCATCGTAGCATCCATGATAAAGGGCGATGCTCGGAAGCGCCGGAAATCTTCATGGATAGCCGGCCTTGTTGTTTTCGTGATCGGGATTCCAAGCGCATTATCATTTGGCGTACTCTCTGATGTGAAGATTTTCAACTTGACCTTCTTCGACCTCGCTGATTATGTGACAAGCAACATCGCCTTGCCTATCGGAGCCTTATTCATTTCTCTTTTCATTGGCTATCAGATGAAAAGGCTCCAAGTTCAGAATGAGTTCGAAATGGGGGCAAGCCCAGGATTCTCTTTCTTTAAACTTTGGTACTTTCTCATTCGCTATATCGTTCCGGTAGCGATACTCGTCGTCTTTTTGAGTTCAATCGGTCTATTTGACAAGTAATGTTTCTTCATTCAAAACGCCGCATCGGTAATCGATACGGCGTTTTCTTTTCACAAAATATCCATATCATTCCCACTGTGAACAAGTTAAAATATGGTAAAATGACCTTATTACTACTATTTCCTGAAAAAGGAGTGATTGACATGTCAAATATCGCAAAGAATATTCGGCAATACCGGGAAGATCATAATCTCACTCAACAAGAACTGGCTTTGAAACTACGTATGGGCACCAAAAAAATTGAAATGTATGAATCAGGGGAAGTCACGCCTGATACCCAGACCATTTTACGGCTTTCCACCGTTCTTGATATCCCTGCCTCAGAGCTAATCCAAAATGGCCCCGTTGCGAATGCTTCAGGTTTGGATGAAGAAATGGAAGAACTCATTCAGGAAATTGGACTCAAACAGGCTAAGCTCATCCTCCGTACCGCGAAAGATTTCAGTGAAGAACAAATTTTAAATATCATGCATCATTTATATAACACACAAACTAAATTGTAAAAATATCCATATCAGGCGTATTATTTTCTATAAACTGGATATACTATGATTAACACTTTCTATGTTAATCCATTAAGATTAACTCTTTTTTCTAATTCCCCCTATGGATAGGGATTCGCCGTATATTACGGCGAATCCCTATTTTTTTGCGTATGGGGTTTTAGTACTTGCTATATTTCTGCATGAACCGATCCATTCTTTTAATGGCTTCCTGAAGCTGTTCCATGGAAGAAGCATAAGAACAACGGATATGCCCCTCACCACTTTCCCCGAAAACATCTCCCGGTACCACGGCCACAAGTTCTTCAGTAAGCAGTTTTTCTGCGAACTCCATGGAAGTCATGCCCGTTTTCTCAATGGATGGGAAGGCATAAAAAGCTCCGCCTGGATTATGGCAGTCCAGACCGATTTCGTTAAATGACTTTACGATATAGTTGCGTCTTCCTCTGTAGCTGCGGCGCATATCTTCCACATCTTGCATTCCATTCTTCAAAGCTTCCAATGCTGCAAACTGTGCCATGGTCGGAGCGCACATCATCGCGTATTGATGGACTTTGAGCATCGCTGCGGAAATTTCCGGAGGCGCACATACAAATCCAAGACGCCATCCAGTCATCGCAAACGCTTTAGAGAACCCGTTGATGACGATCGTACGCTCAAGCATGCCGTCGATGGCGGCAAATGACGTATATTTCTCATCATATGCAAGCTCCGCATAAATCTCATCGGAAAGGACTAATAAATCATGCTTTTTGATGATTTCAGCAAGTGCTGCCAACTCCGATTTCTCTAACTGAGTTCCAGTCGGGTTATTCGGCGAACAAATCAAGATTGCCTTCGTCCTTGGTGTGATGACCGCTTCGAGTTGCTCCGGCATTAACTTAAAGTCATGCTCCCTGGAAGTTTGGACAGTGACCGGCACCCCTCCTGCCATCGTTACCAATGGTGCATAGGCAACGAAACAAGGTTCGACGACGATGACTTCCTCACCAGGATTCAAGATTGTCCTAAGGGCAATGTCGAGGGCCTGACTTGCACCCACCGTAACAATGATTTGATTCTCGGGATCATACGAAACCTCAAACTGCTTTTTCATATATCCACTGATTTCCTGCCTCAATTCCATCAAGCCGGCATTAGCTGTATAAGAGGTGTATCCTTCTTCCAATGAGTTGATTGCCGCTTCCCGGACTGCCCAGGATGTAACGAAGTCCGGTTCTCCCACTCCAAGTGAAACGACTCCTTCTAGATTGGCAGCCAAGTCGAAAAATCGACGGATACCCGATGGTTTTAGCTCTGAAACCGTTTTTGACACGAAACTCGTTTTAATCATGGTGATACCACTATCCTTCTGTCTTCTTCTGTTTGTTCAAAAATTGTCCCATCATGCTTATATTTCTTCATAATAAAGTGAGTTGTCGTGGAAATGACAGAATCGAGCGTCGAAAGTTTTTCCGATACAAACCTTGCCACTTCATTCATTGAACGACCTTCCACGATGACGGAAAGGTCATACGCACCGGACATCAAATAAACGGACTCCACTTCTTTGAATCGATATATACGTTTGGCGACTTCATCGAAACCAACTCCGCGTTTTGGGGTTACTTTAACATCGATCATGGCTGTCACACCGTGATATTCATCTACTTTTGCCCAGTTAATCACGGTCAAGTAACGTACAATCACACGCATATCTTCCAATTTCTTCAACGTTGCTTCAATGTCCGCTTCAGATAACTCGGTCATTTTAGCCAAATCCTTCTGATCGATCCGGCTGTTATTTTCAATGATTCTTAAGACTTCCAATTCCCCTTCATTCAAATGCATTGGAAAACCTCCCTATTAGAATTCATAAATGTAGACATGATGGTTTGGCTGGCAGAAAGCCCGATCAATTTCCTTTTAAAGCCTTGTTTAAAGGCATGTATGACACGATTAAATTAATAAGTTCTATTCTGTCAGGATAAACTTACACTATTATACCAAAGTTCACGTAATATCTGTTATAGTAATTGTATTTTTTAATGGGGATAATTTCTGGTATTGTTATGTAACAGGATAAAGAGGAAATTATTTAAAACTAAGGAAGATAAGCAACAGCAGTAGCTTCTTATTTTGCTTAGGAATGGTAGAGGAGAACACGAATATGGAAAGTTACGTAAAGAAAGACATTGAGCAGATCGGGGATATCGATATGTATTATGAACACATTCATGTTCATGACTCTTTCCCCACCCTGGTATTAATCCATGGGTTTTTATCATCAAGCTTTAGCTTCCGGAAACTGATACCCCATTTAACGAAAGACTATAATGTCATCTCGATAGACTTGCCTCCATTCGGTCAAAGTGGGAAAACTAATCGCTATACATACTCTTTCCGGAACATCGCAGGTTCCGTCGTACAGCTTTTGGAAGAAAAGAACATCAAGAAGTTCAGCATCATTGCGCATTCCATGGGTGGACAGGTTTCCTTGCAACTCATCAAAGCTTATCCTGGCCTGGTCGAGCGCGCCGTCCTTCTTGCCGGATCCGGGTACGAGCCAAGCTTCCCGAGAAAGATGAAGATGCTCAGCTACTTCCCTTTCTTTTCATTTGGGGTAAAGGGATATCTCCAAAGGTCCGGCATCGAAAAGAATCTAAGGAATGTCGTCCATAATCAGACGATGATCGACGATGAAATGCGCCAGGGCTATCTCGATCCTTTCATGAAGAAGCATGATATATTTCGTGCCTTAGGAAGGATGTTACGTGATAAGGAAAGCGATTTATCATCCGAACAACTTCATTTAATCGATACGCCCTGCCTGCTTGTTTGGGGGCGGTATGATCGAGTGGTTCCGCTCGACATTGGAAGAAGACTACATGAAGACCTCCCCAATTCCAAGCTCATTGTCATGGAAAACACGGGCCATTTACTTCCGGAGGAGAAACCCGAAGAAGTGTATCAGTTAATCAAGGAGTTTTTAGACGAATAGACGAAACCATATAAAGAGGGATGACCCGAATTCGGAGTCATCCCTTTTCTTTAAATCGAGCAGCTGGCATCATTTTTGATGATCAGCAGTTTTTGTGCAACCTGTAGACACCGTTCCAACTGGACGGGTTCATCAAATGCAAATTCGTAGATGGACTTGATTTTTTCCGCCAGTTCCTGAAGGTCATCTATATCGCGTAAGGCCACGACCGTGTCGGCAATCTCCGGTTCATATAATTCCCCGCCAATCCCATACGGATCCCATTCTTGCAAAGTAGCCACAAACGCTATATTCATTTGTTGTGTATCCATTATAATCACCTGCTCCATAATTTCGGAAAGAACATGTTATCATAGTATCATAACAAGTATCTTTTCGTTAAGACGTTAACAGGGCATGAAAAAAAATGATTTGGCGGTGAATATATTGAACAGATCTATTTTTGATGAACACATCAGTAGGGAACATACCGGTTCTGTTAAGTGGGACAAAATGGCCCTTACATCATTGTATGGCAGGGAAGACGTCCTGCCTATGTGGGTGGCCGATATGGATTTCCCTTCTCCTGAACCTATTCAAAAAGCATTAATCGAACGAGCGAATCATCCGGTCTTCGGATATACCGTCCCTTCAGAGTCGGTGTACGGCGAGATTCAAAAATGGGTGAAAGACCGGCATCAATGGTCCATCACAAAAGACATGATCACATTCAGTTCTGGCGTCGTTTCAGCCATCGGTTCCACCATTCAGGCCTTTACGGAACCTGGGGATAAGATTCTGGTGCAATCTCCTGTCTATACCCCTTTCTTCGACATGATTAAAAACAATGGACGGGAAGTGGTCAATAGTCCCCTTCTCTTGGAAGCTAACGGATTTGCCATCGACTTTGAAGATTTTGAGGAAAAGTTGAAGACCGGCGTTAAGCTATTCCTCCTTTGCAGCCCCCATAATCCTGGCGGTCGCATTTGGACAAAGGAGGAGTTATTGCGCATCGGGGAACTTTGCTTGGCCCATCATGTCACCATTGTCAGCGATGAGATCCACGCAGACCTCTTTCACTCAACAGCCATGCATCATCCTATCGCTTCATTGGCGGACAAGTTAGCCGATATCACGGTCACGTTAATGGCACCAAGCAAAACGTTCAATATCGCTGGTCTCCAGGCCTCGTTCTTGATTACCAGCAATAAAGAGCTCCAGATCAAACTGCAGAATGCCCAAACAAGACAGGCCTTTCACGGTTTGAATATTTTTGCCTTAACGGCCATGGAAGCCGCCTACCGGGATGGGCTTAGTTGGCTCACCGATTTGATTGAGTATATTGAAGAAAATGTTAAAGTGGCCGAGGAGTTCATTTCTGCTGAAATTCCTTCCCTTCGCGTCATGCATCCTGATGCCTCTTACCTCCTATGGATTGACTGTCGCGAACTCGGTCTTTCCGATAAGGAAATACAAGAACGACTGATCCATAAAGGAAAAATCGCCTTAGAGCCTGGAACAAAATATGGTGCAGGCGGAGAAGGATTTGTCCGGATGAATATCGGCTGTTCACTCAGCCTGCTGCAAGATGGATTAACTCGTCTCAAACTGGCTTTTTCATAAAACAGACAAAGAACCAGGCGAATTGCCTGGTTCTTTGCTTTTGGCTATTGGTTTTCTTCCTCGACATACGGAGCTTTTTCATAACGCGGCAAATCTCCAAAGGGAGTCTGAGTATCCTCTTCTATTAAATCATCTTCTATTTCCTGGTATTGGACGTTATGATAAACCGTTAAGTTTTCCCCATATAGATCCACACCGGCTATATTCTCATAGTTCTCGACGAATCCTACATTTTCAGACGAATCGATATACGTATCCTCATAATCACTTGGTGGATAGGCAAAGTCGGAAGGCGTCTCCGATGTACCATATCTAGCTACGTCTTGCCAGCTATCTTCCGCATCATATCCGACAGAGCTCGTCCCATCACAATCATATGTGGCGAAGCTTGGACCAAGCACCTCCTCTTCGACCGGACGATTATGGGAAGTCTCTTGAGATGGGCTATGCTCCACACAAAAAGTCGTGGTCGGAACAATATTCAGCCTTTCAAGCGGAATCTCCTTCGAACAAACCTCACATTTTCCATAATTCCCTTCATCAATGGCCTTAAGCGCTCGATCGATATCCCTGATTTCATCACGATAATGCTCCCCAAGTGCCAAATCTTTTTCACGTTCGAATAATTCCGTTCCTTGATCCGCCGGATGGTTATCATACACGGATAGTTCCCCTGTCCAATTTCGTACGTTCTTTCTTAAGCCAAGTGCGTAAGATTCCTCTAATTGCTCTCCCAACCGGTGCTTCGTTTGCTGAAGTTGCTGTTGGAAGCTATTTAGTTGCTGATTGGATAGCATATGCAACACCCTTTCATAATCAACCTTTCCCTAGTATTTCTCTCTTTGGCGCATTCCATAAAGGTATTTTTTCCCTCGAGAATAAATTGAACAATCCTGCAAAAACTAACTAATGATACCAAATCTTAAAGGAGGCTAATCATTGTATTTTTATAAAGAGGATCTAATTAATATGATCGTACCGGACAAACCGGATCCACATGCTGCAAAAGTCCTTCAAGAAGCGCTCGGTGGCCAATTCGGAGAGATGCGTACGTTGATGCAGTTTTCGTTTCAAAGCGCCAACTTCCGTGGTAAGGAAAAAAAATATAGAGATTTAATACGCGGCATTTTTATAGAGGAGCTAAGCCATGTAGAGCTTGTTCAGACCACAATCAATCAGCTGCTAAATGAAGCGGGTGGAAATCTACCGGGAAATTCAGGTCCGAATGGTGCACCACTTGAGGAAGTGATTCAGTCTGGTGCGAACCCCCACCATTTTATCATCGGTGCCAAAGCTTCCCTTCCCGTAGACGCGGGAGGTAACCCTTGGAATGGGTCATGGGTATACGATCATGGAAACTTAATTGCCAACCTTTTAAACAATGTGATGCTTGAATCGACGGGGGTACTCCAAAAATCGAGAATTTATGAAATGAGCTCCAATAAAACCTTGCGTGAAACCATTGCGTTCCTCATGGTACGTGACAACGCCCATCAAAATGCGTTTGCAAAGGCTTTAGAAACACTGGGAGTGGATTGGGGTAAAATCTTCCCTGTCCCAAATTATGACCTGAATAAATATCCGGAATGCCGGAAATATGTAGATTTGGGCTACCATAATGCCCAATTCAACTTCAGGCTTGACCAAACCCAGATCGGCGAAGTATTCCAAGGGGAGACACCAAGCCGTAATGGCGGCAATCTTTCTGTCATGGAACCACCTAAAGGATTTCCAGTTCCAGAGATGCCGGACATGCCTAGTGAACATGCTCCAGGTTTGAATGACCTCAATAACTAAACGAAAAAGCGGACACATCGCTGTGTCCGCTTTTGTATGGATTGTGGATATTAATTATTGATATATTTTTCGAACACATACCCGAAATCTTTCACATGGTACTTCTTGCGGCTATCCATCAACCAGTCAAACGCAGCGGCATTGATATCCTTGAAGCTGGACACCATTTGGCTGCCATCTGTACGGACTTGATTCAATGTCGATGAGGCCAAATTTACGCTTTGTTGCGCAAATTGAAGGGCATAGGCATTCTCATGGCAAATTTCCGAAATTTTAACGAGTGATTTAAATAGATCCTTCAATTCCTCGATGAATTTCTTATGCACGTCAATCGAGAAGGTTTTAGCACCGATCGAGAATTTAATCTCAGCATCTAAATCGACGGTACCAGCGGTTTCTAATGTCACATGCGAAAACTCATACTGGCTATAGCTATATCTGGTCAGCATCCGTTTCTTGCTGATGGCACTTGTTCCGTCGAGATGGATGAACGCTTGGTTCGTGAAGCAATATTCATCCGTTTTCGATTTAATCAAGAAATAAATTTTCTCGTCATCTTCATGCATGATGTAATCATCAGCATCGACCTTATCATAATCAGCAGGCTTAATCACACTTCCTATATCACTGAGACCCAGAGCATCTGCTGCCATTTTCTTAAACATATCCATTCCTCCTATTTAAACTAGTTTTTCGAGAATGATTTCATCCCGTATTGGAATGCCATCGGAGCTGTAAAACGGGATTTCCGGTTTTGTCTTTCTTGATTCTTCCACGGCATTCCTCACAATCTCGGAAATGACATACCCACGTTTTTGAAAGAACTTCAAAGCCTGTAAATTATCATTCGTGGTAATGGCTTTAATGGAGTGGCAATTCTTTTCCTTGGCGATATTCTCAATCACATAAAGTAAGGATGAGCCCACGCCCTGATTCTCATGCTCACTGTTCAGGGAAATGATTTCACATTGTTGATTCAGCACTTTATACGTGACCATCCCCGTGATTTTCTCATCCCCATCCATTACCGCAAATCCATCGAGTTCCGCATAATGGAACATGCCGATTGAAAAGACGACTTGAGTCGTCTCCCAATGTTCCATGAAGAAGCTCTTGACCGTATCTGTCGCAATCATTCTCTTCGCTATGATTTGCATAACACTTTCCGCCCCCAAAACTCTCTCTCTATAGCTTATAGTATAAAATGCTTATGCCAAAATGGGAACTAGTTTATTTGTTTCATTTTTTTCTAAAGTATTCCCGTTTTGCTAAAACGAGGTAGTCAGAAGCACAAAGCCGTTCAAGAAAGGGAATCATCTTGTAGATGCCGGTTTCTTTTCGTCACTTCCTCCTCGAACTTCTTCGTCTTCAATTCTTCTTTCTTCGAGTATCTGATGATGGCCCTCATCGTAAACCCAGCTGCAATCAAAAAGATGACACAGGTAATGCCTGCGGGAATATATTCACTTTTGTCTTCCGGAAAATAAAGAAACATGCCTAATAGTGCGGAGTAGAGAACGTCCATCTATTTCATCCTTCCTGAAAAATGATCTTTTTCCTCATTATAGCAATTATTGAATCAATCCACTAGTCAAGTTCCTCCCCTAGAAACTAAAAAGCGAGAGGCCCTATGCCCCCCGCTTCACGTACCTTCGTTTATAAAATCGTAATGCCTTTAATGACTACATCCACAGCTGGCTTGTCTCCCGCAACCGTCTCTACATTGGCGATCGTATCGACAACATCCATGCCCTCGATAACTTGGCCAAAAACGGAATGTTTGTGGTCTAACCATGGTGTTCCGCCATTTTCCATATACGCACTGATGATTTCTTCCGGATATCCGGCTTGCTTCATTTGTTCACCCATTCTGCTGTCTACATGCTGTGCCTGAACGATGAAGAATTGGCTTCCGTTCGTTCCTGGACCCGCATTCGCCATGGAAAGGGCTCCGCGCAGATTGAACAGTTCCATGGAGAATTCATCTTCAAAATTCGTGCCCCAGATGCTTTCCCCACCCATTCCTGTACCTGTCGGATCTCCGCCTTGTAGCATGAAATCCTTTATGACACGGTGGAAGATGATTCCATCGTAATATCCATTCTCGGCATGTGTTAAGAAGTTTTCTACTGTTTTAGGAGCATGCTTGGGAAACAGCTTGATTTTAATATCACCAAGCGTCGTCTGCATGATCACCGCTTTTTCATTTTCCGATATTTCGGTTGTTAATTGTGGAAATGTTGTCATGGTTCATTACCTCTTTCGTTTTTAAATAAATGGCTCATATCTCCATTCTTTAACCTTCATTTCTACACTTTACACGACTTCGGAAAAAAATGCATCTTTGATACAGTAAACAAATTCATTGTATAAAATCATCGTACTTATGTATCATGTAGGGAGTGAACAAGAAAGGTGGATGAAGGAATGTCCGAGCATGAATTCAAGGTTGGCGATAAGGTAACCGCCATTTATAAAACAGGGAAATATATCGGGGAAATCACCGATATCCGTCCTTCTGCATATCTTGTAAAAGTATTGGCAGTCATGAAGCATCCTATGCAGGGAGACCTTCATAATCCGAAGCAAACGGAAGTATCCATGTTTCATCAACGACGTGCCCTTGCATTCCGGGAACAAACCAATGTCCCGATGAATATGGTGAGGGTATACGATGGGGACATTCCAGATTATAAGGAATCCTTACGGGTATCTGTTGAGAAGATGTCCCGCACTTTAACCGAAAGCCAAACAGAATGGAACAACAAAAGTTTGGAGCTGCTTGAAGACCTAGCAGCGGATTATTTTAAATAACATATAATAAAAGCCAAATCAATAGAAATTGATTTGGCTTTTATAACGCTAAATGATTCAATACTTTGGATAAATCGATGCGGTCACCGATTGTCGTCGGTTCGTGATTTTTCATATAACTTTTGTCTTTCTCCACCAGTTTAAAGATATTATACGTGGTAATGGCATCATCAAGGGCCCTATGATGCTTACCTGTCCCCTCTTTTCCATAGGCCTGTACGGCTTTCCATAATCCCGTTTGATTTTGATCTCCGAAGAAACGCTTGTATTCCAGGCAAAGATCGCTCTGTTTCCCCGTGAAAGGGAAATTCAGACCTGCTTTTTGACAGTTCTGACGAAGCACCTTCATATCCATGTTACCCCAGGTGACGATGGTCGTTGGATGCTTCTCATCCAATTTTGCTAAAAAGGAAACCAATTCTTCAAATGAAATTCCACGATCCACCTGGTTTTGGGTAATATTCAGGAATTTCTTGCATCGATTCGTCAATTCTGGAAACCTTGACGGATTAACGTAGGAAGAAAACTGTTCTTGGACTGTATCGTTTACGACTGCGATTAAACCGACCTCAATGATCTCCGGATAGAAACCAACTGGATTTGCCTTTCCTTCGGGCATTGTAAATTCAAAATCAATGAATACATACTGCTGTTGTCCATCCATTTTCCGAACCCTCCTTATTCATGACATCTTTCCGCCGACTAAATTTGGTTATTTTTTCCGTAAGAATATTATAACAGAAGATTGAAATAAGTTTTTATTTGATTTTCATTAAGCCAGAGCCATTCACCCAGCCAGTTTTTCCCCATTGCGTTAAGCAACTTCAGAAGAAACCCTTTATCATCTTCCTTATTTGGATTATGATGGATGAAACGGAGCGAAAGGACCACTCTTTTTTACCCACATATTTTCCATTAAGTTACTAAAAATATATTAGTTAGGAAGTTGAACTATGCGCGCGTACCTTGGCTATATCACGATTTTCTTCTTAGTTCCTGTCTTATCCATCTTCATCTTTCTTTCCTATCAGGAGTGGTCTTTAGCTGAAACTCCCCATCATGTCTTGGATGAACGCATCCCCTTCGATCAGATTGACCTGGCTCAGACCAGTTACATGACGGCCGCAAATGGGAAAGTGATTAGTGAAATTCCCAATGGAGAAAACCGGATCTATTTGAAGCTTGACGATATCCCCGTGTTTCTAGAAGACCTGTTCATTGTCACGGAAGATCAAAAATTTTATGAGCATAGGGGAATTGATATAACCGCGATCAGTAGGGCCTTGCTTGTCAATTCACAGAAGAGTGCGATCAAACAAGGCGGGAGTACCATCACCCAGCAATTGGCCAGGAATGTTTTCCTTACCCATGACAAGACGTATAACCGAAAGCTAAGTGAACTCTTTTACGCCTACCAGCTAGAACGGAAACGGTCCAAGTCCGAAATCATCGAGCTCTATATGAATGCCATTTACTTCAACAACGGGGCTTACGGAATCGAGGCGGCTTCCCAACTCTACTTCAGCCGATCGATCAAGGATCTATCAAAGGCCGAAGTGGCCTTTCTTGCAGCCATTCCTAATAATCCCGAACTCTATAACCCTCTTAAACACTTTGATAACACGAAAAAGCGTCAGGAGCGGATACTAAAACAAATGGTTGTCCAAGGTAAACTTGAGCAGAAGGAATTCGATAAACTCATTAAAAAGGAAATCAGGTTGGACTTGTCCACCAACATCGATTTATACCCTGATTATGTGACATATGTCCATCAAGAGTTGAAAAACCTGGTCGCTTCGGCGGAAGGTCTGACAAAACCATTGAAAAGCTCGGATGAAGTCACACGCAATCAAGCGGAAGCCAAACTGAATGAACAGGTCACAAAGCTTCTGAAATCTGGCGTGACCATTCACACGGCACTCGATATCAATCTACAGACCCAGGCCAAGTCGGCCATGCAATCGAAAATCGGATTCAATGATATCGAAGGTGCGTCAGTGGTTATACAGCATCATACGCACCAGCTTGTCTCTTTGATTGGGGGAAAGGATTATAAAAAAAATTCTTTCAACCGGGCATACCAAAGTTACAGGCAACCTGGTTCGACCATAAAGCCTCTTCTGGATTATGCACCTTATATAGAAGAAACGGGAGCGGAAATCGATCAGCTTGTTAGCGGCGCAAACTATTGTAGCAACAGCTACTGTCCACAAAATTACAATGGGGCGAGCTACGGCATGGTCACGATAAGGAATGCTTTTGCACAATCCTATAATACGCCGGCCATCAGGCTTTTTGAAAAGACCGGCATAGAAAAGAGCTTCAGCTATCTTAATGCCTTTCAATTCAAAAAGGTGTCCATCCAAGATCACCACATCAGTTCGGCCATCGGCGGATTTGAATACGGGATGAGCCCTCTCGAAATGACCAATGCCTTTACATCATTCAATGATGGCCGCTACCAGCCTGCACGGGCAATCACGAAGGTCACGGACCAAGAAGGAAACGTTCTTTATAAATGGAAAAATCAATCGAAAAAGGTGTGGAATAAAGAAACCGTCAGCAAAATGAGGCAGCTTCTTCACGAAGTCACCATGAATGGGACGGCACGCTCAGCCTATTTCCCGTCTGAATATATCGGGGGGAAAACAGGCACAACCAATGATGCCAAAGACATTTGGTTCGTCGGCCTGACAGGAAACTATACAACCGGCGTCTGGGTTGGGAAAGATAAGCCAGCCAACCTGCAAGCCGTCTATTCGCGACAGCCCCAGATAGAGATATGGAAGGCAATCAGCCAAGCCGCTGAATGGTAAAAGCAAGTCATGATAAGACGACGGAGGGATTATGATGCTAGGAATCGCAATTGAAAAATCACAGGATCATTTACTCATTAAATGGCAACTATCCACAATAGAAATACCCATTTCCGAAATCATAAAGGTGACTCAAGATGATACATATGCGGGTGAAGATAAACGTGCGATCAGAATTGGCACGCCATATGCTACAACGGATCGTATCGTGCTTCATACTGTATCTGATACGTATATCTTGTTCACAACGAATGCCACTTCCATACAAAACAAGATCAACGCACTCATATAAGGAACCAAGTACACGATGAGAAAAGAGCTGCCGGATGTTCCCGGCAGCTCTTTTCTCCGTATATGGATGAGTATTCGCTATATCGGTAGGCTGGCAATCACGCTGTTATACAACTTCAACCCTGAATAAGCGACGATGGCGACTAACGCGGTCCATACGAAGATGGGAAAGAAGATGAGTCCGACCAGCCCAGATACATTCACACTGGAGCTTAACTTAAACACAAAGTAAATCAGGGCCACGACATTCGTGATAAGGAAGATGGAAATGAGCCCCGGGAGGAATTGGACGCTGAACAATGAACAAGCTCCGCCGATCACATAAATGACCGACCCCATCCTGATGCTCGTCAATGCTTTCCCATCCGAATCTTTGGAAAAGAATAGAAGGGAAAGCTCAATGACCGTGTCCGAGATTAACTTCAGCGCTGCAAACACCATGAACATGACCAACAACAACACAATCATCAAGGCAAGCTTAATTCCTGTCTCGGAAAAGAACTCCAACATCCCTTGATAGATTCCTAAATTCCCGAATAAGATAAGCACCTGCATTTCCCCATAAATCGCAAAGGACAGACTAAACAGTAGTATCGCAATGATCGGGAAATAACTAAGTAAATACGTGTTTTTCATTTTTTCTCCATCCATGTATCTTTTATCCTATTATTATGCAAGATATAAAAGGATTTCACAATGGATTTTTACATATATTCCCCTCTTTGCACCCCTCTGAAAATATTTTTTGAGCCGTTTCACGCTCCTTTTCTACCTATATATAAAACTCGATATCAATCAGTATTCCTCGCTCCTTATGTCATGCAAACCCTCAAAAATTGGGTTATACTTTTAGGAATGACACGTAACACATATAAAAAAAACACATTCAACGAAGATACTTTACCGTCTAGGATTGTGTAAAAAAATGCATGATAAGGCGATGACTTCGTTTATAAGGGGGGAGTTTATGTCTTTGCTTCATTGGGCGGTATTATCACCATTTCTTTTGGCCATCTTAATACCGTTTTTATACAAGTATTTACGTCGAATACATACTGGCTGGTTTGTACTGATTTTACCCGTTCTTCTATTTAGCTATTTTTCCCGGTTCATTTCTTCAACCAAACAAGGGGAGACCATAACTGAACGGGCTACTTGGATTCCTTCACTAGGAATACATATTGACTTTTATGTAGACGGACTAGGTCTTTTGTTCGCTCTGCTCATAACGGGGATTGGTTCACTCGTTATTTTGTATTCCATCTTTTATCTATCAAAAGAAAAAGAAAAACTGAACCAGTTTTATGTCTTTCTCTTACTATTCATGGGCGCCATGCTTGGTGTGGTCCTTTCCGACAATTTAATCGTTCTCTATTCATTTTGGGAATTTACAAGTTTGTCATCCTTTTTACTCATTGGGTATTGGAACGAAAGGGAACGCTCACGTTATGGAGCTCAAAAATCCCTGCTGATCACCGTCTTTGGCGGATTAAGCATGCTTGGGGGAATCGTGCTCCTTTCCATCATGGGAAACACCTACAGCATAAGGGAACTGATAGCTCAAAGCAGCGAACTGTTGGATCATCCGCTTTTCATCCCTGCTCTTCTACTCATTTTACTGGGTGCCTTCACTAAATCGGCACAGTTCCCATTTCACATCTGGCTACCTGATGCCATGGAAGCACCGACACCAGTCAGTGCCTATCTCCATTCCGCGACAATGGTCAAGGCTGGCATTTATCTGGTTGCCCGTCTAAGCCCGGTGTTTGCGGAATCCGGTGTCTGGTTCTGGCTCGTTTCGATTGCCGGGTTGGTCACCTTATTCTGGGGTTCATTCTCAGCTGTGAAACAAACGGACTTAAAGGGGATTCTTGCCTTTTCCACCGTCAGTCAGCTTGGTTTGATCATGTCTCTATTGGGAATCGGAGCCGCTGCCCTTCACTATGACACGCTGGGAGACAATATATACCTGGCCGCAACAGTGGCCGCCGTCTTCCACTTGATTAACCATGCAACCTTCAAAGGAAGTCTATTCATGGTGGCAGGTATTATTGACCACGAAACTGGTACAAGGGACATCCGCAAGCTTGGTGGCTTGATGCAGCTGATGCCCATCACCTTTACGGTGGCCATCATCGGTGCCTTTTCCATGGCCGGGCTTCCTCCGTTCAATGGGTTCTTAAGTAAGGAAATGTTCCTGGCTGCCATGGTGAATGTATTGGAACTGGATATATTCAATATGGAGACATGGGGCGTGTTATTCCCGGTAGTGGCTTGGGTTGCTAGTGTTTTCACTTTCATTTACAGCATGATTGTCGTTCTTAAGCCTTTTACAGGGAAACTTCGACATTTGGATAAGAAACCGCATGAAGCACCGATTGGCATGTTGATTTCACCGATTATCCTTGCGTCTTTGGTCCTTGTATTCGGGATTTTCCCTAATCTACTATCTTCGTCAATCATCGAGCCGGCTGTGGCGAGTATACAGCCAAGCTTGGCAGACCCGGATTATCATGTTCATATCGCATTCTGGCATGGTTTCCAGCCGGAAGTATGGATGACGATCGGAATCATTGTGGTAGGGATCATTTTATACAAAACGTTATCCAAATGGAACGGCATCTATCGGATAGTGCCAGACCGTTTTTCATTGAACTCCCTTTATGATCATGGATTAAAGGGGATGGAACGCTCGGCATCTACCATCATGAAGTTTCTCATGACAGGGTCGATTCGAAACTATCTGCTCTCGATTTTCCTTTTCTTCATCCTTTCCTTAGGCTTTTCCCTTTACTGGAAAGATGCCTTTGTACTCGATACAGGAAACTTTGCTCCATTCGGCGTCTATGAAGTCGTTTTGGCGGCTATCATCGTGATTGGATCGATTGCCATTCTATTTGCGAAATCCCGTTTAACATCGATCATCCTCTTAGGGGCGGTCGGCTATACCATTTCCCTATTTTTCGTCTTGCTTAGAGCACCGGATTTGGCATTGACGCAACTTGTCATTGAAACCATCTCCGTCGCGCTTTTCCTGCTCTGTTTCTTCCATTTACCATTACTTGCAAGCAGGAAGGAAGAGCGGATGACATTCAGGTTGAATAATGCCTTGATTTCAATTGGCGTTGGCGTGATCGTCACATTGATTGCTTTATCAGCGCATAGCAATAAGCTATTTGCTTCCATTTCAAGTTATTACCTTGAAAATGCGTATAAGGAAGCAGGAGGAAAAAACGTGGTCAATGTCATTCTCGTTGACTTCCGCGGACTTGATACGATGTTTGAAATAAGTGTTCTTTCCATCGCAGCACTCGGGATCTTCGCGATGATTAAATTGCGACTGACTGGGAGGAAAGATAAATCATGAAACAAAATGACTTGATTCTTCAAACGGTGACAAAGGTTGCGGCCTTTGTTATCCTACTTTTTTCCGTTTCCATCTTTTTAGGCGGCC
Source organism: Peribacillus sp. NPDC097197 (assembly GCF_050278025.1). Lineage (NCBI taxonomy): Bacteria > Bacillati > Bacillota > Bacilli > Caryophanales > Bacillaceae > Peribacillus > Peribacillus sp. NPDC097197. The sequence goes on along the minus strand of NZ_JBNNST010000001.1, from coordinate 448,177 downwards.
ACTACTCACCGGGGGGCGGGTTTGTCGGCGGATTGATGACATCAGCGGCGATTGTCCTTCTTTTACTCGCCTATGACATTAAAACCGTCGCGGAGATCTTGCCGATTGACTATAAACTGATGATAGGTGCAGGTTTATTCATCTCTGCCCTGACTGTAGCCGGTTCGCTCCTGTTCGGGGTTCCGCTCATGACTCATGTGTACCGTTATATCGATTTTCCCATCCTTGGTCACATCTCGCTTCATACAGCGGTACTTTTTGATTTAGGCGTTTACCTCGTGGTTGTTGGTGTAACGATGACCATTATTCAAACGATAGGGGAGAGTGAATAATGGAACTTTTAATGGCCATTGTCATAGGAATTCTATTTATGTGTGCAACCTACTTGATGCTATCCAAGAGCATTTTGCGGATCATCATCGGTACAGGGTTGCTTAGTCATGGGGCCCATCTTTTGATTTTAACGATGGGTGGTTTAAAAGGAGGTTCCGTCCCATTGCTTGGGGATGTGGCGACGTCTTATGTTGACCCGCTTCCACAAGCTCTCATCTTAACGGCGATCGTCATCAGCTTCGGCGTCACTTCCTTTTTATTAGTGCTTGCCTACCGCACCTACCAGGAACTGGGGACGGATGATATGGAAGAAATGAGAGGTACCGACACAAATGATTAATCTACCATTATTGCCTGTTTTATTACCGCTTTTTACAGGCATCATCCTTATTTTCTTTTCAAAAAAAATCAAGCTTCAACGAGGGATTTCTTTCATTTCATCCCTCATCGGAATCGGGATTGCTATCTATTTGGTCCTTTCCGTTCATAATGAAGGGATCTTGACACTGGGAGTCGGCAGCTGGGATGCGCCTTTCGGTATTGTGATTGTCGCTGACATGCTTGCCTCCTTACTCGTTCTGACCACGAATATCATTGGATTGGCGATACTGGTTTACTCGTTTTACTCCATAGGGAAAGAACGTGAGGCCCATTATTACTATCCTGTCTTTCAATTTTTACTGATTGGCGTGAATGGGGCATTCCTTACCGGTGACCTGTTCAACCTATTCGTCTTTTTTGAAGTCATGTTGATGGCCTCCTACGTACTCCTTGTCTTGGGAGGAACGAAAATTCAGCTAAGGGAATCATTGAAGTACATCATCGTCAATGTTCTTTCTTCCTCCTTTTTCGTCATCATGGTCGCTTATCTGTATTCGGTGCTCGGCACGTTGAATATGGCACACCTGAGTCAGCGGATAGCAGAGGCAGGACAACCTGCCATCCTATCGGTCATCGCGATCGGCTTCTTGATCGTCTTTGGCTTGAAGGGAGCCATTTTTCCGCTATTCCAGTGGCTTCCGGGTTCTTACTATGCACCGCCTATCCCCGTGATGGCCTTATTTGGAGCCTTGCTTACCAAAGTCGGGGTCTATTCCATTTTCAGGACCTATACACTCATGTTTCATCATGACCAAGATTTCACCCATATGTTTCTCCAAGTCCTGGCGATTTTAACCATCATCATGGGAGTCATCGGTGCAATCGCCTATTGGGATGTTAAAAAAATCATCATTTATAATATCATCATTGCCGTCGGCGTCATCATCTTCGGAATTTCGTTGATGAATGAACCAGCCTTATCCGGATCGATCTTATACATCATTCATGACATGTTGATCAAAGCCGCACTGTTTTTATTGGTGGGCATCATGATTAAGATCAGTGGCTCTGATGATTTACGGAATATGGGCGGATTGATCAAGCAATATCCTGGCCTTGCCTGGACCTTCTTCATCGCAGCCATATCACTGGCCGGAATCCCTCCATTCAGCGGATTTGCCGGCAAGCTGATGATCCTTCAAGGGGCAGCCGACAAAGGAGCCTATATTGGCTTGGCAATGGTCTTGCTATCAAGTTTGATGGTCTTATATTCTGTGATGAAAATTTTCATACACGGTTTTTGGGGAACCCCGAAAGTCGCGTATACCCTAGGTAAGGCAACGGTCAACACAATGCTTGTCCCTGCGGTCCTGCTTGTCGCCATTTCCGTCTTATACGGAGTGGGAACAGAAGCGGTTTACCCCTATATTTCACAAGCCGTTGACACATTAATGAATCCCGATATTTATATCGATGCGGTTTTAAAGGAGTAATGCCTGATGTCCTTTCAAATTTTACTGAATGTATTCCTGGCTATCATCTGGATGTTTTTGAAAAATGAATTCAACGGAAGCACCTTCATCATTGGCTATGTTTTAGGACTTGGCATCCTGTTTATCTTCCGTCATTTTTTCACCAGCCGTTTTTATCTCAACCGAGTGTATGCCGTCATCCGGCTGTTCTTCATTTTCGCCAGGGAGCTCCTGTTATCCAATATTAGCGTACTTAAGGTCATACTTAAGCCAAGGCTCGATATGAAACCGGGTATCTTCGCATACGAGACCGTGCTTACGAAGGATTGGGAGATTACCGTCCTATCCAATTTAATCACGCTGACCCCAGGCACCCTGGTTGTGGAGGTTTCGGAAGACAATCGCATCCTTTATATCCACGCGATGGATATCGCTGATAAAGAAGAAGCCGTCGACAGCATTAAATACACATTTGAAAAAGCAATCATGGAGGTGAGCAAATAATGTTCGATCTTTTACTTAAAATCGCTTTGCTCGGTGTCTCACTATCCATGCTCGGGTTTCTATACCGGTTAATTAAAGGACCTTCTGTTCCTGACCGGGTCATTGCCCTGGATGCGATGGGCATCAACCTCATCGCTCTCGTGGCGCTCGCATCCATCGTCATGGATACGAATGCTTATTTAGAAGCCATCCTGTTGCTCGGCATCCTGTCATTTATCGGAACGGTCGCTTTCGCCAAGTTCCTTGAGAAAGGGGAGATCATCGAAAATGACCGAAATCGCTGAAATTCTTTCTGCAGGCTTTATTTTGATCGGTGTCTTTCTATTCTTGGTATCCGCCTTCGGCATTATCCGGTTGCCTGATGTTTATACACGAAATCATGCCGTATCCAAAAGTTCCACCCTCGGGATCATGTTCATCCTGATTGGGACACTCTTATACTTTTATTACAAGCACAGTCATTTCGATTTCCGTGTCGTACTAGCCATCATCTTCATCTTCATGACCAGTCCAGTAGCCGGACATTTGATCAACCGCTCCGCCTACCATTCTGGCGTTAAAATGTGGGATCAAAGTGTCCAGGATGATTTGAAGAAAAGCCGATGAAGCAAAAAAGGAGCTGCCGTTTTACCCAACGGCAGCTCCTTTTTGTTCACTCTCACTTTGGCAGGTCGATGACTGCCAGCGTACATCTGGAAACGCAGACCAGGTTTCCTTCTTCATCCCGGATCTTCACATCCCATATCATGGTCGTTCTCCCATGATGAAGGATGTTCCCTTCTGCAGTGACAAGGCCCGAACGGACACCCCTTACATGATTTGCGTTGATTTCAAGCCCGACGACCGCTTGTTTCGTGCCGTCGACCAGCTGGAAACCACCGATGCTCGCAACCGACTCGGCCAGGGCGACCGATGCGCCTCCATGCAATAGACCAAATGGCTGTTTTGTCCGTTCGTCGACGGGCATGGTCGCAATGACTTTCCCATTACTCAATTCCTTCATTTCTATCCCAAGTGCGCCAATCAACGAACCTTCCACATTGATATCCATCTTAGACCCATCCCTTTCATTTTAGAATTCTATCATTAAAACCATTCTACCTTGTCTGGGTGAGTTATAACAGATATAAATGAATAACCATTCATTATTGATGAAAAAAGAGGATGATCCGGGTACCTTCCAGTCATCCTCCATCTCATATGCATGCCTGTCTTACTTGGATATAACCTGCTTCAGCTCCGACCAGTTTGTCAGTCTAGGGATGGATTCTATCTCACGGTTATAGGAATTATCGATGGCATATACCTTCGTTTGAATGCCCACCAACGTTTCCAAAACGGCCGGTTTATCATCGAAATAATAGTCCAGCTCCAATTTCTTGATCGTTTCAATTTTTTCATGGTCTTTCATGCCGCAATAAAAATGGTCGTCCTTTACAGGGAATCCATTCTCGATCATCCATTGTTTCGTCCGTTCACCATGCTCGGCTTTTCTTGCCGTAATATAAAAGATTTCATGTCCTTCGTTTTCAAGGGTCTGTAATGCTTCCACTGCCCCCTCAAACGCCGGGCACGAGGAATAATAGATTTCTTCGGCAAGGCTATTCCACATTTTTCCGCCTTCTTCTTTACTCATCTCGAACAATTCATGAATCTCCAAGGTTTTCAAGGCTTTGAATTTTGTTAACTCTACATTTTTATTGAGCTTTTCATTATATAACTGGAATGCATATTCCCTTAAATTAATCAAAGTATCATCTATATCAAAACCGAATCTCATCTTCTTCACTCTCCATTTAAACATACGCGGTAAACAAGGATTCAAAAGATTTCTCCATGTCCACCTGTAAGGCCTGTAGCTTTTCAATATAAGCTCTTCTTTTTGGCTCCGCCCTTTTGAGCCCAGTTAATCCGCTATCTCCCAGAAGGATGTGTTCATAAATTTGTTGGGCCACTAGCTCAGCGTCCCCAAGGGCACAATTGAGTCCGAAAGCACCAGTGGGGGTCATGGTATGGGCCGCGTCCCCCACTAGCAGAACACCATCTTTGGTCCACGTTTCACATGAGCAACTATGAACGTCCAATAAAATGAAGTCCTGCCAGGATTGGATATTTTCACGGACTACACTCCGTAACTCTGGGAAATTCATGATCAACTTTTCAATAAAAGGTTCAAAAGGCTGTTTCCGAAGCTGAGGGTACGAACCATGTTCTATATTCCATCCGATTTGGATGAAACCCCCCGCCTGAGTGAAGAGTGCCAACTGGGAACCATTGACCAATGCATTCTTGATCGATGGCTTCCATCCGTAAGGGGCCGGTATTTTAGCCCAGAGTAAATCATAGCCGTGGTTCTTGACCTCAACCGGGATTTTCGCTTTTTTCCGGACCGTTGAAAACCTTCCATCCGCCCCGACAATCAATCGGCTTTGAATGGTGAATTCACTCCCATCCTTAACGGCTTTCACTCCACAGAACCGCCCCTCTTTGTCCTGGACGAGATCTGTCACCCTCGTGTTCAGCATCAAGTGGAAGGAATCTAACTTTTCAGCTTCATCCAAGATCACCTTCAACAGATGCTTCTGCGGAACATGAATGCCCAGATTATCTTGATGGTCGTCCGGATAAATCTCTTTTACCAGTCGCCCCTCCTGCCAATATTCAATCTGTTCCATTCTAAGCAGGCCCAGATTCTCCACTTTCGCAAATAAGCCAAGCTTTTTAAGGATGCTCTCCCCTTCATCGTTTAAGAATTCCCCTCGAAATTCCTGTGCGACTGCCTGATTTCGCTCAAGGAGGATGACCGAAATGTTCTGTTTGGCCAATAAATAGGCTAAAAGCGCCCCTCCAGGTCCTGAACCAACAATGCAAACATCCGTTTTACCCATCATGCTTCTCACCTGTTGTCTATTTTATTTTGGATAAGCCGTTATGCGGATGTCTTCCCCAAACGTATCAACATGAGAGATGGAAACATCCAAGGCTTCATCCATTTGATCTACATCGTCCCCTGAAAAAGGAGTAAGTGAGTTTCTTCCACCCAATAGTTTAGGAGCTACATAGATTAGATATTTATCGATGAGTCCTGCCCTTAAGAATGAAGCATTTACCTCGCTTCCGCCTTCAAGCAAGACATCCGTTATCCCCTTTTTATATAGTTCGGCCATCAGGATCTCCAAATCCAACCCTGCTTCTGTTTTGGGGACCATGATGAATTCGACTCCTCTTTCGCTTAGGGAGGCGATTTTTTCCAACGAGGCATTTTCATGCGTGACAATGACCGTTCTCGCTTCTTCTACCTGTAAGACATGGGAATCTAGAGGTACGCGGAGTTCACTATCCAAAATGATGCGGACCGGATTTTTTCCCCCGCCTTCAGGAAGCCGGGTCGTCAAGGATGGATTATCGGCCAGGACCGTTCCGATGCCGACTAAAATTGCATCGACCTCATTACGTAGCAAGTGGACCGAGTGACGGGATTCTTCCCCTGTAATCCATTTCGAATGTCCAGTGTGGGTCGCCAGCTTCCCATCGAGCGTCATCGCAAATTTGGACAGGACAAAAGGCCGCCCTGTCGTCATATTATGGATAAAGCGTTCATTCAGCCTTCGTGCTTCTTTTTCCAAAATGCCCACTTCTACTTCAATGCCTGCCTCTTTAAGAAGCGCGATTCCTCTCCCTGCAACTTCCGGGTTGGGATCTTCCATGGCCACTACGACCCGTTTAATTCCCGATTCCTTCACCAAGTTCGCACATGGTGGTGTTTTCCCATAATGGGAACAAGGTTCAAGCGTCACATATAAAGTTCCACCTTTGGCATACTCTCCCGCCATTTTGAATGCATGGACCTCGGCATGCGGTTCACCGGCTTTGCGGTGAATCCCTGTTCCGGCAATCACGCCGTCTTTCACAATAACAGCCCCGACGATGGGGTTCGGGTTCGTCTTCCCTTTAGCACTGCCCGCTAGGTCCAAAGCCAGTTTCATGTAATATTGATCATTATTCATCATCACAGCTCCCCTTCACACAATTACAGTGGGATCCTCTAGTGGGATATGCCCGGATTTCTTGATTTTTGTATCCAGATAGAAACTATTCGTTTCAGTCAAACCACCCCAAAGCGGGATATGATTCTTCGCCGTCAAGCCATGCTCCTTAAGCGCTGCCAGCTTTTTAGGATTATTCGTAATCAGCGTTACGGGTTTATGACGCAGAGCTTTCAACACCGTGATCGCTCCTTCATAAGATCTTGTATCATCTTCGAATCCCAAAGCATGGTTCGCTTCAACGGTGTCAAATCCTTCTTGCTGAAGCAAGTAAGCCAATGATTTTGTAAATAAGCCAATACCTCTTCCCTCATGATCCGCAAGGTAAAAAATGGCGCCGGTTCCGGCGTCGGCAATCATCCTCATCGATTGGTGAAGCTGGTATCCGCAATCACAACGTTGACTGCCAAATATATCCCCCGTATGGCAGATGCTGTGCATACGGACGAGTGCATCCTCCGCTTTCTCGAAATCACCATACACCAATACCGAAGATTGCTGGCCAAAAGCCAAGTTGGCAGTCGAAAGCGATTCGAGCACTGCTTCTTCAACATTATCCTCGCCATCAAGCTGAAGCCAGGTGTACCATTGGAAGACAGCCGAAAAGTCACCTTGCTTAACAGGGAGATTCACGGGACCGACCAGGCATAGATCATCTTTACCCGGTGTTTTCAGGATGTTCATTTTATCTATTAAAAGGTCTTTTATTTGCTTTGTTATTTTCATAGTAAAATCACCTATTTTTTAGTTTTATATAGTACGGTCTCGCTACTTACTTAAGGTAAGCAAGTATTTTAAGTATACTACCAAGTGAGGATTTTTACAAATAATAGTGTACACTTCTTTCTATTTTCCAAGTAAGAAAAACGGCTTTCTAAAACACTATCATAATCTTCTACATCCACTCATATTTTAACCTATATAATAAACCTGTCTATGGAAAGACATAGGAAAGGGAGGCAAACCTTTGGCTGATATCCCTTATTTTTTTTTCGACCAAGATTTTTTCCAGAGAAACCGTGATTGGGGAATGCCTTATCGCAATCAGGTAGATCCGCTGCTTCGCCCTTTCTCCGCCGGAAACCCCGACCTCTTGATTCAATCGGCTAAATCTTCGCAATCGTTAATGGATGATGCAAAAAAAGTAGTGGATATGATTGCCTCGTCCAAACCATTTTCGACACGGCTCATGTCCGCCGCCCAAGAATCGAAAACGGCTGCCGTCACCGACATGATCAAAAAGACAGGTATTAAAAACGAACCAGATATCAAGTACAATCCCGATGGCATCCGTTTTGATTTTTATCCGAAAAAAGGAGAGATAAATTGCCATGTCATCATCAGTTTGAAGTGGAGCAACATATGAAAAAACCGAAGCCTCTTTCCGGCTTCGGCATCGATCCTAGTTCTTGCCCGGATTGAATGTTTCCACAAGAAGGGCAAGGGTACGGGTCATGACTCCAGTCGCCCCGGCCGTACCCAGTTCATTTGCGCTCGCTGTCGTGGATGTTCCCGCAATATCGAGATGGACCCATGGGGTCGATTCGGCAAATTCACCGACAAAGGCACCACCCATGATGGCATGCCCGGCTCCTCCCGGCGAATTATTCAAATCCGCAATCTTACTATTACGCACACGCTCTTTATCCTTTTCGGTAATCGGCAGGCGCCACATTGGCTCACCGGCTTCCTCAGAGGCCTTTTGAACTTGTTCATAGAATTCCACGTTATTGGTCATGGCACCTGTCATATCATTGCCCAAGGCCGTTATAACACCACCCGTTAAGGTGGCAACATCGACAAGGTATTCCGCACCATGGTGTTTCGCATATGTCACGGCATCCGCCAATACAAGCCGTCCCTCGGCATCCGTATTCAGCACCTCGATGGTTTTACCACTCATGGCGGTAATCACATCATCCGGTTTAAATGCATTTCCACTGATCATGTTATCGGTAGAAGGAATGACGGCAACGACATTTTGATCCGGGCCCAATTCCCCGATGATTTCCATCGCACCCAAGACGGCCGCTGCACCGCCCATATCCGTTTTCATTCCAACGATTCCAGCCTTCGTTTTTAATGAGTAACCTCCTGTATCAAAGGTAATTCCTTTTCCGACCAACCCGATTACATCCGTCCATTCTTCTTTTCCCTGATATTTGAGGACGATCATTTTCGGTGGTTCGACCGATCCTTGATTGACCGCTAGAAGAGCACCCATTCCAAGCTTGAGCATGTCTTCCTTCTCGAGGATTTCAACCTCGAATCCATACCGGTCCCCCAATTCCATGGAATAGTTCGCTAAATCCGTGGAAGTCAGTAAGTTCCCAGGTGTATTAACTAGCGTCCTCGCTGAATTCGTCGCTTTCCCAAACACACGGCCGACATGTAGGGCCGCTCCCACTTCATCCGTTTGGCACTCACTATAAACCGTGATGGCTTCCAAACTTTTTTCTATCTGGTTCGATTTCTGTTTATACCCGGCAAATTTATAGCCTGCCAGCTCAAATGCCTCGGAGAATGCATGCGCCGCATCCAGTGCGTCCAACTGTTCAGTCGTGAAGGTGTCCAAAGCGATGCTGATTGTGGTAAGCCTTGATTCAGCCACCACTTTGCGGGCCTTCCCTAAAGCTTCCCTTAAAGTCTCGAAAGATAGTTCTTTTTCTTTCCCTAGACCGACAAAAATCAGCCTCTTTACGCCTAGTTTTCCTAAAGTATGTATTTTAGTGATGGACTTCTTCTTGGAAGAGATATCACCATCCTTCACCAATTGTGTAAGATGTCCCGATAATTTCTCATCCGCTTCCTGCCCAATCCCCGTGAATTTAATCGGCCGATCAAACACACCCATTAACAGGCATTCTTCCGTAACATCTAAGTTTAATGTATGTTTCACTGTAAACATTCTGATACGCCTCCATTCGAATACTCCTATTATAACCAAATTCCCCGAAATTTCCGAATTCAATGCACAAAGTGGATTTAAAATGCCCGCTTCATTCATTTAAACGAGATGATCCATTCGATTTCACTTAACCAGTTTGTACATCAGGATATCATCGACATATTCATTTTCACTCATTTTAAATTCTTTAACCTTGCGACCTTCTTCAATGAACCCCATTTTCTTGTACAAAGAAATAGCACCGTGATTTGATGCGAAAACGCCTAAACTCACTTTTTCGATGAAGGGATTGCTCTCTGCCCAATCCAATAATGCCTGTAGTAGCATACTTCCAATCCCCATTTCTCTGTAACCCTTTCTTATCATCATGCCAAAGGTGCCTGTATGGGACAATCGCATTCTATTTTTGGCCATTTCGAATACTATCCAACCAACGACTTCTCCCTCACTTTCAGCTACCAGTAATGTTTCTCTTTCATGATCCAATATGCTCTGAACCCATTCGCTTTGTTGGGAAGATGTTTTATTGAACTCTGTGGATAACGCGATTAGGAATTCACCTTCTGACACAACGGATTTCTGGATGTCTAAAATCGCCTCGGAGTCTTCCAGTTTTCCAGGACGAACCATGTAACTAACCGGGTCTTTTGAAATAGACAATACTATCTCCTCCTTATAAAACATATGATTACTATTCATATTCTTTATCGACCTACCTAGACCTTCTAAAGAATCGCCTCTTCTTTCTAAATCTTAGCTTTATTTCACCTGCCTAGTAAGGAAGTAGTTTAGAAAGCCGCCCTTTAGAGAAATAGTATAAGAAAGATCATATTTATTTCCAATAAGCAGGGAATCAAGAGGATATGATGGAAAGTATTAGTAAGAATGAATATTTTTCCGTCTAACCGTTACTTTATAAATGGAAAGAAGGCTGAAACCTTTGGAATTTTTTTTAAACTTCCCTTTAATTGCCGCTTTAATCGCCATCTTCTTTGCCCAATTCATTAAAGTCCCGATTCATTTCATCGCCTTTCGTAAATGGGATTGGTCGTTGATCAACTCTACGGGCGGTATGCCAAGTTCACATTCGGCCGCCGTGACTGCACTTACCGTAGCAGTGGGGATTGAAACGGGCATGGACTCACCCATCTTTGCCGTTGCGACACTTTTTGCCATCATTACGATGTTTGATGCAACGGGTGTTAGGAGGCAGGCAGGGGAACAGGCTGCCGTCCTGAATCAGCTTGTCACAGATTTCAATTTATTTGTCGAACAAGCGAAGAATTGGCAGAAGAAAGAGGAGAAGCAGAAGCAACAGCAATTGAAGGAATTATTGGGCCATAAACCGATTGAAGTCTTTTTCGGAGCATTGACTGGAGTATTCATCGCACTTGTTCTTCACTTTTTAATCTTTCAAGGGTAGGTGACTTATAAATGAAATTAATCTCTCTTTGCCCAAGTAATACCGAACTCTGTACATATCTCGGAATCGAAGACCAGTTGATTGCCATCGATGACTATTCGGATTGGCCCGACTCCATACAGCATCTGCCTAAAGTCGGTCCGGATCTGTCCATTAACATCGATCTCGTGGAATCATTAAAACCTGATTTGGTTCTTGCTTCCCTCAGCGTACCTGGTATGGAAAAAAACATCGAGGCACTCAAAAAACGACAGATTCCTTATATCATCTTTAATCCGCAATCGCTTGAAGATATCGCCCAGGATTTACTGACCCTTGGGGAAGCCGTTCAGGTACAGGAAAAGGCCGCGTTGCAGGCGGACAAATTCCGTTCCACCATCCGGCAATATAAGATGGTAGCGGACAGCATCGACCATCCCCCTTCCCTCTACTGGGAATGGTGGCCCAATCCCCTTTTCTCACCTGGCGGGGTCAATTGGTTAACGGAAATCAGCCGTCTGGCTGGAGGGTATAACCTCTTTGAAGAAGTACACATGGCAAGCATTCAAGTGCCATCGGAAGAAGTCCTAGAAAAGGACCCGGACCACATTTGTTTAGCATGGGTCGGCGTCCCGTTACATAAGGTCAACCCTGAATTAATCAAGAAACGGAAGGGCTGGTCCGAAATGAAAGCCGTCCAAAACCATGCGATTCATATCATGGAAGAACCCTTATTCTGCCGGCCGTCCCCCAGATTGCTGGATGGACTATCCAAACTGGCTAGGACGCTTCATCCCGAAGCCTACCTCCACATCCCTACAGATTGAACGGCAAAAAAGCCGGCTCTACATTGAGTCGGCTTTTTTGCGAGCATTCATGTATTTAAAACACAAAGGAAGACATGCTTGTATGGACCGCTTTTTCGGCGATCGTATGTTTGAAGACCTGCCTCACTTTCATTTCATTCAACTCATATAACTGTTCCTCTGAAAAACGCCCGTTTCCTTTTTGTACAAGATAGACCTCCAGGGTTTTCTTTCCCCACTTCTCATACACATCTTGCACAGTGTCGTAATACAGGTCAAGGTGGTTCCCTTTAATCGCCCCACCCTTATCGGCTACCACCCCAAAACCATAATCAGGGATCCAAAGGATGGTACCTAGCGGAAACACGGATAGATCAGCAGCAATGGTCGAAAACATATCCCGCTTCACCTTCACCCCAGAATAGGTAATGCCATAAGACGGGCTATCCGGATATTTACCGGTGGATTCATAGCCTGCTGTATATCCCGTTGCCAACACCTTATGTTTTGGATACTTCGAAAGCTCTATAGCCTCTTCTATCGTTGGCGGTCCCCCACTTTTTTTCGTGGACGATGCTATAAAGGTCGCTTTATGGTGCCCACGATGAAAGGCTTTGTATTCCAGCTCGAATACCGTATTTTTCCTAATCGTTTCTTCCAAAGGATGGACTTCGGGCTCGGCTCCAAAAACATGATGAACGGTTGATTCAATAGCCAAGAAAAACAATAGGATGATGGCAACCCGCAAAAATAATGTCCGTATGATTTTCATATGTATGTCATTCCACTCCTCTCACAAGGATATTTGTTCCCTAACATGAGGAAAAGTATTCATATAGACCCAAAAATGACTACATATCACTAGAAAAACAGAAAAAAGGACCACCACTAAATGGCAGCCCTACCTATTTAAAACATTTGGTACCCCTTATTCCTCAATATCTTAATCGTGATTCCAGCCCCTATTGCACCAATTAATCCACTTGATAAAATCATCAGATCCGCCGCATGCAAGGATGCTAGGCTCGTCCCAAGTTCGGAAAACGTGTCACTGGGTTGTCTGAAATATTCAATCAACTTGGCTTTATTCACTATGACAAGGAATACGATAGGAAAAAGGACGACCATGATCCATGATGATCGAAAAAGCATGTTAAGTAAAAAGCCTATCCCGAAAAACAATACAAAGAATAAAAGTATTGAGATGACCAATACCGGTAATGGCATAATCTTCTAGACCTCCTTAAAAGAACCACTTTTAGTTTACAGAATACATAATTGGTTCGTCAACGACATAATACCAATTAATCCCTTGTGATGCATCATTGTCTTACATAAATAATTTATAAGAGGTATATCCGAAATGATTCCCTGGATTGACTCCGTCGAGCATCGTCTGCATTCTTTCTTTTTTAAAGGATAAAAGATGATTCAATAACACAGACTGCTTGCCTTCCGCAATGAGGGCTTCCGGATCATAGACCTTAGCTTCATATAGCTCGTCCATTTGAGCCGATACATCAAAACTAAGCGGCTTAAGTAAAAACACCAACATATTATCACTTATTTCCCCTTTGATGACTCCACTCCTGACGCCTACCATCCCTTCAATTTCCGTATGAATCCCCGTCTCCTCCAGCACTTCTCTAATGACTGCCTCATCCACCGTTTCATCATTTCGAACGAAGCCGGCAGGGAGGGACCATTGACCTTCCAATCCTCCATACCGTTTATTAACGACAAGCCATTCGCCTTTATCGGAAATCACGAGACCCGATACAGCCAACCAGACATTTTTGCAACGTTCCAATCATTTCACTCCTCATTTCTCTCAATATTTGTATTATAAACCTTTTTTTTCAGTCATACACAATAGAAAAAAGCCATCCCGGAAATTTCTTGAATGGCTCATACCTTTTATTATGAAATTACAGGATGTTGAATTTACCCTTTTTCGCAACCAAATAAGGGCCGCCTATCAATAATAACGCTCTGTTATCCACCATTTTCTTCATGAACGAGGCCGTTTTCCCCGTCACTTTCTTACCAAAAACAACCCCGATTGCATCATGCTCACCAAGTGAACATACCGTCCCTTTGTTTTCGAACGTAAAGGTATCTAGGTCGGTTTGGTTGCGGACCAACTTGGTAATGTTCTTCGCAATGACTTCTCCTTGCTGCATGGCAATCTGTGCGGTAGGGGGATATGGCCGGTTTATTTCTTCATTGATGATCAATGAACAGTCACCCACGATGAAGATATCATCATGACCTGGTGCCCGCATATCGAGGTTCACTTTTATGCGACCACGCATTGCATCGAATCCCGAAGCTTCAATGACGGAATTCCCACGAACTCCAGCTGCCCACACAACGGTCCCTGCCTTGATCTCCTCGGTTTCCTCTTCACCAATTGCCACGATGATTCCTTCAGGGGTAGCTCCCTTTATGGGCGTGCCAATCTTGAATTCCACTCCTTTTTTTTGAAGATATGAAACGGCATAATCCACTAATTCGGGATCGAAACCAGGAAGTACCGCTGGTGCAGCTTCTACACAGTACATGCGGACTTTCTGAGGGTCAATATCATATTCCTTACACAGCACAGGAACACGATTGGCTAACTCCCCAAGGAATTCAATGCCCGTAAACCCAGCTCCACCGACTACGATGGTCAAGCGATTTTCGTCTTTTTCCATTTCCGAGCTATATGTGGCAAATTGCAATTGGATATGATCCCGTATTTTCCGGGCCGAGTTTAAATTGGAAATGGAGAAGGCATATTCCTTTAATCCTGGAATGCCGAATGTTTCTGATTCTGGGCCAAGCCCGACCACTAAGATGTCATACGAAACTTCGCCATTTTCTAGAATGACTTTTTTCTGTTCGGTCTTGATTTCTAAAACGGAGTCTTGAACGAACCTCACTTTACTTTTGTTGATGACATTCTTGATGGGATAGCGCACACGATCATGATGAAGGGTTCCGGCAGACGCCTCATGCAACCAGGTTGTTTCATAATGATAATCATTTTTATTCACTAAGATGATTTCCGCTTCATTTTGTCCCAATGCTTTTTGTAATCGGGTTACGGTCATCAAACCGCCATAACCTGCTCCCAAAATAACGATAGTTGGTTTTTTCAAGTAATCTTCCACCTTTACAGTTTTTTCTTTATCCCGCTTTCCATCTCAATTTCTATGCGATATCCTTAATTTCCATTAAAGAAGGCAATCCTATTCATATGTGATGCCTTTCACTAATTAAAGTTCACGAATGAACCAAAAAATTCCATATAATTGAATATTATTCCATTCTCTCTCATTTTTCAAGGAAACCGATTTCCCCTTGATTAATGGAAAATCCGTCTACTTGATACCGTAACTTTTCATTTTGATGATTAGTATGCCTGATTACTCGCACGAACTTTCTCATTTTTCAAAAAATTTATCCATCTTCTTTAACTTCAACTATGTTAAAATGAAGAAAGAATTTCAACAAACCTAGTATATCGGAGGGATAGCGTTGGAAGTAAATGAAAAAGTATATGATATTACCATCATTGGTGGTGGACCTGTAGGCTTATTTACCGCATTCTATGGTGGTATGAGACAGGCATCAGTCAAAATCATTGAAAGCCTCCCACAATTGGGTGGACAATTATCCGCTCTTTATCCTGAAAAATACATCTATGATATCGCAGGTTTTCCTAAAGTGCTGGCTCAGGAATTAGTCAATAATTTGAAAGAGCAAATGGCGAAATTCGAACAAACCGTCGTCTTGGAACAATCCGTTCAAGAAGTGGAGAAACAGGCCGATGGCGTCTTCATGTTAACCACGGATAAAGAAGTACATTATTCCAAAACAATCATAATCACTGCCGGAAACGGGGCTTTCCAACCTCGACGCATCGAAATCGAGAATGCTAAGCAATATGAGGGTACGAACCTTCATTATTTCATTGATGACCTTAACCGTTTTGCAGGGAAAAAAGTGGTGGTCTTCGGAGGCGGCGATTCCGCAGTGGACTGGGCACTCATGTTAGAGCCTATCGCTGAAAAGGTGAGCATTGTCCATAGAAGGGATAAATTCCGCGCTCACGAACATAGTGTCGAAAATCTAAAAAATTCTAAAGTAGAAATTAAAACCCCTTACATACCTGCAGATTTAATTGGTACGGAAGATCGAATTCAAACAGTCGTCCTTAAGGATACGAATGGAGAAGAAACCGAAACATTGGATGTTGATGCAGTCATCGTCAACTACGGCTTTATCTCCTCTCTTGGTCCCATCAAAGAATGGGGGCTCGATATTCAGAAAAACAACATCTTAGTCAACTCCAGAATGGAAACGAACATCCCCGGAATCTACGCGGCTGGTGACATCGCAACCTACGATGGCAAAGTCAAATTAATTGCCAGCGGCTTTGGCGAAGCCCCTACTGCCGTCAATCATGCGAAGCAATACATTGACCCAAAAGCAAAAGTGCAGCCCATGCACAGCTCTTCCATGTTTTAGCATTCTATCGCTCATTTCACTTTTAACCGGCTCTGAATTGAGCTGGTTTTTTTATTTGTTTTATTAACTTGTGGATAACTTCCGGGAAAGCAGTTATCCACAATGGGTTCTAGATGTTTTCGGACTCTTCGATAAAGGGTAATGAATGTAAGAGAAGAAAAAGAAAGGAGTTTACATTCATGAATATCTTAATAGCAGGCGCGAATGGAACGACTGGTAAGAAAATCATCGAAGAACTATCAAAAACCCAACAGGATACGGTATATGGAATGATCCGGAAAGAAGAACAAGCACAAGGGATAAAAGACCTTGGCGGACAGCCCATCCTCGCTGATTTAGAGGAAAATGTGGATAAAGCGGTGGATAACATGGACGCCATCGTATTTGCTGCAGGTTCAGGTCCGAAGACAGGACCTGATAAGACCACGGCTGTGGATAAGAACGGAGCAATCAAACTGATTGATGCCGCTAAGAAAAAAGGCGTCGGGCGCTTTGTCATGTTAAGCTCCGTCGGTTCCGATCAGCCCCAACAAGGCCCCGAAGGAATGCAACACTATCTCGAAGCCAAGCATGATGCGGATGAACATTTAAAGGAGAGCGGTCTCACTTATACCATCGTCCGTCCCGTCGCATTGACTAATGACCAAGCGGTTGGGAAAATTAAGGCAGATGCAAAAGTCAATCATGTCGATACTTCCATACCACGAGCGGATGTCGCTAAAGTATTGGCCCAAGCCATCTCCGAAAAAAACACCTTCAATAAAACGTTCGAAATTCATAGTGGTGACCAACCGATCAAGGAAGCCTTGAAAACCCTATAAGAATGATGAAAAAAAGGGGGGACACTTCAAATGTGTCTCCCTTTTTCCATAAGAAAACCCTAGGGAGATTTTAGTCTTCCTAGGGTTTCATTCATATTATTTATCTGTTTGTTTTTGCTTTTTTTTCAAATACTCCGCACGCAGATTTTCAATATGCTGCTTTTTATCAAATTTGGCAGTCGTCTGCTTTTCCTGATATCTTGTCACAGCTGCCTGGCCTTTGTAATCCAATTGATATTTTCCCACTATGTTCACCTACTTTTCCTGTCTTTAAAGAGAATCTATTCAATAAATATATCATACCTTATTTTTGTGAAGTAAACCTTATTACTTTATTTGTGTCCTGCTAACCTTCCATATATACGGTTCGTGCACACACGTAATACTAACATAGCAAGGGACTTTATGCTTTAATCGACAAAAGACGACGAATCCACATAAGCATTTCATTATCATTTTAGAATGCTCGCTTCTACGTGTTTATTGGATAAGTCTTTTATCCTGACATAAAAAGACGCCTCCCAACGTATCGTTACATACGTCAAGAAGCGCCAGATATAAACGTTGATATCGAATTAACTAAACGCTAACGATCACTGACCGTCAACCAACCATTAACAGTTCTCCGGCGTACCTTTTTCGGTAGCCGTCCTGAAGGAAGATCCACAACCGCATGACGCGATGGCATTAGGATTTTCAATCGTAAATCCTCCACCCATCATCGTTTGTTTATAATCGATGACCGTTCCATTCAATATGCTGGCATCCTCTTTGTCCACAAGGATATGGATCCCAAATTGCTCCAACTTCTCATCCTTCTCGCCAGGTTCCTGTTCCAACCCCATGCCATAGGATAATCCACTGCAGCCTCCGCCTTTTACAGCCACTCTTAAAAACGATCCCTCTTCTTCGTTTTGCTTCATCATTTCTTTTATCTGAAAAGCAGCTGCTTCCGTAATCTGAACAACTTCACTCATTATAAACCGCTCCCTCTCCTAAAGATGTGAGATAGAATCTTTCTTTACTTATAGTATATACCAAAGAAATTCCCCTGCTCAATTTTCCAGCTTGAAAAAAATTAAATGTTCCAGATCATTATCCCCCCACATTTCATGAAAAAACTAGATTAAATCGTGATTTATGGGTATAATTACCTGTGTAATTAGTCTTACAAGATTTTATGAAGGAGGTAATCTCTATCGAAGAATTACAGCCTCTATATGATAAAAGTATAGAATGTCTTCATTGTAAACAAACATCAACCACTAAGAAAATACGTTCACGCTTTATTAAAGTATCCCGTTATGACACTGATTTTTGTCCTATATATGAAAACCCGGACGCTAACGCCCTTTACTATTATATTCACGTTTGTCGACACTGCGGTTTTTCCTATTCTGAAGATTTCTCACGATATTTCCCACCTACCACAAAAGAAGTCATCGAAGAGAAAATCTGTTCTAAATGGAATCCCCATCATTTCAGTGATGTACGTTCCGTTGAAGATGCAATCAAAACCTATAAACTGGCCAGTTATTGCGGTTCCTTGAAAAAGGAGAAACATATCATCCTGGCCGGTATTCATTTACGGATTGCCTGGCTGTATAGATTTCAAAATAAACAGGAGCAGGAAAATAGGTTCCTACGACTTGCTCTTCAGGAATATGAAGCATCTTATTCATCAGGGGACTTCAGCGGCACGCAAGTATCGGAAGTCAGGATTTTATACCTTGCCGGCGATATATCCAAAAGGATCGGAAATACACAGGCAGCCATTAAATTTCTTTCCATGGTACTTGAAAGGCAAAAACACGCCAGGGAATCGTCCATTATCCAAATGGCCAGAGACCGGTGGCATGAAATCAAGGAAGAATCGGAAATGGGTGGTATCGCGGCAAATGCCTGAGGAAATGTATCCTCCACCAAAAAGGAGGCGGCCCAACATGTTATTCGGCTGCCTCCTTTATTTATGTCGATTAAAACATTTGATATTCATCAATAAATTTATATATATTTTTCACAAGTTCATCCGTTGTATCCCCAGAAACTACTTCGCCATTAACAAGGGCATATAAAGAACTGGAACATTTCCCACAATATCCTAGGCAACCATATTCAATAATATCTAAATTAGGATCCTTCTCTAATCTTTCGAAAGCTTCCTGTGCCCCACTGGCCAGATTGCTTACACAGAACTCAATGATTGGATACATCGTTTCACCTCGCTGTCATTAACAGTTTATCCTAAACCTTTTCACATTAACAGTCAATAAATACGCACAAAAATACGCCGTTTTTAAGATATCGGTTGTGATTTACAGTTATATTCGTTATACTTTTGTCGGGGTATGTAAACAAGAAATCATATAATATTTTTATTATTCTACAAATTAGGCATATATTTATTCACATAATTCCATAGGATACAAATGGGGAATCCTATAGTAGGATAATTTATTTTCACAAGTGAAATACTTAACATTATTTCTAGAGATCAAACAAAGGGGAAAAAACATATGAAGAATTTAGTCATACTTGGTGGTGGGTATGGTGGTATGCGCATGTTACAAAGATTGCTGCCTAATCAGCTTCCTGAAAACGTGAGCATCACACTAATCGACCGCAATCCTTATCACTGCTTAAAAACCGAATATTATGCACTAGCAGCAGGTACTATTCCTGATCAGCACATCCGTGTTGCATTTCCAGAACACCCTCGCTTAAAGAACGTATACGGAGAAGTACTTTCCATTGATATGGAGAACAAACAAGTCATTATCGAGAACCAAGAGCCCGTTGCTTACGACGATTTAGTTATCGGCCTTGGATGTGAAGATAAATATCACAATATTCCTGGTGCTGATACACACACATATAGCATCCAAACCATCGATAAATCACGTCGCACTTATTCAGCTTTGAATAATTTGGGCGCTGGTGCAACCGTATCAATCGTTGGCGGAGGCCTTAGCGGTGTCGAGTTAGCCAGTGAATTAATTGAAAGTCGTTCTGATTTGAACGTAAAGCTTTTCGACCGTGGACCACATATTCTATCTGCTTTCCCAGAAAGACTAAGTACGTTTGTCGAATCATGGTTTGATAAACATACCATCGAAATCGTTCATCATTCTAATATCACTAAAGTTGAACCTAACCTGCTTTATAATGGGGATGAAGCGGTTCATAGTGATGTTATTGTCTGGACAGCCGGCATACAACCAAGCAAGATCATTCGTGACATGGATATCGAAAAAGACCGTCAAGGAAGAGCCGTTCTTACACCACAGCATTTCCTTCCTACCAATGACAGCATTTTTGTAGTCGGCGACTGCGCTAGTTTGCCACATGCACCGAGTGCTCAATTAGCGGAATCTCAAGCCGAACAGATTGTTCAAGTTCTCTTGAAAAAATGGGCCAATGAACCACTTCCTGAAAGTTTCCCTCCCGTAAAATTAAAAGGGACATTAGGTTCTCTTGGGAAGAAACAAGGTTTTGGACTTGTCGCTAACCGTCCTATCACAGGAAGAGTGGCACGCCTAATGAAATCCGGGATACTTTGGATGTATAAATACCATAACGGTTAATCTAAAATTTCATGAACCTATTCTTGAACTGACTCAAAAAGCTGCTATAAAGCTTCCTCCTGGGTCAGTTTTTTCATTTCCCTTTATATCCGTAGTTCTCCATTAATTCCACAATTTTTTTCAGGTGAACGTTCCCTTCGGCCACAATCTCATCTTCAATGAGGACAAGTGGATAAAATAAATCTTCTTCGACCATCTTCGCCGCCATGTTTTTTTGCCTATCAACATCAGGCGGATTCAACATATCAATATAAGTAATGGAAAATGGTTGCTCTGGAAACTTTCGTGTCAATGCGGCTTGAAGCCATTCATATGTATCTTTCGAAGAGGGAAGATTAACACAACTCGCACATATTTGCGTCGCCCCATATACCTCTATTTCAATTTTTTTCTTTATCATCTGTTACCTCCACCATGTATTTTCTCTGTGATTTTTGGAATCTTTTCCCTATTAATGACAGATTCGAAAAGAATAGATTTAATTTCCGCAAAGTTACAGTTGGATTTTTTACTATGTTCGCATTATAATATGATTAGGAAAGGAGTCGATTGCAATGTCTGACCAACAAATGGAAACACAAGTTCAAGATGTTCTAGATAAACTTCGTCCGTTTCTACTTCGTGATGGCGGTGACTGTGAACTAGTTGACGTAGAAGATGGAATTGTAAAATTACGATTACTAGGAGCATGCGGAAGCTGCCCAAGTTCGACCATTACTCTAAAAGCTGGGATTGAGCGCGCACTTCTTGAAGAAGTTCCCGGGGTAGTGGAAGTTGAGCAAGTTTTCTAATTAGCCTTTAATAACGGGTTGAGCATTCAACCATATTAGATACAACACATACAGACTAAATATATTTAGTCTGCTATAGAAATAAAGCTGACTCCGCTTTATCAGTCCTATCAATCCTTGATTGATACGGCTTAAAGGGAATCAGCTTTTTTACTGTTGCAATGAACATCTATGATTTATTAAAGCTCCATTCCTTCTTCTCTTCCTCTGATAGGATCGCCGTCTGGCTTCCATCATTGTCGACCCTCAGCTCTTTCACCTGAAAGTCAGGAAATGCTTCCTTCAAACTTCTTAGCAGTTGTGCTGTTTTTTCGCCAGACACTAGGCTGAGGACGGTCGGACCTGCTCCACTTAGAGAGGCACCATAGCCGCCTTCCCGACGTACAATTTCTTCGATTTCCGCTAAATGCGGCACTAAGCCAGCGCGAAAGGGTTGGTGAAACCGATCGTTCTGCATCATTTGACCGACAAGATTCCAGTTATTCGTCAAGATTCCCGCAAGTAGCACATTAGCTGCCGCACTTCCGCTTATTGCTTCTTTATACGGAAGTGTTTCGGGAAGGACATTCCTTGAATCCTCTGTAAGCAATTCAAAGTTAGGAATCACGGCAATGACATTTACCCCTTCTATCGGAAATGAAAGAACATCCGTTTTTTCATCCGTATGCATACCGACGACCAAACCACCATGAACAGATGCCCCTGCATTGTCCGGGTGTCCCTCAAAAGTAGAGGCATGTCTGTTTTTTTCCTCAGCGGATAAGTTCAGTTTAGCGACTAGATTCGCTAATTCAATCCCGGCTACGATGGCTGAAGCACTGCTTCCAAGTCCCCTGGCAAGCGGGATTTCACTAGAAACGGAAATCCGGCACGGTGACAGGTCTTTCCCATAATATGCCGCCGTTTTCTTTGCGATTTGAATGATGTAATTCGTGTCATCTTTCGGGAAAACGGACATTTCCTCAGAAAGCGGAATGACTTCCCAATGATTCGATAGGGATCCGTGTATCTCCAAGTACAATCCAAGGGCAAGACCGATTGAATCGAACCCGGGCCCAAGATTAGCCGTACTTGCTGGCACACGGATCAAAAACATCTCCGATTCCGCACTCATGCCTGGTTCACACCTTGTAAATGTTCTAAAATGATTTTTTCATCCATTGGTAGTAATGTCGGATGAATCGTGCTTGTATCGACAGCCACGTTCGGATCCTTCAATCCATTTCCAGTAAGGACAGCCACAACTTTGCTTCCTTTTTTGATTTCGCCGCTTTTTAATTGTTTATACACGCCGGCAATGGAAGCACATGATGCCGGTTCAGCAAATACGCCTTCCTTTTTAGCCAGGAAGTGATAGGCTTCAAGGATTTCCTCATCCGTTACCTCATCAATTTTACCATTTGATTCGCTTGCCGCTTCCACAGCAAACTTCCAGCTGGCAGGATTACCAATTCGTATCGCGGTTGCGATCGTTTCAGGGTTTTCAATGACCGCATCACGGACAATCGCTGCTGCCCCTTCGGCTTCGAACCCTCTCATTTCAGGTAGCCCTGTCTGTTTTCCTTCATTGTACTCCTTAAACCCTTTCCAGTACGCGGTGATATTCCCCGCATTCCCGACTGGCAATGCCAAAATATCAGGCGCAGATCCAAGCGCATCACAAATTTCGAACGCAGCCGTCTTCTGGCCTTCAATCCGATATGGGTTAACTGAGTTTACTAGAGTGATAGGTGAATGTTCGCTAAGGGACCGGACGATCTTTAAAGCTTGGTCGAAATTGCCTTCAATCGAAATGATCTCTGCTCCATACATAACCGCTTGAGCCAATTTACCCATGGCAATCTTTCCTTCTGGAATGACAACAATGCAACGGATATTGGCACGCGCCGCATAAGCAGCAGCCGCAGCTGATGTATTCCCCGTGGATGCACAGATGATCGTATCACTTCCAGCCTCGATCGCTTTGGCAACGGCCATGACCATTCCACGGTCCTTAAATGATCCCGTTGGATTGGCTCCTTCGTATTTTACATGGAGCTCAATTCCCCACTCTTCTGATAAACGGTCCAATTTAATCAAAGGTGTATTTCCTTCTAAAAGGGATAATGCCGGTGTATCTTCATTTACAGGTAAAAATTCTCTATATTCGCTAATTAGTCCTTGCCAACTCATTTGTTGTCCTCTCCTTCTACACGGTATGTGCTTTTCACTTCTTTTACCATATTGTAATCATTCAATTCGTATTTAATTTGATCGAAAGCCGCCATTGGGGCTTTATGGGTAACCAATACAATTTCCGAGGACTCTTTTTCATCCAGCGGCAATTGTAGGATCTTATCGAAACCGACCCCATGCTCCGCGAATAAATTCGTGATCCTAGCTAGGACACCCACTTCATCCTGTACATGGAGTCGAATGAAGAACTTAGCCAGAATCTCCGTATGATCTTTTAATTGTTTCGGGTATTGAGGAGAAACGGCACTTCTCCCGTTCACGCCCAATCTCATATTCTTGATGACCGTTACCATATCCGAAACGACAGCCGTTGCTGTTGGCAGGCTACCTGCCCCAGGGCCGTAAAACATCGTTTCCCCCACTGCTTCACCATAAACGTACACTGCATTATACTCATTGTTTACAGAAGCTAGTGGATGTTCCTCCGGAAGCAAAGTCGGCTGCACGCTAACTTCGACCCTATCCCCCGTTCTAGTCGCTACGCCAATCAGCTTCATGGTATAGCCAAGCTTTTGGCTGTATCTCAGATCCTCTTCGGTTATTTCTGTGATTCCCTGCACTTCGACATCATGCAAGCCGATATTCATGGAAAAACCGAGAGTCGATAGGATGGCCATTTTCCGTGCGGCATCCAGTCCACCTACATCCGCGGTCGGATCGGACTCGGCAAAACCCAGTTCCTGAGCTTCTTTCAGCACGTCTTCATAAGCCCTTCCTTCTTTGCTCATCTTCGTTAGGATGAAATTTGTCGTTCCATTAACGATTCCCATCATTTTTGTGATCCGGTCCGAAGATAGCCCATCAACTAAACCGCGCAATATCGGGATGCCCCCGGCCACGCTTGCTTCATAGAATAAATCACATTGGTTTTCCGTGGCTAACTCCAAAAGTTCCGGACCATACAGGGCCATCAGGTCCTTATTGGCCGTTACGATATTTTTTTTATTTTTCAAGGCTTTGATTAAGTATTCACGCGTTTCTTCAATTCCGCCCATCACTTCAATAACTAAATCGATTTCAGGGTTTGAAAGAATATCCTCCGGATTGGAAGTTAGCATACTGTTATCCACCGATACGAGTCGTTCCTTTGACGTATCTTTGACCAGTATCTTCTTAATGGTGATTGAGCAACCTACTTGGTGCATGAGCTTGTCTTGATGTCTCTCAATGATTTGTACGACTCCGGACCCGACAGTGCCCAGCCCCAATAATCCGATCGAGATGGCTTTCATTTTGGTTCCCCCTTAAAGTATCTGTTTTCCCCAAGAAAACATTTGTATTTGCATAGTAGACATTATATGTTTTATTCGTTCAATTATCAATAGTTAGAATATACAGTTTTCAATTCTTTTTCGAAGTCCTTGCTAGGTATGACAGGAAAAACCGACGTTTAAGGGCGAACCTCGTATTTATTTCACAGAGTTCAACGAATCATACGTCCCCATGATTATGTGCGGATTCTTCTCGGGATCCATCCACTTCAGCAAGCTAAGGACATTCTTCTCGGAAGTAGCTGTACAACCCGCTGTTGGCTTGTTTTCCCCTCTCCATATATGAAGGAAGATTGCACTGCCCTTTCCCTTGATGATCGGATTCCTATTATAATTGATGACGGCTCCATATTTATAAAGTTCATGGTTCATCCTTTCGAAAGATTTCCATTTCTCATACGGATTCTTTCCTTTATACGTGACCCACTTGTTATAGTCCTTGGACGCCGGATCATCGATCCAATAATCATACTTGGTTGTTTTCCGGTAATCCATCTTCACTTTATCTGGCTTGGATGTGCTTCCAAAGGCCGTTCCGAAAGAATACATCCCGACAGGTGCTTTCCCGTCGCCCTCTTTCTTATTCTTCGTGAATCCATTCTTCCCGGTAACGCCCTTCATATCGCCTAAGGCTCGCCGCCATTCACCCTTCTTCTTCTCATAGGTTCGGATTGTCACCTTCATCCCACCCATGGTTTTGCCTGTGGCGGCTACGAGTTGGCTGATATCTTTCCGCTTATCCAATTTCTTGAGGATGGTCTTCTCGCCTGAGCTAAATACTTCCCTGGCATTTTTCATGGCAATATAACCAGTATGGTTGGAATGGCAAACCTTATACCAATTACCCGTCTTCCCAATAACCGATAACTCTTTATTTTTCCGATATGTCTCTACTGTTTTACTGTCCTTCGATGCCGACTCTTTCAAATCCGTTGTCGTTTTAAGTACAATTTTGAACTGCGTCGCATCACAGCTGGTTTTGATTGTTGTCTTGGCAGAAACCGCAGCTGGAAAAACGAATAGGACAATCAATAAAGCCAGCATTGTACGTTTCATTGCATGCATCCTTTCTCCACTTGAACAAGTTTCGAAACCACTTATCGAACTATTCTAAAAAATCATATTATTATCATAACATAGTAAATGAGGTGGTATCATATTTCTTCCAGTTTTTTTTAAATCCAATCAATCTTCGGAAGGTTAAAATGGTTAACTGGAATTTCGGCCAAATCGTAAAACTGCTTGAGAAACGTCTCATACTTCTCCGATGTATTCGTGATGGAGGACAGCTTATCTTCCAATTCATTCGATCTTGCTTCTGATACTTTTGAGAAATACTCTTCAACTGCCTCAAAGTAATGAATGGGAAACAGCATTCTTGAATACAGTAAGCGTGCCGAGAAACTGGAGAATGGTTCAATGCCTTGATATTCACGAAAAAAGGTGGTGATGCCCCGTTGATGCGTATGCACATTTTGAAAATAATGCTCCCTCACCCATTCCGCGGCATCCCGTGTCCCATGGTCAAATACCCAATCAAACGGATTCTTCATCCACTTATTGTTCTTCCAGGTATCATTTAAAAACCGCTCATAACACACTGTACCGCTGTCTATAGGTTGTGGTGTATCATCGATTTCCGTGTCGACTAAATATTGAATCGCATTCTCACCTAGTACCATATAATAGGGAAAGGTTTCTACAAACATTTTTTCGAATGGGTTATCCGGATGGGCTTTTAATTTGTCCCTCCAAATGTTCTCCAGCTGATCGATTCTTTGCTCCCAAAGTTCTTTCCATTGGCCAATCCGTGAACAGGATCGAATCGTCTCCGTTATGGCTCTTCCACGTTGGTGGAACCTTGCTATGTGACGTCCCGGATTGAAATTTTTCGGCCCTTCCAAGTCCTCATTGGCAAGGAGGATAAATAATTGGTCCTCAGCTTCCGAAACAAAACTGCCGTGATTGGCAAGGACGAACGCTGAAACATGACGATCTCCTAGGGCAATCATGTGCTCAGCCATTCTATGGCGCTCTGCCAATTCCTCTTGTTCCCTGTCTTCTAATGGAACGATGCTGTAAATGAAAGGCCCGGAACGAAAGCTAGGAAACCGGCTATTGGCTTCCTCCCGCTCCACCTCGATTCCGTAATTATTAAAAATGATTTCTTCTATCATAGCGTTTTCCTCCCTTTTCAAATGGATACAAACAAATTGGGCATCATATACTTATATATATGAGGAATACGCTCTTTTCTGAATAACTATCGATACCGAAAATTCACGCATGAAAAATTTTTCCTATAAATATGGAGATTGGATGATGAAATGACTAATATAAAACAATCAATGTCTGAACAAACAGCGCGAAAATGGCTTGGTGAACGAGGAGTGAAAGTGGAGGATATCGCAGAGCTGGTCATGTATCTACAATCAAGCTACCATGAAGACTTGCAAATGGCAGACTGCCTCCACAATGTTGAACGGGTCATTTCGAAACGCGAAGTGCAGAATGCGATCCTTACCGGCATCCAACTGGATATGTTAGCCGAAAAAAAACTGCTTGAAGAACCCCTTCAAAGCATCATTGAGATCGACGAAGGACTATATGGCGTGGATGAAATATTGGCTTTATCCATAGTCAATGTATACGGGTCGATTGGCTTCACCAATTATGGATTTATCGACAAGCAAAAACCGGGTATTCTAAAATATTTAAACGATAAAAGCACCGGCAAGGTCCATACCTTCTTGGATGATATCGTCGGTGCCATAGCCGCTGCTGCATCCAGCCGGCTCGCACATAGGGTCGAAAACGTGGAATGACGCCATAATGGAAAGCGGGGAGCACGTAGGTTAAAACAAAAAAGATCCAGGTCTGCATCTGCAAACCTGGATCCTTTTTTACTCAAACTGCCATAAATCGAGGGTATCCACCACATAAGTCGGTTGTTTTTCGTATTCCTTTAACCGTTCCTTTGTCGTGACGCCCGTATGTACAAGTAAGGTATCAATCCCTGCATTAAGCCCTGCCAAAATATCCGTATCGTAATTATCGCCGACCATGATTGTCTGTTCTTTAGGCACACCTAATACCCTAAGGGCCTGCTCAACGATGACAGATTCCGGTTTACCGATGAAAATCGGCTGAACTTGCGTAGAAACGGAAACGACAGAAGTCAACGCCCCGTTCCCTGGTAAAAGACCCTGTTCGGTAGGAATGGCGATGTCGCCATTCGTCGAAATGAAAACGGCTCCATTTCTGACAGCAAGGCATGCTTTGGATAACTTTTCATAATTCACGCCACGATCAATGCCCATGACCAGGAAATCAGGATGTTCATCAACAAGTTTCATACCCTTTTCTCTCAACGCCTCGGTAATGCCTTCTTCACCCACGACATAGACGGACGCATTTTCCTTTTGTTCAGCAATGTAGTTTGCCGTCGCCATGCTTGTCGTGAATACCTGGGCATCGTCAGTCGCAATTCCGATACTGCGCAGCTTTTGGGCCACTTGCTCAGGTGTCCTGGATGAATTATTGGTCACGAATAAATAAGGGATGTCCCTTTTTCTTAACTCATTTATAAAACCGGCCGCTTCCGCTATT
Organism: Peribacillus sp. NPDC097197; assembly: GCF_050278025.1. Classification (NCBI taxonomy): domain Bacteria; kingdom Bacillati; phylum Bacillota; class Bacilli; order Caryophanales; family Bacillaceae; genus Peribacillus; species Peribacillus sp. NPDC097197. The sequence goes on along the minus strand of NZ_JBNNST010000001.1, from coordinate 419,556 downwards.
TGCTCGGTGCCACGGTACATTGTGCCATCTAAGTCAATTAAATATCCTTTATACGCCTTCATGCACATTCCCCCTATTTAACCAAATTAGTTTTTGAATGCTGAAACTGGGCCCAATTCGTTTAATAAATAGTTCCTTATTAACTCAGGGAATTGCTTGAATGCTTCAATGTTTTCCTTGAAAACGGTTAGGAGCACTGTATGATCCACTTCAATGAAGTCCTGAACGAGCATCTTTCTTAATGGCAATGCCTTTTTAAATTGTAAGGAAATCGGTTCGGTAATGACCTTTTCGTCTAGCAGGATATCGACAATATCTTCATAGCTGCCTGGGTCACGCATAATGAAACCATCGATCATGGCATTCCCCGCATCCAAAACGGAATCAATGGAGGTTTGAATGATCCTCTCGACACTATGTTCCATAAGTTTCCCGTTCCAGCTTTCCTGTCCTTCAAAAAGCTCCAATTGTTTTTCCAGATACTCTAAAATCCGTCCGATTTTTTGTCGGTCTACAAAGTACATACTCCCAGATCCTTTCTGATTCTTAAGATGATATAGAAATTTTATCTACAGTTGAAGGTCTAGCGTAGTAATACCCCTGCGCCAAATCAACCCTATTCCTTGATAATACCATAGCTTCTCCTATACTCTCAATTCCTTCTGCCACGACAACGGATCCTGTCTCCTTGGCAATCAGTAAAAGTCCTTTTAACATCGTTTCTTTCACGGCATTATGATCGATATTCTCGATGACCGATCGATCGATTTTTATAATCTCCGGCATGATTTCTATGATCGCGTAGAGACTTGAGTATCCTACTCCCGTATCATCCACTGCTAGACGGAACCCCAATTCACGTAACCCTCTAATGCTTTCAATGAATTCTTCTATATTTAGAATCGGGTCTCTTTCGGTAATTTCCATGACGATCTGATTAGCATACACACCTTTGTATTTCTTGAGCATATCCTTTACTTCATTTACGAACCGGGGATCACTGAGCGTTACCGGGGTGAAATTGATAAACACATTCTGAGGGGACTCATTCTCGGAAATCTGTCTGAAGGACTTTTCCAAAACGATTTTCTCCAAATCATATAACCGCCCCGTCTGCCTGGCCACTGCGAAAAGCGCCAATGGGTTCTCGAGCTCTGTACCACGCGGGCCACGGGTCAGCACTTCATATGCCTTGATTTGATTGGTCGCCACATCAAAAATGGGTTGTGCCAGTAAGTTAATATTCCCATTCTCGATAATTTGATTAATCGATTCCCGCATTTCATTCATCGGTGATTCAGCTTCTGCCATGGTGACCGCTTGCCTATGCGCTTTATCAAGGGCTCCCTCAATCGAATAATGCTTATGCTCCACGAACATGTATCCTGTGTTTAAAGTGACCGGTTGTTCAGGGTTAACACTAAGCAACCTTTCTTTCACTTCCCTGGAAATGGAACGGATTAATTCATCCATATAGATCAATGATTTCGACGACCCTTTTATGTTCATTAAGAGAGTAATGCCGTCTGAATAATAGTCATGTATCGTCAATAGGTTTTCTTCCCGTACTTTATCTATTACAACCTTTTTAAATGCCTGTTTCAAACTGGTAATGAACTGGGGAAGTTCTTCGTGCTGGCCCTTTTCTTTAAGTTCGAGTAATTCTTTTACGTTAAAAACTATGACTGCCACTTCATAATCATGGGAAATAGCCGCTTCCACCGCCCGAACCACTGGCTTTCTTAGGGCGAACTGTGGCGGGTAGAACCGAAGTTTGGCTGATGAGGAAAATACCTTGAACCATTTTCCTAGTAATATATACCCTTTACCCTTTAACGATGTCATAGAATCTTCCTCTATTCCGGGTTATTTTTCCTATATTCTAACATAAATAGGGATTTTTTTAGCTTAAAACAGAAAAAATTTGTCGTTTTATCAGAAACTTCATACTAAATACTCATTTCTTGAAGAAACGGCAACTTGGCAGGCGACAAAAATGTCTGTTTCCCTATGGCAGCCGTTTTGTTATGATGATGGTACTACCAATTGCAGGCAAGGGGAAAGGTGTGATACTGTGGAAGATCGTTTTTATTTATACAATGATTTAGTTGATACGAAAACCAGGTTCATTAGTTTTATGGGAGAGGAATCCAGATATGATTTTGCCATTACGATGACCGACCGTTTTTATGGAAAAAAACTTGTGCTGAATATGCAGAGCAATCGTTTTGCCATTATCGGGCCGGATGATTTGGAAGAGGAAGGCTATCTTGAACATGCATTTTCACTGACAGAAGCGGAAGCGGAGGAACTTACCCACTTTTTAATGGAAATCATCTAAGTGCGCCGTTTTTTCTTAAAAGAGGGTAACCTACTGAATGTATGGAGTACATGAGGAGGGATTGCCTTGGATAAAAAAGAGGAAACATACCACGATTTTTCAACCGTGCAAAAACAACAGGACTTTCTAATTCCAGAAGAGTTTCCAGAGGGACCGTTCGGATCGCCCATAAATCAGGATGCTCCCGTTGAGAATAAAACCACGCCGTGGCTGGAAGGACAACGTTATCAGAGTGCATTCAATTATGAAAATAAATCGCTTCATGAAAACCTACAGCGGAAGTATCCCGGTGCTCATCCTACCCATGATGACCCGGAAAAACATATTCAACCTCCATATAAAGGATACGGAAACTCGTGATCGAGAGAAATGAAAAAGGCCAGAATCCATTCTGGCTCTTTTTACTTTTTGATTTTCTTTACGACGAAATACGGGCAACCAAAATTACAGTATTCATATAGATATTCACTGAGCGTGCTAATTTTCGTGTCAAAGGTGGCTTTCTGATTAGTGTCGTCGAAAAAACCGCGGAGTCTCAATTGACCGTAACCCCAATCCCCGACAATATAATCATACTTCGTTAATATCTCACTGTATCTTGCCTTAAATGCTTCTTCATTATAGCCTTCTCTTTCGTCTTCAATGATTTCATACGTCAGGTTATTGATGTTGATCATACGTTTCACCTCTTTAAAATGCATTCCTTCTTTAAATTATAACTGATTCCCCATTAATTACTAAGCGAAAAATCAAGAAATATGTTCACCCTATTAGACAAGGGGGTGTTTCCGTTGAAAAAAATGATCCTAACGGTAGGTTTAAGCTCAATTATTGCTCTAACGGGCTGCTCGGGCAATCAAGATCAAAGCAACGGTTTGATGAATAATGACAGGGGTGCAGGTGACCCACAAAATGTAAATAACCCGTCGAAGTATTATGACGAGGATAATCGTAATCAAGACACCAATCGTGACGATTTCGGCTTTACCCGTACGAATAAAACGACCGTTGATGGAAGAAACATCGACAATAAAACGGCCTCCATCGATCGCGAACAGCTAGCTGATATGATTTCAACACTAAGCGTTCAGCTACCAAATGTCAATGACGTCGCTACACTCGTCACGGATGAGGAAGTACTAGTCGTTTATGATACGGATTCAAAAAACCGGACTGAAACGGCTGACCAGGTGAAACGTACTGCCATGGGCGTCGTACCCCGTTACTATCATGTATATGTAAGTGACGACCAAACACACGCACAGGATATCGAGAACTTCGCCACACTGGGTTCTGGCAGTCAAGGAATGGATTATACAATTGAACAAACCATCAAAAATATGCTCAAGTCCCCTCAAGGCTACAAGATGAGTAATGTAGAAAATGAAAATGGCGAAATGATGAATGACAAAAGAGATCGTCATGATAACATTCGTCAAAAGACCATGGATTAACTAGCATGAACCTAAGAAAGGACCGAATAAGAATCGGTCCTTTCCTTTTTATTTCAGTAACTCTTCACCTTTACTATGTTTATGCTTGGCCGCAGCATTCACCTGTTCATCTGCATGGTAGGAAGAACGGACGAGCGGACCGGATTCACAATGGCTGAACCCCTTTTCCAATGCCCTTTCCTTTAATTCCGCAAACTCTTCCGGTGTATAGTATTTCAACACCCTTAAATGCTTTTTCGTCGGTTGTAAATATTGGCCGATCGTCATGATATCCACATGATGTGCTCTAAGGTCATCCATGGTTTCAAGGATTTCTTCACGCGTCTCCCCTAGCCCTACCATTAAACTGGATTTTGTCGGTATTTCCGGCTGTAATTCTTTTGCCCTTTTTAATAGCTCCAATGATCGCTCATATTTCGCTTTAGCCCGTACTTTATCGGAAAGGCTTCTTACCGTCTCGATATTATGGTTCAGGATATCAGGCTTAGCATCCATCAACATCTTAATATTGTCGTATTCGCCACCCATGTCAGAAGGTAAGACTTCAATGGATGTAAACGGATTCTTACGCCGGATAGCCCGGACTGTTTCAGCAAAAACAGCGGCGCCCCCATCCTTTAAATCATCACGGGCCACGGCCGTAATCACCACATGCTTTAGATTCATTAACACGACGGAATCCGCTACACGTTCAGGTTCGGCCCAATCCAATTCATTGGGAAGGCCTGTCTGGACTGCACAAAACCGGCAAGCCCTCGTGCAAATTTCACCTAAAATCATGAATGTGGCTGTCCGTCTAACCGCCCAGCATTCATGGATATTCGGACATTTTGCCTCTTCACAAACGGTATGAAGATTTTTTTCCCTCATCATATTTTTCAGACCCATATAATTTTCATTTGTATTTAATTTAATTTTCAGCCAGTCTGGTTTACGAAGAATTTCTTTATTAGTAGTAGACAAGAAAGTCACTCCATTCTGAGAAATTATGACACCCTACTTTAACAATAATAACGCAAATATACAAGTTATAGGAGGTTTACCATTATTTATTTTTCATGTTTAAAGCTAAATCAGTAAAACTATAGAAGAAGCAGAAAGAAAAGCATTTAGGCTCGATGTCCAGCTACACGAAAGGATGAATACGAATTGTCTACGAAAGGAGCTGCCTCTTTGAAAAAGGGATTACTTTTCTTCATCGCCTGTTTGTTTTGTTTGAATACCCATATACCATCAGTATCGGCAGCCGAAACCCCGGATCCCTATCAAGGGAGGATGGAACTATATAAAAACATGGAGGCCACCTTGCAGATTCCTTGGTATTACCTTGCAGGAGCCGACCAATACGAACATAGCCTGCGACTTTCCCGGAACGATTTGGAACCGGCCAAGGGCCTGATAGGGATCCACATGGAGCCTTCGAGGTGGAGAGGGGCCCTCAATCCTAACCTCACCGACTCAAACCCGCTTTCCATCTCTTTCTTCGATGGATTGGGGCAGGATGGCAACGGGGACGGAAAAGCGGAACTGGAAAACGACACCGACCGTTTATATGCCTTTGCCAAGCATCTCCTGTATTACGGCACAGATGAAGATAATATCCGGATTGGACTATTTGATTATTATAAAAGGGACAAGACAGTCAGCATCATCATTGGCCACGCCCATATCTATAAAAAGTATGGCAGGCTAGATTTACAGGAAAAAGCCTTCCCTGTACCCGTACGGACTCATTATACGTATTTAAATACATGGGGGAGTGCTCGAGGATGGGGAGGCCGAAGGATTCATGAAGGAACGGATATATTCGCGGACTATAGCCTTCCCGTCCGTTCTACGTGTTATGGGATCATTGAAATGAAGGGGTGGAATAAATATGGAGGGTGGCGGATTGGCATACGTGACCTAAACAATACGTACCATTACTTCGCCCATTTAAGCGGTTTTTCTGAAGGTTTGAAGGTGGGACAAATCGTCGAGCCTGGTCAGGTCATCGGCGGTGTGGGCAGTACGGGTTACGGACCGCCCGGGACATCCGGAAAATTCCCGCCTCATCTCCATTATGGGATGTATAAAGATAATGGAATCACCGAGTGGAGTTTTGATCCCTATCCTTATTTGAAAATGTGGGAACGAAAGGATTTAGCAAAAAAAACAAGATGAGCGGCGTTGGGTTCCTCCGCTGCTTTTTGTTATATAACGAACATAAACCCCCGAACTTTATGCATAAGTATTAGTAAAGGGGGCTAAAGTGTGTTTCGAAAAAGATTCCGCCCAAAAAAGTTCCGCAAAAAAGGACCTCTTCCTACCAGAAAGGTTTTTCTTTATTCATTCATCCTTTTTATCCTATCAAGCATCCTGACGCTTCGTTACGTTGATAAGGAAATTGAACCGGTCATCATGAAAGTGGCAGAAAATGAAATCAAGCGGATTGCAACCGAGACCATTCACGAAGCTGTTGATGACAATATCTCTAAAGTCGATATGGAAAAGATCATCGTCACCAACAAAAATGACGATGCCAACCCCTCCTACAGCTTTAACCCTGGGATCTATAATGAATTACGTTCCAACATCACAAAGGATATTCAAAATAATCTCGGAATTAAAAAGGGAAATCCCTTCAACAAAAAGGAACCAGCCAAACTTAATGATGAACAATATAAAACAGTGGTGTATTATGTCCCCTTAGGGGTGGTAACCGGAAATAGCCTTCTTTCCAATTATGGACCCAAGATTCCCGTGAAAATGTCCGTCATCGGGAATGTCCAGTCGGATTTAAAAACCAAACTCACAAACGCCGGCATCAATAATGTGTATTACGAAATGGCCGTCGATTTCAATGTCAATATCCAGATTGTCATCCCCTCATTCACAAAAGAAACCAAAGTCAGCCAGGAAGTGAAGGTTGGCAGCATTTTGATGCAGGGGGATGTCCCAAGTTATTATAGCAACGGAAGCGGCACGGTCGCTCCTGCCATCATGAAGGACGAGAAGGAAGATAAGAAGTAAAAAACAGCTTGCCCTTTATAAGGTTAAGCTGTTTTCTTGTATATTCAGGCACTCCTTTATCAGCAAATGGAGGTCTGTCCGTAAATCCACCTCATATGGATGCACTACTTTATTGTTAGGTTCCTCAAGGATACGTACAACGGGTCGATCCCCTATTCCCTCGTTTTGGGAAGAGACGATTCCTTTTCTCCCATCATTCAGTTCCACAGTTAATCCGTTAGGATAAATGGCCACCGCCCGGCGAAAAGCCTCGATTATCTGTTTGTCGAACTTTTTCCCTGCACCTGCATATAAGATTTCCAAGCCCTCATGGGGAAGCATCGCCTTGCGGTAAACGCGATTAGATGTAACCGCATCGAATACATCGGCGACCGCAATGATTTTACCGTAATAATGAATTTCGTCCCCCTTGACCCCACGGGGATATCCAGACCCATCCAGCCTTTCATGGTGTTGATAGGCGCAATTCGCGACGATGAGTGAAACCGTATATACGTTTTTAATTAAATGAAATCCATACTCGGGATGCTTTTGAATTTGCTCAAACTCTTCCTCGGTTAGCTTACCCGGCTTTCTCAAGATATCCACTGGTACAAGCATCTTGCCGACATCGTGTAGAATGGCGCCCAGCCCAAGAACTTCTAACTGTTTTTTTCTAGCCTCAATTCCATACCTAAAGCAAGTGTGTATAGCGTCACATTAAAGGAATGAGTAAAAATATAATCATCATATGTATAGACGTCAGCCAGTAAAGTCAGCAATTCGTTGCTGTTTTTCAACTCTTCCATGATACTTCGTACGAGATGGGTGAATTTCAACGCGGCCTTCTCGATGGTAAATGCACTATTCACCTTGACGCCATTTTTGATTTCAAGAAAAGTGGCTTCTATCGTTTGAAGGGCCTCTCGCCTTAGTTCCCCAGAAATCGGTGGCTTTGGCATGATGTCATCCGTTCTAGAATCTTGAATATAAACAAAGGGAATATTAAGGGCAACCAATCGATTGATCATTTTTTGTGTCAATGTTAGCCCCTCGCTCAAAAGGATGGTGCCCTGCTCATTATAGATGTTCATACCGAGCCGCTCTCCCGGATTAAGCGACGCTGTAATGGATAGCCTCATACTAATACTCCGTTTCAGATTCAAAATTTTAAATAGTTCCTTTTAGGAAATATCGGCTATATTTGTGGAAATTCAACCTGAAACCTATTTATTTTTTTCAATTAAAAATAAGGCTCCCTCTATTTAAAGGAAAGCCTTTATAATTAAATCATTTTCATTAATGCCTTCCTTCCAATCATTCCCCGGTAAATGCCCTTTTCTTCAGCCTCCCACGTAACGGTTTCGAGAGGTGCATCCAGTAACTCTTCTATCGTTTTAACGCCTATAGCCCTTCCTGCAAGGATTTTCCGGTCCTTTAACGTTTCATTCAAAAGACCGACGTCTAATGCTCCGCACATGATATATCCCTTTTCGGATGCTACGGCAAGCAGATTGGTTTTGGGCAGTTGGACGGAGATGGCTAAGAATGTTTTGCTATCGATCATTATTGGCATCATGTTAATCAATTGGTTTCGCCCCCTCTTTCTCATATATTATGAAAAAGAGGGAGGAACCGTGATATATACCTAGTTGTCGGGATACATTTTTTTCAACTTCCATAAAAGGATATCACGTAAAAATTCTGGCATTAAGTACTCCTTTTGTTTGGAGCGCTGAATGCTTGGGAAGAAGTGCCCGAACGTAAACATATCTGGTAGGGCCAGTTTATAAGTTTGATCCGGTTGAATCTTTGTACCTTTCACGCTGATTTCTTTAATGATTCCGTTTTTCGTCCGTTTAAATTCTAATTGATCATAGTGCATGACTCCCATGATCTTTCCTCGGAATCCGAAGCCCTTCACCTGGATATGGGGCCACTCCTCATTTCGGGAAAGCATGAGGATTTCCTTCAATTCCCGGCCATTCACTTCAACGATGCACGGATTGATCGGATGGGGACATATTTGGTGAATATCCCCTTTGGAGACGGGACCTTGTGGCAAGCCTTCCAATAACAGCCCAGCATTCACAAAGGAACAGTCCGCTTCGCTCCACTCTCGTAACGCTTCACCTAGAATCTTCGTAAGCGGCGACACTTTAAACCAATCATTCTCCAAAGGTTCAGGTAAGGATAGGACAACTTGTTTGAGAGCATCCCTCCCGACTTGGTTCATCTCTTCAATCCAGCTCCGCTCGCCCTTCAATTCGGGAAGGTCGTTGGTATCGTAGAGCATGGCCGTCTTCTTGATTACTTCTTTTTTGTCATTAAGGGTCAATTCCACTTGACCAATATAAAACCCATATTTTCCCGCGCCACAAAGTAATGCTTGGTTGACGAGTTTTCCTTGGTGAAGAATATGATGGGTGTGAGCACCAAGAATGATATCTATTTCCGGAAAGTCTTCTGCCATTCTTTCGTCATCATGTATGCCCAGATGAGAAAGAACGATCACTACATCCGCCATTTCCTTGATCTTTTCTATCTGTTTTTGTAACTCCGCAAATGGATCGGCAATATGCCAATCCAATGCACGATAAAACTTTTGGAAAAAGGCGGTCAGCCCGATCATGCCAAGCTTTGTACCTTTTTTCGTGGTATGTATCCAGTAAGGAAGCGCCCATTGGGGCCTAGTATCGTTCAGGTAATAGATATTCGCTGCCAATACCTTGAAATGAGCTTTATTATACAAAGTATCCAACGCTTCATGAGGCAATGTAATGCCTTCGTTATTGCCGATCGTTACATATTGATAACCCGCTTCGTTCAGAAGGTCAATATTCCCCTTACCCATCGTACCTTCTGAGAATGGGTGCCAGCGGTCGACATGGTCTCCTATATCTAGTATGACCGCTTCCTCTCCCGTTTCTTGATGAAGTTGTCTTCTTTCTTTAAGAAACTTATCAATACGAGGCCAATTTTCAAAATGACTGTGAAAATCATTGGTGTGATATAGATGTATGATTTCTGACATCATTTTTCCCCCTCGTTATCCTGTTATACCTTGGTAAATAAGACGTAGCCCAATAATGATCAGAACCAATTTCAGCATGTTCTCAAGTGCTGAGCTGTTCAGGCGTGTATTCACAAAAGCTCCAAGTTTCGCACCAAGCCAAGCCCCTGGAATCAAGGCAATCACATATGGCCAATGAACATTCCCCAGAGAGATATGCGTGATGGAATTCGTAATGGAAGACAAAAATACCATGAACATCGATGTCGCCACAGCCACATGGGGCGGGAAGAAAAATACCAGCATCATGACCGGGACCATGAGCGATCCTCCGCCAATGCCAAATAACCCGGAACTGATCCCCACGACAAATGAGATGGATATGGCCGCCAAGGGCTGATATCCATAAGTGGATGCCTGTCCATTTTTGTTTATATAAGTCTTGGTGATTTTTCCGGTCCCCGGTTTGAAGGTGATCGGTCGCAATCTATCTTTCACCAATAAGACGATGGCCATCACTATCATAAAAAGGCCGAAGTACAGCGAAAATGCATCCACATTGAGAACTTTGTTCACATAAGCTCCGATGATCCCCCCTGGGGCGCTTCCAGCAAAGAAAATGAAACCGGCCTTATAATCCACCACTTTATGCTTCATATAAGATAAAGTGGAGGCCAATCCAGTGAAAATCATGATGACTGTTGAAACACCGACCGCTACTTGTGGCGTCAAGGCGCCCATCACCTCTGTGGAGCTACCTAGAAATAAGAGCGAAGGCACTATGATGATTCCGCCCCCTAATCCTACAAGGGCCCCGATTGTACCTGCCAATAAACCCACACTAATTAATAATACCCATATCATGAAGAAATCCGCCTTTATCGATTTGTGAGCTAAAGCCCTTCTTCTAGTTTGCCCACCCAGTCTTTATTCATTATATAGTCCAAATTAAAACAAACCAAGTTGCTTAGGAGCCAATCCTTCATATGTAAGGCCTAGCAAATCGATAAATTGTTTGGCATTATCCGCCGCGTCCCCACCAGAGTTATTGTTGAACAATACATATACATCCTTACTCTGCTTTTCTAATAGGCGAAGTTTCTCCACCCAGTCGGTTAATTCCTGTTGGTTATAGCGATATAAATAGCGCACTTCCCGCCAGTTTGCTCCAGAGGCTGGTTTCTGCCAACCGTGGATATTGCGTCCATGAAAGCGTACTAACGTTTTATCTGGATGCGTAGCCTTGAGGACAAGGGGGATGGAACCTTCTCCTGCCTGTGGTTCGTCACATACCGTGTGAATCCACCCTTCTTGCTCGATGAACTCGAGTGTCTGCTGGACCCTATTCGGTCGGTACCAACTTTGGTTCCTGAACTCAATGGCCACAGGAATATCCCCCATCTCCGCCCTACACCATCGGAGATACTGAACATTCTCCCGTTTGCAATCAAACCATGGCGGAAACTGAAAAAGGACCATCGCGAGTTTACCCGACTTTTGAAAAGCTTCAAGAGATTCCCGGAATGCAGTGAACATCTCTTTTTTACTTTCAAAAGGAATCTCACCTCTTTGGTGACCAGTCATTCCCTGATAGGCTTTTACAACAAATTGAAAGGAATCTGGTGTCTCGGCTATCCACTTCTCTATATTCCGCCTCGGCTGAATGGCATAAAAAGATGCATCCACCTCAACCGTTGGAAAATGCGCTCCATATACCTTCAGCTTGTCACGAGTGGGAACTTTATCGATTGATAATGAATCATGGTCCCCCCAACCTGTTAAGCCAATGTATATCACTCTTCACCCCTCCTAAACCACTTACACTATACTTTTTTTACCCTTTCACTACTGACTTCAAAACGTATAAGCACTGTCACTCGATTCACTCTTCCTGCTTCTCATACGACTGGTTTCCTATTCCTTTATCATATCAAAATCTACCGGTTGTTACACATACATCCAGCAAGGATTCTTCCCTTTTAACCTATCATTTCGTGCAGATAATGAGTAAATGAAAAAGGCCCTTGGATAAGGACCTTTTTCAGACTTAATATTTTAGAACCATTCTAGCCAAAACGGTTCAGTTTATTCATCATGATGCCTAATCGCACCACTATGATCCCTTCCATGACTCTTAGAACGACTCCCTGAGACCGGCTGGGAGTTTGGTTCCCCCTTTTTCAGGAATATCCCAGTCAGCCCTAAAACAAGGCTAACACCGATTCCTACGAAAACCCATTCTTTATTCTGAATCAGCCATTCCACAATATCCACCTCTACCTATATGTACTTTCTTTTAAAGACAAAAAAAGTACCTGCTTGATTGGTACTTTCCCTTCAATCGTCTAAACCCTTTAAGAGGATCAACAGAAAAAAATAGAAGAAGACGAACTAAGTTCGCCTTCTTCCGGCAAAGGAAAACCGAAATGGCATGTGCACACCCGGTTTCCTTCACTTTATTCCATCTACAACGTTTGTTTAAAACATATATAGATGATTAACCAATAGAACCTTCCATTTCGAACTTGATTAAGCGGTTCATTTCTACCGCATATTCCATCGGAAGCTCTTTCGTGAATGGCTCAATGAAGCCCATGACGATCATTTCTGTTGCTTCTTGCTCAGAGATTCCACGGCTCATCAAGTAGAACAATTGCTCTTCTGATACTTTGGAAACCTTCGCTTCATGCTCAAGAGAAATATTGTCATTTAAAATTTCATTGTATGGGATTGTATCAGATGTTGACTGATTATCCATGATTAATGTATCACATTCGATATTTGAGCGGGCTCCCTCGGCTTTACGTCCGAAATGGACCATACCACGGTAAGTTACTTTCCCGCCTTGTTTAGAAATCGATTTTGATACGATTGTTGAAGAAGTGTTAGGAGCAAGGTGAATCATTTTCGCTCCTGCATCTTGATGTTGACCTTTACCAGCAATGGCAATGGATAATGTCATACCACGAGCGCCTTCACCTTTTAAGATGACGGCTGGGTATTTCATCGTCAGTTTAGAACCTATGTTTCCATCAATCCATTCCATCGTTGCATTCGCATCACAAACCGCACGTTTCGTAACCAAGTTAAACACATTGTTAGCCCAGTTTTGAATTGTCGTATAACGGCAATATGCGTCTTTTTTGATGACAATTTCCACGACCGCACTATGAAGGGAATTGGTTGTATAAACTGGTGCTGTACAACCTTCAACATAATGAACGGATGCTCCTTCATCGACGATGATCAGCGTACGTTCGAATTGACCCATATTTTCTGAGTTAATACGGAAGTATGCTTGAAGCGGTGTATCCACTTTCACGCCTTTTGGTACATAGATGAATGATCCACCGGACCATACAGCTGAATTCAAGGCAGCGAATTTATTATCCGTTGGCGGAATCGTTTTACCGAAATGCTCGCGGAAGATATCTTCATTTTCACGAAGAGCGGAATCCGTATCTTTAAATACGATACCCATGTCTTCTAATTCTACCTTCATGTTGTGGTAAACCACTTCGGATTCATATTGAGCAGAAACCCCTGCTAAATATTTTTGCTCCGCTTCAGGAATTCCTAATTTATCAAACGTTTGCTTGATTTCATCAGGCACTTCATCCCATGATTTCTCGGACTTCTCAGATGGTTTCACATAGTAAGTGATTTCGTCGAAGTTCAAGCTTTTTAGGTCTCCGCCCCACTGAGGCATCGGCATATTGTAAAAATGCTCCAATGATTTCAAACGGAAATCTAGCATCCATTGTGGTTCACTTTTCATGCGTGAAATTTCTTCCACGATTTCTTTTGTCAGGCCGCGCTTTGAACGGAAGATGGAAATATCTTTATCCGCAAAGCCATATTTATAATCGCCAATTTCAGGCATCTTTTTAGCCATAGCTTGTATTCCTCCATTTCAAATGGCTGAATCTACAACAGCTCATTTAAATTTAATTATTCCTTTAAACCTTTTTCCATGGCCTTCCAGGCTAGAGTCGCGCACTTGATTCGTGCAGGGAACTTAGAGACCCCTTGAAGTGCTTCAATGTCACCAAGGTCGATTTCATCATCATACTCTTTTCCTTGTATCATTTCTGAAAAAGTCTTGGACATCGCTAAAGCCGTATCTATATCTTTTCCTTTGATGGCTTGAGTCATCATGGAAGCCGAGCTCATTGAAATCGAACAGCCATCGCCATCGAATTTAACATCACTGACCTTATTGTCTTCGATTTTCATCGTTAAACGAATACGGTCGCCGCATGTGGGATTATTCATATCGATGGTCAAACTTCCATCTTCAAGCATACCCTTGTTACGGGGTTTCTTATAGTGATCCATGATGACCTGACGGTAAAGTGTATCTAAGTTATCAAAAGACATTACTGAAATACTCCTTCGTTTTGACAAGCCCGGACACTAGCTTATCGATCTCTTCTTCCGTGTTATATAGATAGAAACTTGCTCTTGCTGTCGATGATACGTCCAGCCATTTCATTAAAGGCTGAGCGCAGTGATGACCGGCACGGACAGCGATTCCATCTGCATCTAGGACGGTAGCGACGTCATGTGGATGGACGTCATCTATATTAAAGGTTACTACACCGGCACGTTTTTTCGGATCTTTTGTGCCATAAATCGTAAGGCCTTCCACTTCAGACAACTTATCGATCGCATAGGCAGCAAGTTTGTGTTCATGCTGTTCGATTTGATCCATGCCGATTTCTTCCAAGAAATCAATGGCAGCACCAAGACCGATGGCACCTGCGATGATTGGAGTTCCGGCTTCGAATTTCCAAGGGAGTTCTTTCCAAGTAGATTCATACAAACCTACGAAGTCAATCATCTCTCCACCAAATTCAATCGGCTCCATTTTTTCGAGAAGTTCCTTTTTACCATATAATACGCCGATTCCAGTCGGACCGACCATTTTATGGCCTGAAAGAGCAAAGAAATCACAATCTAAATCACGGACATCCACTTTCATATGCGGTGTACTTTGCGCTCCGTCCACCACCATGATTGCATGATGTTCATGCGCGATCTTTGCGATTTCCTTAACAGGATTAATCACACCAAGCACATTGGAAACCTGCATGACAGACACGATTTTCGTGGCATCCGTAATGGTAGCCCGCACATCATCAAGCGAAATCGTTCCATCCTCTTGTAGCGGAATATATTTCAGTACAGCACCCTTTTCTTTAGCGAGCTGCTGCCATGGAATGATATTACTATGATGTTCCATATAGGAGATGACAATTTCGTCACCTTCTTTAATATTTGCACCACCGTAACTCTTCGCTACGGTATTTAAGGATGTAGTCGTTCCTCTAGTGAATATGATTTCTTCAGTAGAGGATGCATTGATGAATTTACGAACTTTTTCACGTGCACCTTCATACGCATCCGTAGCTTTTGTTCCAAGTGTATGCACACCACGGTGAACATTAGAGTTGAAACCGCGGTAATAATTTTCAATCGTTTCAATGACAGCAGCCGGTTTTTGAGATGTTGCAGCGCTGTCTAAATAAACTAATGGCTGACCATTGACTTCTTGATCTAATATCGGAAAAAGCTTACGAATTTCGTATGGGTTCATTACTGTACTTTCCTTTCAATGACCTCGACTAGTTGTTTTCTAACTCCTTCGATTGGAAGTTGATTTACAACAGGGGCCAAGAATCCGTGAATGACAAGTCTTTCTGCTTCTTTTTTCGCGATACCACGACTCATCAAGTAATAAAGTTGAAGGGGATCAACACGGCCGACAGACGCAGCATGTCCTGCCGTAACATCATCCTCATCGATTAACAGGATTGGGTTAGCGTCTCCACGTGCCTTTTCACTTAACATCAATACACGTGATTCCTGTTCCGCATTGGCCTTTGTGGCACCATACTCTATTTTACCAATACCATTAAAGATGGTTGATGCACTGTCTTTCATAACACCATGCTTAAGGATGAAGCCTTCAGAGCGTTTTCCGAAATGAACAACGGCTGTCGTGAAGTTTTGTTTTTGTTCCCCGCGTCCAACCACTACGGATTTTGTATCTCCGTAAGAGCCATCACCTATTAGATTGGTTGTATTATCTGAAATCGTATTACCATCGTTCATCAATCCAAGTGCCCACTCAAGACGAGCATCGCGTGCAACTACCCCACGACGGTTCACATATGTTGTGAATCCTTTGGATAGAGTGTCAACAGCGCCATATTCCACTTTCGCATTTGCATTCGCAAACACTTCCGTTACGATATTAGCGATGCCTTCATTAGACTCAACGGCCGAGAAGTAGTTCTCCACGTATGTTACAGAACTATTATCTTCCGCTACGATCAATACGTGATTGAACAGTGTAGTTTCAGGATTATCCACCAAGAATACTGCTTGGATTGGTTCCTTGATTTCTACATTTTTCGGAACATATAGGAATGCTCCCCCGTTAAGCAATGCAGCATGTAGAGCCGTTAAACGGTGTTCATTCACTTTCACGCCATCTTTCATGAAATACTTCTGTACTAACTCAGCATGATCTCGAGCCGCTGTGAAAATATCCGTGAAGATAACGCCTTGTTCTTTTATAGCTGCTGACAAATTAATATGTGCCGGCGTATTATTGCGTTGAATGTATAGATTTTCATTTTCTTCAATGATCGATTTAATCTCTTTTGGAAGTTCTTCTAAAGAAGCAAATGCTTCACTTTCAACCGTATGGGTTTTGAATGAAGTGAAATTCCATTTATCTATCTTCGTTTTATCCGGTCTAGGCATCGGAAGCTCTTCTAAATCTGAAAAAGCTTTGATTCGAAGGTCTGATAGCCAAGATGGCTCATTATTTTTTGTTGAATAAGAGCTTATGTCCTCTTTTTCAAGCGATAATTTCATTTCTGTAGTCATTGCAAATCCTCCTACTTACGCTTCTTCGCCAACAGTTTCGTCTTCAATGCCCAATTCTTGTTTAATCCAGTCATAACCTTCTGCTTCTAGTCGTGCAGCTAATTCAGGACCGCCTGATTTAACGACGCGACCTTGCATCATAACGTGTACGAAATCAGGTGTGATGTAGTTTAGTAGACGTTGGTAGTGAGTGATGATCAAGCAACCGAAGTCTTCTCCACGCATTTCATTGATTCCTTTAGAAACGACTTTAAGTGCATCGATATCAAGACCTGAGTCAATTTCATCCAAAATGGCGATTTTTGGTTGAATCATCATTAATTGAAGGATTTCATTACGTTTTTTCTCTCCGCCAGAGAATCCTTCATTCAAATAACGTTGAGCCATATCTTCATCCATTTCAAGGAATTCCATGTTTTTATCCATTTGACGGATGAATTTCATAAGTGAAACTTCGTCGCCTTCTTCACGGCGTGCATTGACAGCCGAACGCAAGAAGTCTGCATTTGTAACACCACTGATTTCACTTGGATATTGCATAGCAAGGAAAAGACCAACACGAGCACGTTCGTCAACTTCCATTTCCAATACGTCTTCACCATCAAAACTGATGCTTCCGCTTGTTACTTCATATTTAGGGTGACCCATGATTGCTGAAGATAAAGTGGATTTACCTGTTCCGTTCGGCCCCATGATTGCATGGATTTCTCCGCCTTTTACTTCCAGGTTAACCCCTTTTAAAATTTCTTTGCCTTCTATTGATACATGAAGATCTTTTACCGTTAATGTTGAACCTGACATAATAATACCTCCGTGAACTTAATTCCTATTTTATTACAGAAAGTGAAAATCACTTTCTTGACTATAGTTTTCAAAAAATCATTCTCACTTTATTCTCATTACAATTTTATAACAAATCCAATTTAGAATCAACTAATATAGATGGAGGTTTTTACTCGCTAGGGAGTGGAAACCTGCCCTATTGTTATAAAACGACCGTATAAAGGCTTTTCACTGCAAATATGCCCTTATTTTAGTTTTCGTTAATGTAAGCTAATTATTCGGGATTCCATTCATAATAAGATATTCCCGAAAAGTTCAAGGGGAAGACGGTTGGCCCTTATCATGAAAAAAATCGATCTGCAGGAGTAATGAGCAGGATCCGGTACGTACAACAGATCACTTTTCATTTTACCTCTACAGACCGATTTTTGAAAGACTCTAATATATGCTTATCCGTGGATTTTACGTTGTAATTCCAGAACCATTTTATTGCATTGCTCATGTTCCCTATCTCTTACTTTTTCAACCTCGATACGAAGGTCTAAATTTCTGCTGTATTCACTGTACCCAACCCCATGTGATAACTGCATAGCTTTTTCCATTTCGCTCGTTACGTTTAAATCTAAAGTATTGATAGTGAACCATCCTTTCAAATTTGTGAATCATTTTGTTTCTTCGTCTATTCTATACCCTTTGCTTTCAACTTTAAACCCCAACTTAAAAACGACCTGGAAATCCAGGTCGTCTTTCGTTGCTTTATTCCTTTGCAGGTACGACTGCACCCTCATATTCCTCAAGAATGAAATCTTGAATTTCTTTGGAATGTAATACTTCCACAAGCGTCTTGATTTCTTCTTTGTCTTCGTCACCTTTATTAACAGCGATCACGTTCACATATGGTGATTCAGAATCTTCTATTGCAATGGAATCTTTAAGTGGATTCAAGCCAGCGTCGATTGCATAGTTAGAGTTGATTAGGACCGCATCTCCTTCGCCGCTTTCATAGATCTTCGGAAGTAATGCCGCTTCATAATCTGCATCGAATTTAATGTTCTTCTTATTCTCGACAATATCTTTTACTGTAGCTGTCGTTTTATCAATGCCTTCTTTAAGAGTAATCAGGCCATTCTTTTCTAAAAGTGATAAGGCACGTCCATGGTCTGCAACAGAGCTGCTTAAAATGATTGTTGCTCCTTCTGGAAGCTTATCAATGCTTTTATATTTTTGTGAATACAAAGCAATTGGTTCAATATGGATGCCGCCTGCATTAACAAAATCATATCCATTTTCCTTAATTTGAGATTCTAAATAAGGAATGTGCTGGAAGTAGTTCGCGTCCAGTTCTTTATTGTTCAAAGCCTTGTTTGGCAAGATATAGTCTTGGAATGTTTCCACTTCCAATTCAATGCCTTTTTCTTTAAGAAGAGGAATCGCTTTTTCAAGAATCTCTGCATGTGGTACATTCGATGCACCCACCACTAACTTCTTCGTATCATCGCCACTACCTGTATCTTTCTCTTTATCCGTTCCGCAAGCCGCCAATGCAATTGATAAAACTAGAACGAATGCAAACCCTAAAAACTTTTTCATCCTTTTCATCTCCCCTTATCTTTTATCCAATTTAGAAGTAATCACATCACCGATAATCTGTATGATGAAGACAATAATTAATATGACAATCGTCGCTACCAGGGTAACGTCGTTGTGATTCCGTTGATAACCGTCCAGATAGGCTAAGTTACCCAATCCACCAGCCCCGATGACACCTGCCATTGCCGTGTATCCAACCAATGCAATCGATGTTACCGTGATGCCTGATATAAGGGCCGGCATCGATTCTGGAAGGAGGACCTTATAAATGATGGTGCTGGTTTTGGCTCCCATTGATTTAGCCGCTTCAATCACGCCTTTATCAATCTCACGAAGGCCGATTTCGACCATCCGCGCATAAAACGGTGCTGCACCGATAATGAGTGCTGGTAATGCCGCATTCTCACCAATCATGCTACCGACAAGTAATTTGGTGAACGGAATTAATAATACAATCAAGATAAGGAATGGAATCGAACGGAAAATATTAACGAAAGCACTTAACACACCGTTAACGCCCCGATTCTCCCACATATTCCCCTTGCCTGTTAAAAACAGAAGCAACCCCAATAGTATCCCTATAAAAAAGGTCGCTACAACTGAAATACTTGTCATATACAGCGTTTCTTTCGTCGCTTCTATGATGTCTTCCCAATCTACATTCGGCAATAATTCTTCAAGCATGAGTAATCACCTCCACGCCTACCTGCTGTGCTTTTATGAATTCGATTGCGCGGAGCATTTCATCTTCACTGCCATCAAGGTGGATGAACAATGTTCCATATGAGCCGCTTCTCGTTTGTGATATCTTCCCCTGGACAATGTTCACATCCAACTCAAAATTACGTACCAATTTTGTGATCAACGGGCTTTCTGCATGATCCCCCACGAATGTCAGTTGAATCACTTTTCCTGCTGGATACCGTTCAAACAAATGCTCCATCGTTTCTTTTGTCTCTTCTGGTTCCGTCACCTGCTGAACAAAACGCTTAGTCATCTGTTCTTTAGGGTTTCTGAATACTTCCAGGACAGCTCCCTGTTCGACTACCCGTCCACTTTCCATCACAGCCACTCGATTGCAAATCTTCCGAATGACATGCATCTCATGTGTAATCAAGACAATGGTTAAACCAAGGCGTTGATTTATATCCACAAGCAATTCCAGGATGGAATCGGTTGTCTGGGGATCTAGAGCGGACGTGGCCTCATCACACAAAAGCACTTTCGGGTTATTGGCAAGAGCCCTCGCTATTCCCACCCTTTGCTTCTGTCCACCACTTAGCTGCGATGGATACGCTTTTTCTCTTCCTTCCAATCCAACTAACTTAATGAGTTCATTGACGCGCTTGATACGTTCTTGCTTGGAGATGCCTGCAATTTCCAAAGGAAAGGATATATTTTCTTGAACGGTCCTTGACCACAAGAGATTAAAATGCTGAAAAATCATGCTAATCTCTTGACGGGCTTTACGAAGCTTAGACCCTTTAATTGTTGAAACTTCATTTCCCGCAACGTTCACGGAGCCCTCAGTAGGCCGTTCCAACCCATTCAGCATACGTATGAGCGTACTCTTGCCAGCCCCACTGTATCCGATGACTCCGAAAATCTCACCTTTATTTATTTCTAAATTCACACTATTCACGGCATGAATCGTTTCGCTATTTCCTTTTCCTGTTCGAAAAAGTTTACTGACGTTTGACAATGTAATCATGTATGCTCACCTCTTTATCCAATTAAGCCTATGAATTTAGTCGATTTATTTTTATGGCCTCCTGATGAATCTATCCTCTATGATTCAAAGAAAATAGAAAAAGCCCTTCTGCATGAGCAGAAAGGCAGGGAAAAGCAGGCCTTCCTCTCATCTCCCAAAGCCTCTACGCTTTGTGTGAATTGGCACCTTTCCAAGGAAAATCCTTGTCGGTTGCCGGGTTTCAACGGGCACATCCCTCCACCTCTCTTGATAAGAGCTATATATGGACTATTCTTTTTTGTCTTAACATTCACTTTACTATGTCTGAAATTTTAACACAGATAAAAAAGGAGTGCAATGTAAAATCCTAGGGTGTACCTGTTTCTCCATTAAACTCTTTGAGAATTCACTGACACGATATTCGTCGCTTTTTCAATCGCTTGCTCTAGATCTTCAAGTAAATCGTCTACATTTTCAATACCGATTGAAAGGCGAACCTGGTCGGCGCTGACACCGGCCTTGACCAGTCCTGCATCATTCAATTGCTGGTGAGTTGTACTTGCTGGGTGGATGATTAGGCTTTTAGCATCCCCGACATTGGCGACATGCGACCATAACTCTACCGAATTGATGAGTGTGGAACCTGCTTCACGTCCACCCTTAATTCCAAACGTCACCACAGATCCGGCTCCCTTAGGCAAGTATTTATCCGCTAGGGCTTTATCGGGATGATCATCGTTACCCGGATAAGAAACCCATGAGACTGCCGGATGGTTCTCCAAGTATTGAATGACCGTCCTCGTATTCAACAGGTGTTCCTTCATCCTGACATGGAGCGTTTCCAGGCCAAGCGTGAACTGGAATGCACTTTGAGCACTTAACGTCGGTCCCAAATCCCGAAGCAATTGCACACGCGCTTTCGTGATAAAGGCAGCAGGCCCTACCGCTTCGGAATAGACAAGTCCATCGTAACTAGGGTCAGGTTCCGTAAAGCCTGGATAATTAGGCGAATTCCAATCGAATTTACCACCGTCGATGATGACTCCCCCTAATGTCGTACCATTACCCAATAGCCACTTTGTAGCTGAATGGATGACAATATCCGCCCCAAAGTCTATTGGTCGGCACAGATACGGCGTTGCGAAAGTGTTATCAATGATAAGAGGTATCCCTGCTTCGTGGGCTATTTCCGCCACTGCTTCGATATCAAGAACCCTTAAGCTTGGGTTGCCGATTGTTTCGGCAAATATGGCCTTCGTTCGTGGAGTGATTGCCCGTTTGAAATTTTCCGGATCATCAGGTGAGACGAATTTCACTTTGATTCCGTATTTAGGGAGTGTATTTTCAAATAAATTATAGGTCCCGCCGTACAGTGTTGAAGCAGAAACGATTTCATCCCCCATACCAGCGATATTAAGGATGGAAAGGGATATAGCGGCCATGCCGCTTGCAACTGCCAATCCACCGATTCCCCCTTCTAACAGGGCCATTCTTTCTTCAAAGACACTGACAGTGGGATTGTGAAGCCTCGTATAGATATAGCCATTCTCTTTTAATCCAAACAGATTCGCTGCATGATCTGTATCTTTGAACAAATAAGCATTACTTTGATAAATGGGCACGGCGCGGGCACCCGTTTCGTCGACTTTTAAACCGCCATGCACACTCAACGTCTCAAAGCGGTAATTTTTTTCTGTCATTATTCTCCCCTTCTTCCATTGTTTTAGTAGGGATTAAAGCGATATTGCCTCTTCTCTTGTTATATGCAAGGAACCTTATAATATGAAGAAGTCGGAACTTCCCGCCACCGTCCATAGAAATTTCCCTATTGAACGATGTCGCCTGGATAAGCGCGTTTTGTAAATGGCAGACATTCCATCCTCGTGTATGATGCGTCTATAACGTATGTACTTCATACAAAATATAGCACTTTAGTAACAGGTAGTCAATTAGTTATTAGAATATTCAATCATTAATACGAATGCTATTTCCCCCCATGACTTCAACAAAAAAACCAATCCATGTAGGATCGGCTTTTAGCTTATCTCTTTCAGCAATCCATACAAATAAGGAACAGACTGAAAGGCATATATTTTTTTTGTCATCTTTCCTTTTTCAAAAAGCAAAAGACAAGGTACGCTCTCAATTTCATATCGTTCAGCCAATGTCTGGACATAATTCATGTTCATTTTTCCAGCCTTCATTTCCGGGAACAGCTCTAGTGTTATGGAAAGCATTCTTGAAGCCACCTGGCAGGTTCCACACAAAGGTGTGTATAGATATAAACTAAAAGTGTTCCCTTGATCAACAGCTTGCTTAAAGTCTTCTTCTTTCCATTCCTCCATCAGTTACTCTTCCATCCCTTTACTTATAAATTTAGTTTTCACTTTCATATTTGCAGTCAGTAGCACGGAAGCGATGTGATGTTCTGGGGTATCCTCGACTTCCTTGTACATCCTATCTATGTACAAATGCCTTGCTTCCGGCAGTTCCCGACGAAATTGTTTCCTTAGCTTTTCCCCTGACTCATCTGCGTCAAAAAGGATGTAAACATCCCGGCCTATCAATTCATCCACCATTTCATCCAACTTCGTTAAAGAAATGGTGCCATTGGTACATCTGATTTCCACTTCTTCGTCCAGAACGGATGCCACTTTGCGCTTGTCTGAAAGGCCTTCAACCATGATCACTTTCTCGGATACACCCCATTCCATCTCATCACCCCGTCTCCACTCAAATTGAAAAAGAGCAGGCTTAATTAAAGCCTCCCCCTCACCTTACTTACCCGTTTATCAGGCTATCATATTCGTTTGCACTCATCAGTTTTTCAACTTCACTGCTGTCTGATGGTTCAAGGACGATCATCCATGCTTTTTCAAACGGAGATTCATTAACGAATTCAGGATTGTCATTTAACTCTTCATTGATTTCAACGACCTTGCCGCTAATAGGAGCATAAAGTTCAGAAACCGTTTTAACGGATTCTACACTACCAAAGGGCTCGTTCGCTTTCAGTTCAGATCCGACCTCTGGAAGTTCAACAAAAACGATGTCCCCAAGTTCAGACTGGGCGAATGCAGTAATCCCTATGCGTACTGTACCCTCTTCCGTTTTGACCCATTCATGTTCTTTTGTATAACGAAGTTCTTTTGGCGTTGACATATTAATTCCCTCCATATTACAGCTTATATTTTATCTATTACATTATAAGGTAGATTCTTTGTTATGATAAGGAATTATCCAAATGTTTTGTAAAGTCTTAGCTCCAGGTCTGATCGAATTGTTCTTCTTTGAAACCTACTGTCACTTTTAAGCCGTCCGTCACAATTGGTCTTTTCAAAAGCATGCCATCCGTAGCCAATATATCGAGCATCTCTTTCTCTGAAGCTTCTTTGAGTTTGTCTTTTAAACCGAGCTCGCGATATTTTTGCCCGCTCGTATTGAAAAACTTCTTCAACTCTAGTCCACTACTTTTATATATTTGTTCAATTTCTGCCCGAGAAGGGGGATTTTCCACGAGATGAATCGCTTCATATTGCAACTCATGACGATCCAGCCACTTCTTTGCATTACGGCATGTGCCGCATTTTGGGTACCAGTATAAAGTTAAGCCCATCGTTTCACCACCTTCCCTTAGAATACCCGTTTTTTTGGGGCAATACAACGATAGACTCTCTCTTCGCATCCCCATGAAAAACCTACAAAATAAATCAAGGGAATACCCGATATGGGCATCCCCTTGATTAAGACTTTAAGAATTAAAGTGCATATTTTTCATTTTCGATTACTTTGACGGAAGCTTCACGTTTTTTCGCAATAACATTGATTGGATTATGTCTAGTCAACTTGCGAAGGGAAGAAAGCATGATGCGCAACGTATCGCCAGTTTCAACAGCAATCAACGTTTCTTTTGCATGTTGCTCGATTTCATTGAAAGCTTCTTGAACGAAGATTTCAGTGTAAAGCACTTTTTGTTGGTTCTTTTCTAGACCTGTAGTCACGATTGCTTTTTCCGTACGTAGCACCACTGATTCAGCAGCATAGGCAAGAGATACGATATCAGCAATATTTGAAAGGATTTCTTGTTCTTGATCAAGTTTTTTACCGAATTTTTGTGCAGCAAGACCTGCAGCCAGGATGCCAATTTTCTTAGCATTTCTAACCAGCATTTTTTCTTGTGCCAACGGCTCATCGCCTGGCTCTTCCGGCATCATCATCATTAACTCTTCTTGTAAGCCTTGTGCTTTTTGAAGAAGAGGAAGTTCACCTTTAAGTGCCTTTTTCAGGAATGTGCCTGGAACGAGCAAGCGGTTGATCTCATTTGTCCCTTCAAAGATGCGGTTAATACGAGAATCACGGTACGCTTTCTCAATTTCATATTCTTGCATGAAGCCATACCCACCATGAAGCTGAACCCCTTCATCAGTTACATAATCCAACACTTCCGAAGCGAAGAATTTATTCAATGAACACTCGATTGCGTATTCAGCAACGGCTGCGGCCATGGATTTACCGTCTTTTACTTGCTCATCAGTCAGTTTGCTTTGTCTTTGGTCATAAAGGCCGACCGTACGATAAACAGAGCTTTCCGCGGCATAGATTTTAGAAGCCATCGTCGCTAATTTTTCTTTTGTTAGGTTGAAATCAGAAATTTTCGTTTTGAACTGCTGACGCTGATTTGTATAAGCAGCTGTAAGTTCAAGAGCACGTTTTGAACCGCCTACTGCACCGACACCCAATTTATAACGTCCGATGTTCAAGATATTGAAGGCAATGACATGGCCTTTACCCGCGACACCTAGAAGGTTCTCAACCGGAACGGCTACATCTTCAAGGATCAATGTACGTGTAGAAGAACTCTTAATGCCCATTTTCTTTTCTTCGGCACCTGTAGATACACCAGGATATTCACGTTCTACGATGAAAGCGGAAAACTGTTCGCCATCGATTTTTGCGTAAACACAGAATACATCTGCAAATCCTGCATTCGTGATCCATTGTTTTTCTCCATTTAAAATATAATGAGTGCCTTCTGCATTCAATTTTGCCGTTGCTTTCGCACCCAACGCATCAGATCCCGAGCTCGGTTCAGTTAAAGCATATGCCGCAATTTTTTCACCTGTTGCAAGTAGTGGAAGGTATTTTTGTTTTTGCTCTTCATTACCGAATAATACGATTGGTAAAGAGCCGATTCCTACGTGCGCACCGTGCGTAATTCCGAATCCGCCAGCAAGTGCCATTTTTTCCGTAATTAATGCAGAGCTGATTTTATCAAGGCCAAGACCGCTATATTCTTCTGGTACGTCAGCGCCTAGTAAGCCAATTTCCCCAGCATGCTTCAGCAATTTTACAGAACGGTCAAATTCATGGTTTTCTAAGTGTTCAACTTGCGGAAGGACCTCGTTCACTACGAAATCTTCAGAAGTTTTGGCAATCATTTTGTGCTCATCAGAATAATCCTCTGGTGTAAACACTTGATCATACGTAATATCTTCGACTAAAAATGCTCCACCTTTAATCAAGTTTTCTGTTGTTGGATTGGACATAAAAATTCCTCCTATATGGTAAGTTTCATTATAGTAAGTTTCATTGAAGGCCGGATACAGTGATTACACCTGCATCCGGATAAAAGGTTCTATGCTAATAATTCGAATACTCCGGCAGCACCCATACCGCCGCCGATACACATGGTGACGACTCCGAATTGTTGGTTTCTGCGTTTCATTTCATGAAGCAGGCTTAGGGTCAATTTGGCACCCGAACAGCCAAGTGGATGACCAAGGGCGATGGCCCCTCCATTGACGTTGACAATCTCTTCGTTCAAGCCAAGCTCCCGGATGATTTGAATGGATTGAGAAGCGAACGCCTCATTCAATTCGAACAAACCGATATCAGATAGCTCAAGCCCTGCAAGTTTTAATGCTTTAGGAATCGCAGCGATTGGGCCGATCCCCATGATTTCAGGCGGAACTCCCGCTACCGCAAAGGAACGGAACTTACCAATTGGCTTCATGCCTAAAGAGGAAGCTTTCTCTCCCTCCATCACCATGACGGCAGCAGCTCCATCACTTGTTTGCGATGAATTTCCTGCGGTAACGGATCCAGTTACAGAAAATGCCGGTCTTAGCTTTTTAAGGACTTCGACTGTCGTCCCCTCACGGACGCCTTCATCTTGAGTGAATTGAAATTTCTTTTCCTGCAGTTTCAAATCCGGACCTACAGAACGGAGAGTTACGTCTACCGGAACGATTTCATCAGAGAATTTCCCTTCTGCAATGGCCTTCGCCGCTCTTTGATGGCTGCGTACAGCAAATGCATCTTGGTCATCACGGGAAATCCCATATTTATTCGCTACAGCTTCGGCTGTGTGGCCCATACCCATGTAATACTCAGGAGCCGTTTCAGCAAGATGTGCGTTTGGACGGGTAACATGCCCCATCATTGGCACTAGACTCATAGATTCTGCGCCACCTGCGATGACCGTATCGCTTTGGCCGAGCATGATTCTTTCCGCTCCATATGCAATGCTTTGCAAACCACTCGAACAGTAACGATTGATGGTAATGGCCGGCACCGTGTATGGCAAGCCCGCCAATGCTCCGATATTCCTTGCCATATTCAGGCCTTGCTCTGCCTCCGGCATCGCACAGCCGATGATCAAATCATCGATATTGCCTTCATAATTTCCAGCACGCTTCAACGTTTCCTTTACCACAAGAGCCCCTAAATCATCTGGACGAACGTTAGCAAGAGAACCTTTTTTTGCTCTTCCTACCGGAGTCCTTGCTCCAGCTACTATTACTGCTTCTTTCATGAGGATCCCCCTTACTTCATTTTTAAGCTATCAACCTATTGAACTTTAGTTATTTGACTCTATCTTTGGACGATCAATTAGTTACGAAGTGGTTTTCCCTTAACAAGCATGTGTTGCATCCTTTGTTGTGATTTCGGTGTTGAAATCAATTTTAAGAATGCTTGTTTTTCTAGGTCCAGGATATACTGTTCATCTACTTCTGTACCGAATGGAAGTTTCCCACCAGCCAGGACATACGCAAGCTCTTTAGCGATGACTAGGTCATGCTCGGAGAGGAAGCCTGAAAGACGCATCGCTTCTGCCCCTAAAAGAAGTGCGGCATAACCGGTCTCACCAACCACAGGGATTTTCGTGCGGGTTGGTGCTGTGTAACCTTGGTCATACATCGAAATGACGGACTGCTTCGCATCATATAACTGATGATCGGAATTCACACTGATTCGATCAGAAGCACCAAGGAAATTATTTCCCCGCGCCTCTTCGGCAGAAGTAGAAACCTTAGCCATGGCAACCGTTTCAAATACCCGATTCGCTACCTTCTGCAAATCAAAGTCGACGCCTTTTGGCATGCTCTTCAATGTTTTCACATAAAGTTCTTTGGTTCCGCCACCACCAGGTATCAAGCCAACGCCAGCTTCCACTAGACCCATATACGTTTCCGTAGTCGCCTGAATGCGTGCGGCAGGAAGGGAAACTTCTGCACCTCCGCCAAGCGTCATATTGAATGGCGCTACGACGACAGGGACCGCACTATATTTAATTTTCAACATCGCTTTTTGGAATTGGCTGATCACCATATCCAATTCGAATATATTGTCATCCTGGGCTTCCATCAACATCATGGCAATATTGGCGCCTACACAGAAGTTTTTGCCTTGGTTTCCAATGACCAAGCCTTTATAATTTGCTTCAGCCTCATCAACAGCCGCATTGATCATCTGCATGATATCCAGACCAATTGCATTGTTCGGTGACGTGAACTCAAGAAGTACGACACCGTCGCCAATATCAATCAAACTTGCACCACTGTTTTTCTTGATTACGCCTTTTTGCTTCTTGATCGCTTTCAGGTTGATCACCTTTGGATTCTCAAGAAGTTCCTTATATTCACCATTGTGATAGTAGGAAACTACACCATTTTCTTCTTTATAGAATGAAGTGATGCCTTTTTCCAGCATTTCCTTCACCCATTGAGGAACAGTGACACCTTCTTGTTCTAAGCGTGCTACTGATTTTTCGACACCAATTGCGTCCCACGTTTCGAAAGGTCCTGTAGACCAACCGAAGCCCCATTTCATTGCCTGGTCAATTGCCACAATATCGTCAGCAATGTCCCCTAGCAGTTGTGCAGAATACACAAGGGCTGGATTCAACACATTCCAAAGCAGGAGGCCAGCACGGTCATCACTATAAACAAGCGCTTTCATTTTATTAGAAAGACCTTTTGCCTGTTTCGCCATTTCTATAGAAGGCGTTTTCAGTTTTTTCCGTGGTTCGTATTCAAGTGTTTCAGGGTTCAGTTCAAGGATTTCCTTGCCTTTTTTCAGGAAAAATCCTTGTCCGGATTTGCTTCCAAGCCAACCGTTTTCAAGCATTTTATTCATGAAGTCAGGAATGCGGAAAACTTCCTTTTCCTCTCCTTCAACCTGGTCATATACGTTCTTCGCAACATGTGCAAAAGTATCAAGACCAACTACATCAAGCGTACGGAATGTTGCGCTCGTCGCCCTGCCAATCAATGGACCTGTTACAGAATCCACTTCACCCACGCTGTACCCGCCTTTTTGCATTTCACGAAGGGTAACTAGCAGCCCATACGTACCGATGCGGTTGGCGATGAAATTCGGTGTATCTTTGGCTTCGACCACTCCTTTACCAAGAACGTCTTCACCAAATTGCTTCATATATTCAAGCACTTCAGGAGCAGTGGCTTTCGTAGGAATGACTTCCAAAAGTTTCAAATAGCGTGGAGGGTTGAAAAAGTGAGTTCCCAAGAAATGCTTTTGGAAATCTTCAGAACGTCCCTCGGCCATCGCCTCAATTGATATACCTGATGTATTGGAAGAAATGATGCTGCCCGATTTACGGTATTTATCAACCTGAGCAAACACACTCTGCTTCACATCAAGTCTCTCCACGACCACTTCAATTACCCAATCTACTTCATTTAAACGGCTTATATCATCTTCCAGGTTCCCCGCTTCAATCAAGGCCAGATTGCCTTTTGCTGATAACGGAGCTGGTTTTTGTTTTAGAAGTTTAGTAATCGCAGTCTGACTAATGCGGTTACGTACTTGTTTATTTTCTAATGTAAGACCTTTTTTCTTCTCGTCCTCCGTGAGTTCACGAGGTACAATATCCAATAATAAAGTCGGAATGCCGATGTTAGCAAGGTGTGCAGCAATCCCTGATCCCATAACTCCTGACCCTAGAACAGCAGCCTTTCGTATTTGTCGAACCAAGTTCATATCCCCCTTACACAATGTATTGAATGAATGCTCATTCATTTTTGTCCCAAAAAATTTTTGAATATTTATTCTTATTACTAATATAGAATAAATTTGGAAATTCTGCAATGATTAAACAGGAAAAATTAAATATTTTTATCGTAAAACCCCTGGTTATTTTTCACTCTTTAGAAGAAAATAACGAACAGGAGGTGACGTATACTCATGAAGCATAAAGATAATCCTTCCAAAGGAGCCGTAAGTGCCGCAAGCGTGAAAGGAAACGCGGGTCCTGGCGGTGAACGTAACAACGGAAAGAATAAGGTGAACAGCCAGAACAATCAATTTAAAAAATAGATTCCAAAGTAGAGTAGCCGTCCCTTATCCGGGCCGGCTCTTACTTCTGCTACCTTTTCCATATCCCCTTTAAAACGAAGGAAACATTGGCTGGCCTCTCCGCAAGGCGGCGCATGAAATATCCGTACCAATCCGTACCATATGGAACATACACCCTAACCTTATAACCCTCATCAGCTAATTCCAATTGCTTTTCATTCCGGATGCCGTATAACATTTGAAATTCGAACCGATCCGGGCTGATGCCATGTCTCTTGACGAGGTTTTTCGTGTAATCAATGATTTTATCATCATGGGTGGCGACCGCCGTATAGTTCCCATTTAGCAGATGCTTTTTAATGATTTTCTTGAAGTTTGCATCCACCTTCTCTTTTTCTGGGAAGGCGATGTCACTTGGCTCTTTATATGCTCCTTTAACCAGTCGAAGATTCGGATGGAGGAAATTCAACTCGTCGAGATCTTTCTCCGTCCGATAAAGATATGCTTGTATAACCGTACCAAGATCATTATATTCAGCTTTTAGTTTTTTGAACACTTCTAATGTTGGCTGACAGCGCGGAAAATCTTCCATATCTAGCGTAACGAATACCCGGGCGGCTTTTGCTTCTTCTAAAATCCTTCTCATATTCTTCATGACAACATGTTCCGAGATATCCAAACCCATCGAAGTCGGTTTCAAGGATAACTGGGAATCGAGACCATGCTCGGAAATGGCTCGAATCGCATCGATGCACTGGTTTGCCATCTCTTCTGCTTCCTGCTCATGATCTATGAATTCACCTAGATAGTCTATCGTCACAGATAACCCTTTCCGATTTAGTTCTGCAATGACCTTAGTCGCTTCAACCAAAGTTTCTCCGGCAACAAAGCGGGCTGCCCCAAAACGCAATCCATATCTCCGTGCAGCCTTAATTAATGGTTTATTCTTCGATAGGTAGAGAAAGAAGTTCCTCATTAGTTCCATCTGCGTTCCCTCCAAATCCCCGTTTGAAAAAATAGATGTTAGGGTTAGGCTCTTATATCCTTCATGTATATTCAGTCACTTGCTCTTCTCGAATATAAAATTAAAAACAGGGGAAATTAATCTCGTTCAGACCACAATGAAGGAGGTAAGATGATGGAACAACAAAACTCGATGAACAATCAGCAACAAACGACCGGTTTCATGAAACAGCCACCCGAAATGGTATCTGTAAAAGATAGTATGTACCTTACCGATATGCTTTCCTGGAACTTGATTGCGATTAAAAAAGCACACTTTTACGCTAAACAATGTAAAGATCCTCAAATCATAAACGCTTTAACCCGCTGTGGACAGATGCATCAACGTCATTATGACACCATCTTGTCCCACTTAAATCCAAACCAACAGCAAAGCCAACAACAATTCCAGTAAAGGAGGTTTCTTGATGCCTAATCAAAACAAGGTCCAAAATCCCGAATCAACCATTGCTAAAACACCAGAAATGAATGACCGCGATTTTACAAATGACATGCTGGCAACAGAGAAGTATTTCTGTAACTCTTATTCAGTTGCCCTCCATGAGATGAGTAACCAAGCTTTATTTCAAGATGTTTTCTCGGTCTCAAAAGAAACCCAGGAAATGCAACGGGAACTTTATAACCTGATGTTCGAAAAAGGATGGTATGGCTTGGAAAAGGCACAAACCGATAGTTTAGGCCAGTCCTACCAACAGTTCTCTGGATATAAAGATCAATTCCCATCCGGTTCAAAGCTTCAATAACTATAAAAACGCCGGCCATGGTGAATGGCCGGCGTTTTTTATATATCCGTCGAAAACATGTACTTTTTATAATGATACCTTATGCTGAATATCAAGCCCATGGCCATCATATTCCCCATGAGCGAGCTTCCCCCGTAACTGATGAACGGAAGCGGAATTCCGGTGATCGGTAATACGCCGACCGTCATTCCGATATTTTGAAACACGTGAAACGTTAACATGCTGATGATGCCCACACAAATATATGTATAGAAATTATTCCGCGTTTCCATGCCGGTTTTTGTAATATGGTAAACCAATAAGAAGAACAAGGAGATAATGATACTGGAACCGATGAAGCCGAATTCTTCCCCGATGATACTAAAGATGAAATCCGAATGACTTTCCGGTAAATATACTTCCCTTGACCCAATACCCTTACCTGTGGTCTGCCCCGAACCTATGGCCAGCAAGGATTTTGTCAAATGATACCCTTCCGAACTCGCATAGTTATAAGGATCCAGCCATGAATAAATACGGCCGAACTGATACGTTTTCACACCTATTTTCTCAAGCAGTTCCGGATGCCAGAGGACGAAGTACATGATGGTGGAAACAGCAACGATACCGGCTGTCACGATTGGAAGCAAGATTTTCCATGATATCCCCGAAATGAAGATCATTCCGATCATGATTGACATTAAAACAAGCGATGTACCTAAATCCGGCTGTTGCATGATCAACAGCAACGGAGCTCCTGTCACAAGCCCTATCTTAACAAGGAGCCAGAGATCGGTTTGGATGGTTTTCAACGTATTCTTGAGATGATGATTTGAAATGACATTCGCCAAGGCCAAAATGAGAAAAACCTTCATGAATTCCGAGGGCTGTATCGATCCCAGTGGCTTAATGATGAACCAACTTTTCGCACCATTACGTACGGGCGCAATGGAATCTGGCATGACAAGCAATAATAACAATAGCAATAATCCGAATCCATATGCATACCAAGATATCTTCTTCAACTGGTCTGAATCCAGCGTGATGATTCCGAGAACAATCCCGACTCCAACCGCATACCAAAATATTTGTTTTATTAAGAAGTTTTCTTCGTATTGTCCAGTAGTCTGCGCACTGTATATGGCCAAACAACTACCAATACATAACAACAATAATATCGTGACCAAAGAAAAATCTATTCGCGATGAAAATTTATTTTGTTCTTCCATAATGAACTCTCCCTTAAAAAGGTTCCTGCTTCTTTAAATTACACTTACTCATTATACTTTAAACAAAGAAAATCACAACTATATCTAAGGATAGTTTGATGGCAAAAAGGCCACATGAAGTGAAAATCATGCAGCCTCTAAGTGGAATGTACTATAAATGGGTTTCCCTTGCCCTTCTTCGTTTTATAAACCTAGTGGCCACCCCGTTGATCGGTGAAAAAAGGAAAGCCAAGCCGAATAAGAAAGCGGCTGAACCAACCATGCACCCTGAGATGGAAGCATCAAGAAAAGTTGCTGAATAATACCCAATGACCGAGCTCAAGATCCCGACCCCGATGCTGACGACAATCATCCGACTTAATCGGTCCGAAAGCAAATAGGCCGTTGCCGCAGGAATAATGAGCATCCCCACCACCAAAATCGAACCTACACTATCAAATGACGCCACAGTTGTCAGCGAAACGAGACCCATCAGTAAATAGTGAAAAAATATAACCGGTATGCCCATCGCTGCAGCAAGTGCGGGATCGAAGGAAACCAGCTTAAATTGCTTGAAGAAAAGAAAAAGTAAGAGAAGATTGATCATGAAACAACTTCCTACAATCCAAACGGCCTTTGGCCCTGCCATAACCCCACCGATTGACATCATATTCCATGGGGTATATGCAATCTCGCCATACAGGACATGATCCAGATCAAAATCGATTTGCTGTGTATATAAACTGACCAATACAATCCCTACTGCGAATAGGGAAGTGAACACGATGCCTATCGCTGCGTCGGATTGAACCCCGGATGTTTGGAATAGCTGGATTAAGAATACGGTAAGTAAACCGAGTGCTGCTGCACCAATCAGCATGGGAATCGAATCACGCGACCCCGTTATTAAAAACGCCAATACGATGCCGGGTAAAACCGAGTGACTGATTGCATCGCCAATCAAGGTCATCTTCCTTACTATTAAAAAACACCCCAGTACACTGCAGGAACTCGCTACAAGTGCCCCGACTAAGATAATCCAAAAATCGTTCATGCTGAATGGCTTCCTTTCCTTTTTTCCTGTTCATGTACATAGATCTTTTTTGCCGAAACCCTTCTCCACGTCTTGGAGATGACTCCACGTTTAGGAGCAAAAAGCATGGAAAAGAAAAACCAGACCGTGGCCGATAAAACAATCAAAGGGCCTGTTGGCAGGTTATTGACCGACGTGCTGATTAATGTCCCGGACACCCCACTCAACAAACCGAAAATTCCAGAGAGGATGACCATGATATGCAGGCGCTCCGTCCAGTACCTGGCAGAAACGGCTGGGGTAATCAGCAAGGATGCCATCAACACCACCCCTACCGCCTGAATGCCGATGACGACAGCCGCCACTATCAGCATCATGATGAAATAGTCGAGGAATACGACCGGCAATCCCATCCCCTTGGCAAATCCAGGATCGAAGGACAATACCTTAAATTCCTTGAAAAATAACGTACAAGTGAAAATGAGTATAAAGGAAACGGCCATCATCATATACACATCCGACATCACCATCGATGCCGTTTGCCCGAACAGAAAAGTGTCCAGTCCGCTTTGGTTGCCATATTCACTCTGCTGGATCTGGGTCAGCAATACGATTCCCAATCCAAAGAATGAAGTCAATACGATGCCTAGTGCCGCATCCTGTTTGATTTTACTGTACCTCGTCAGTATGCTAATCAGAAAAACCGCCACTAAACCTGCGACGGCCGCTCCGATCAGAAAGAAGGAGGTCGACTTCACCCCTGTTACTATGAAAGCGACGCAAATCCCAGGCAAGGCCGCATGTGCGAGCGTGTCACCCAGTAAGGATTGCTTTCTCAAGTAAGCAAAACTTCCGATGACTCCACTGCTTAAGCCAAGGAACATGGTGCCTAGCAATATCCATCTTGTGTTGGGGTCCGCAAGTATATCCAGTACGTTCATCGTGTACACCTCATTTCAATAGCAAGCCTGACTCAGCATCGGATAATATCGCTAACCGTCCTCCATATGTCTCCTGCAAAAACTCAGGAATGAAGACCTCTTCTGTCGGACCAATCTTCATCACCTTTTTATTCAGCAACATCGTCCAATCGAAATATTCCTTCACAGTCGACAAATCATGATGCACTACAAGAACTGTCTTCCCTTTTTCTTTCAGCTCCATCAATAGCTGGATGATTGCCTTTTCCGTTGCGGCATCAACACCAACAAATGGTTCATCCATGAAATAGATGTCCGCTTCCTGCGCCAACGCCCGTGCCAGGAAAATCCGTTGCTGCTGCCCGCCGGAAAGCTGACTAATCTGACGGTCGGCATACTCAACCATCCCTACCTTTTCCAGACATTCCATCGCCTTCATTCGTTCAGCCTTCCCGGGACGCTTCAACCAGCCCAGGTGCCCGTACCTGCCCATCATCACGACATCGAGTGCATTTGTCGGGAAATCCCAGTCCACCGATTCTCGCTGTGGTACATAACCGATACTCTTCCTCATGGATTTATAAGAAGCACCATGGATCGTGACTTTCCCGGCTAGTCTTGGAACCAATTCAAG
The DNA here is from genome assembly GCF_050278025.1 of Peribacillus sp. NPDC097197. NCBI lineage: Bacteria > Bacillati > Bacillota > Bacilli > Caryophanales > Bacillaceae > Peribacillus > Peribacillus sp. NPDC097197. Next base: position 383,657 of record NZ_JBNNST010000001.1, on the reverse strand, counting down.
AATCCCCTTGATCAAGGTGGATTTCCCCGCCCCATTCGGACCGATGATACCAATCAGATTCCCTTCCGGAACCTCGAATGTAACATCTTCGACCACCGGCTTTTTATGATAAGCTATCGTCAGATTCTCGACTTTCAACGCATAATTCATCCCATTTCCTCCTATTTTAATGCCTTCACGATCGTATCGGTATTATGCCGGACCATTCCGATATAGGTTCCTTCTTCCGTGCCTTTTTCCCCCATTGCATCCGAGAACAGCTCGCCGCCTATTTCCACGCTATGGCCTTGCTTTTCAGCTCCCTGAATGACCGCTTCGATAGCCTTTTTCGGTACGCTTGATTCCACGAAAATGGCTTTGATTTCATTTTCCACAAGATATTCACGCATATCCGTTACATCCTTCGAACCATATTCCGATAGAGTATTCATCCCCTGAAGCCCTCTCACTTCCAATCCATATGATTTGCCGTAATACCCAAAAGCATCATGTGCCGTGACGAGGACCCGCTGATTCTCCGGAATCTTATTTATCTCCTCATGGACATATTCATCAAGTTCCTTCAACTGGATAACATAGGCTTCATAATTTTCTAGATAACTAGCTTCATGGTCCGGGTCATTTGCAATCAGCTCATCCTTCACGGCTTCCGCTGCCACCATCCAAAGCTTTACATCAAACCAGACATGCGGGTCATGTTCCGTTTCACTGACCTTATGAAGCTGATCCCCCGTAAAGTCTTTCGTCACCGCAATCGTCGGTTTCTCCTTACTCATCATTTCAAAGATATCCGTCATTTTCCCTTCAAGGTGCACACCGTTATAAAAAATCATGTCAGCTGAATCAAGTGTTTTCACGTCCCCCTGCGTTGCCTTATATAGGTGGGGGTCGACTCCCGGCCCCATTAAACTTGTGACCTTCACATGTTCACCGCCGATATTCTCGACCAAGTCCCCAATCATCCCCGTCGTAGCTACTACATTCAGCTTTCCTTGAACGTGATTCGATGGTTCATTGCTACATCCTGATATCATGACCACTGCCATAAGCAAGCTTCCAACCCATTTCAAAAACTTCATGTATTCCCCTCCATTTTATAGCCCTATATAAAAAAGTTTACCAAGGGCAAGATTTAGGCCAAAAAAAATCCGTTATATTTTGTCCTACGCGCTAAAATGTTTCCTCTATACAACTTATTTTATACTATACACAATTATTCGTAAAAAGTGCAAATTTTTAAATGTTGGACTGAAGAAATTTAATGCAGGAAAATATATACAAAACAACTTTTGTAAAGTATACTTTACGTACAGTGAGCTTTACATTAAAGAAAGGAGCCTGAGGGGTTGAAAAACAAATTACGGGATATGCGCAAGTCTCATCAACTTACACAAGAAAAGCTATCCGAACTAACGGGCGTATCCCGGCAGACGATTATTTCTATAGAATCCGGAAGATTCGATCCATCCATCAAGCTTGCTTACAAACTGGCAAAAGTGTTCGATTTGACCATTGAGGATATATTTCTATTTGAGGAGGAGGAAATGTAATGGATTTTAACTGGTGGGCTTTTTTAGGAAGTACCCTTGGCATCATCGGAGGGCTGGCTGGATTAAGGGGAGGTCGCCGTGCCGCTGCCAAGCGACGGGGATTGGATGAACGATTTGACCTCATCCGAACTAAAGCACGGGCAACCAGCTGGTTTTTCACCCTTTTTGGGATCTATATCTTTTTCTTCTTATTATTTTTTGGCGTAAAACTCTCTGTTGCCCCTGTTCTAGGTATTCTCTTACTTCTTCATCTCGGGTCATGGGCGATTTCCGTTTTTTATTATGAAGCAAAGCTTTAAATCATTTTTGTGATTTTACTGCTAGATAAGCTAACCCCAACTCAATCCCGCAAAGCACGATCAAACAAAGCAAAGTCGTTAACATCTTCATCCCTCCTTCAAGACTTTTATTAATCTTAAAGGATGAAACCCATACCAGAACAAGTCCCAGCATGAAGGCATTTCCCCTTTATGCTTTCGTTCTCTTGCTCTGAAATGGGTTTCATAGGGTAGACTGTAAAAAACGAAAAATGGTGATCTAATGACGAACATAAAAAAAATCGCTGAATATGCAGGTGTATCGATTACGACCGTATCTCGCGTGATGAATAACCATCCTTATGTAAGTGAGGAAAAGAGAAAGAGTGTACTAAAGGCCATCGAGCAATTGAACTATACGAGAAATATCAACGCCATCCATCTTACGAAAGGCAAGACTCATCTGATTGGCGTCATCATTCCATACACCAATCACCCCTATTACGGAGCAATCATCCAGGGAATTAATAAACAAGCAAATGTCCTTGGTTACCATATTGTCATCTTCCAAACACAATATGAAAGAGAGAAAGAAATCCAAGCACTGAAAATGTTACAAATGAAGCAACTCGATGGCATCATCGTCTGTTCTAGAATCTCAGAAATGAAAGTGCTCTTGGAGTATCATGTCTACGGTCCGATTATCTTATGTGAAGATACATCGCAGTCAGAATTTTCTTCGATCAGCATCGACCATTATGCCGCCTTTTCCTCAGCCCTCGACTACTTGGTAAACAAGGGATATAAGAAAATAGGCTACAGCCTTGGGCGAAAAAAGAGCAGGAATAGTTCACTTCGGATAAAGGCGTTTGAAGATAGCATGAAAAAACATCATTTTATAAGTAAAGAGGAATGGCTGTTTGAAGGCAGTTACTATATCAAAGACGGAGAAAGGGCCTTTCAAGAATGGGTCGCCATGCAGGATAAGCCGGAGGCCATCATTATAACGAACGATGATACGGCAGCTGGCTTCATCATTTCCGCTCAAAAAGCGGGAGTTAAGATACCTGAAGACGTCGCCATCCTTGGTTTCAATAACGATAGTATTAGCGAAATGCTGGACATCTCGACTATATCCCTACCCTTGGATTCGATTGGGAGAATGGCTGTTGACCTTTTTGAGGATCCTGCCACGATCAAACATGTAAAGCTAGGTTTCAGCCTTATAACGCGAAAAAGTGTATAATAATCAGAATTATTTGATTTTATTATTCACCTATATTATCCATTTGAGCGCGAAATGGTTTGATTCATGTCTAATTAGGGAAAAAGATACTTGAAAAATAAACATTGCGCTCTCTAGAGGAATATTTTATAATTTTAATATAGCAAATTTCACTCGGTGACTCACCAACTGTATGTCACCATTTAAAATTCGCGTTATTAACAGTACGAATTGAATACTTCCTCATTTACCGATGAGTTAGAGGCTGCGGCTTATAAAAGTAACACGGACGAGATTCAGGAAAGTTGACGACTCCGTATGAAAGGATAAGTTGCCGAAGTGTAGAAATATTCCTTGTATTTCTGGGCTGGCGATGTTTTCGAACAGGAACATCACTGTCACGTTTTCATAAAACGTGGGGAGCTATCTTCGGAAGGATTAAACGGGTATCTATATACAGCCGTCGATCTTTTTCGACTGCTGTTTTTTTTATATTCCGTCCCCTTCCCATAAAAAGGAGTGTAACATCAATTGAAAAATCAACAACAAAATTCAAATCCTACTGAACTGAAAAGGAGTCTGAAAGCTAGGCACCTTATGATGATATCTCTAGGTGGAACAATCGGTACCGGACTATTTTTAGCGAGTGGTGGTGCCATTCATACGGCTGGCCCCGGTGGTGCATTAGTCGCTTATGCGGTAATTGGCGCCATGGTCTTTTATTTAATGACAAGCCTTGCCGAGATGGCTGCTTATATGCCAGTTGCCGGTTCGTTCCGCGTTTATGCATCCAAATTCGTCGATCCCTCTTTCGGTTTTGCGATTGGGTGGAATTATTGGTATAACTGGGCCATTACGATTGCAGCTGAACTGGCGGCCGTTGTCCTGATCATGAAATTTTGGTTCCCGGATACCCCATCATTCATTTGGAGTGCCGTTGCATTACTCATCATGTTCTTAATTAACTATATGTCCGTTAAGGGCTTTGGCGAAGCCGAATATTGGTTTGCGATGATTAAAATCGTGACCGTCATTATCTTCTTAATTACTGGTTTTTTAATCATTTTTGGCATCATGGGCGGAAATGATCCGATTGGTTTTTCTAATTTCACCATGGGTGATGGGCCATTTAATGGAGGCTTCTTTACCATTCTAGGAGTCTTCATGGCAGCTGGCTTCTCCTTCCAAGGAACGGAATTGCTTGGAGTAACCGCTGGAGAAAGTGAAGATCCTGAGAAAAACATCCCTAGGGCGATCAAATCCGTTTTTTGGCGCATTATCTTATTCTATATCCTTGCAATCTTTGTCATAGGAATGATCATTCCTTTCACGGATGCACGTTTACTAAGTGAAGATGTTGCCGTCAGTCCATTTACGCTTGTTTTTGAACGCGCAGGCCTTGCCTTTGCCGCTGCTGTCATGAACGCAGTCATTTTAACATCCGTACTTTCAGCTGGTAACTCTGGTATGTATGCCTCAACCCGTATGCTATGGGATTTAGCACGTGACGGAAAAGCACCGAAGTTCCTTGGCAAGCTTGATAAAAGAGGCGTACCTGTAAATGCCCTTATCGTGACTTCTTTAGTCGGATGTCTTGCTTTCTTGGCTTCCTTCTTCGGGGATGGAGTCGTGTATATTTGGTTACTGAACGCTTCCGGTATGGCTGGTTTCGTCACATGGGTCGGGATTGCCCTTGCCCACTATCGATTCCGAAAAGCTTATATCGCTCAAGGTCTGGATTTAAATGACCTCCCATACCGTTCAAGAACCTTTCCGTTCGGTCCGGTTTTTGCGCTTGTCCTTTGCCTCTTCATCATCCTTGGACAAGGCTATCAAGCTTTCAGCACGGACGGAATTGATTGGAACTCCATGTTTGTTTCCTACATTGGTCTTCTTTTGTTCTTCGTTCTCTGGCTCGGATATAAAATTAAACATAAATCCAAAATCATTCCCCTTGAGGAATGTGATCTAAAAGTGAAATAAAAAAAAGGACCTGAATCTCTCTTCAACAGAGAAGTTCAGGTCTTTTCTTATTTTAAAAGGTAGACACGGCATTCATATGGACGCAACGGTTCACTGGAGACCGTGTCGCTTTCCTCCTGCTCATAATTGCCGATCAACAGGGTAGCCTTTAATGAATGTAACTCCGTCGGTATCGTCAAAGTCGCTTCTTGTCCCTTAAAGTTGCATAGCACAAGCACCTTTTCCTCACCTAGCGTCCTCGTATAGGCAAAAATCTGTTCATCATCCGGACAAAGTAAATCAAAACGACCATATACGATAATGTCATGTTGTTTACGTAATTGAATGAGCTTTTTATAAAAATGAAAAATGGATTGATGATCATTATAGGCCTTCTCTGCATTGATTTCCGGGTAGTTGGCATTCACGCCGATCCATGGAGTTCCTGTCGTGAATCCCGCATTCCGTCCATCATTCCACTGCATGGGTGTTCGCGCATTATCTCGACTACGTGCATGAATGGCAGCCATCATCTTTTCTTTTGGCCATCCATACGTATTCACTAATTCTTCATAGGAATTCATCGTTTCTATGTCACGATACTCTTCTATGCTTTCAAAAGCGATATTGGTCATTCCCAGCTCTTCCCCCTGGTAGATATAGGGTGTCCCCTTTAACATATGAAGACAAGCAGCAAGCATCTTCGCACTTTCCACCCGATACTCCCCATCATCTCCGAACCTTGATACAACTCTTGGCTGGTCATGGTTATTCCAGTACAAACTGTTCCAACCTACCTCTTCCAACCTATATTGCCATTTTGAGAGAATCCCTTTTAAATCGCTCAGATCCCATTTTTCATTATTCCATTTTCCTTCCGGTCCTCCCCCTATATCCATATGTTCAAATTGGAAGACCATATGTAATTCCCCACGATCCTCCCCTGTGTAGAGTACCGCGTCATCTGGTGAAACACCGGGCATTTCTCCAACTGTCATCACATCATAATCAGAAAGGACGCGTTGATTGACTTCCTGCAAGAACTCATGAATTCTGGGTCCATTCAGGAAATAGGGACTTCCATCGCCGTGCTGTTTTCCATCCAAAATGTTTCCATCCATGTATCGCTGGTCCTTCGATAGAAAGTTAATGACATCCATCCGGAATCCATCAACCCCTTTATCCAGCCACCACTTCATCATGCTATAGATTTCCTCACGAAGTTGAGGGTTCTCCCAATTCAAATCGGGCTGTTTTTGGCTAAATAAGTGTAGATAATATTCATCCGTTCCCTCATCATATTTCCATGCCGAACCTTTGAAGACAGACTCCCAATTATTCGGTTCCTTTCCATCCTTACCAGGTCTCCAAATATAGTAATCTCGCTTCGGGTCATCCACGGAGGAACGGGAAGCCAGGAACCATGGGTGTTCATCTGACGTATGATTCACTACGAGATCCATCATGATTTTCATTCCCCGTTCATGGACCGCACTTAAAAGCCGATTAAAATCATCCATCGTCCCGAATTCCGTCATGATTGACTGATAATCACTAATATCATACCCGTTATCATCATTCGGTGATTTGTATACGGGAGAAAGCCAAATTACATCCACACCAAGCTCCTGTAAGTAATCAAGCTTGAGTAAGATTCCTTTCAAGTCACCTATTCCATCTCCATTGCTATCCATAAAACTACGAGGGTACACTTGATAAACAACCGACTCTTTCCACCACGTCTTTTCCATACCTACCACTCCCTCCATAACCTTTACATAATTATACAATAATCTTTCTATTATAAAGAGTGAAACTTCAGAATATTACCAATAACATATTTTCTACACCTAAAAAAAGGCTCACCCGCTTTATCTTCAAGCTCTTCAGCTGAAAATCAATCGGACAAGCCTTGATCATGAATGGATATATGCTAGTTTAACTAGGGAAAACCCTGTGTACAAGATTCTGAAACTCATCTGTAAACCCTTCAACCGGTTTTCCACTTTTAACATCTTTCACGTATTGATCCATCCTCTTTACAAAATCGGGGTTGGTCGATACATGAACATCATTGATGGAAGTATCACTGTTTCTTACAGCACCTTCAATTTTGTTTTTCACTTCCGTGGTAAGGGAGTCTTCCCCTTTTCTGAGTACGGCACCCACATATGCAGCATTATCGATCACGATAACTCTAGCTCTTTTTACTTGCTTCAATTCCTCGATGCGGTCAGCAATATTCTCAGTTACCCTCATCTGATTGTTACCTTGACCAGCGTTGTTGTTGTTGTTGTTGTTGTTGTCGTTATTGTTATTATTAGTTTTAGTATCCGTTCTATCGTTCACCGTCGTAGGATTATAACCAGTTTGACTCAAATCTCTATCCTGATTGGTCCGATTCAGCCCGAGGTTTTCGTTTGCTCCTTCATTTTCATTCGCGGAACATCCTGTAATGAATAAAGCCACCATTGCGCTTGTCACTAACGCTTTGTATTTTTTCATTTTTTTCCCTCCTCACATATGGTTTCCCTTACTATTTGCAAGGAGGGAAGGAATTATTCAGAAGAAGTGATTTTCAACCCGAGAATCCCCACGACAATACAACCAACGAAGACCAGGCGCATGGCATCCTTCGGTTCGTTAAATGCAATGATGCCCACCAATACGGCGCCGACTGCTCCAATTCCCGTCCATATCGCATACGCCGTTCCCATCGGTAGCGTCTTTATTGCTGAGGACAGAAAGTAAAAACTAATAATCATGCCTACAATCGTGATGACAGAAGGAAATAATTTCGTGAAGCCTTCCGTATATTTCAAACTTGTAGCCCAAACCACTTCAAATAATCCAGCAATAACGAGTTGAATCCAAGCCATCTTATTTTCCTCCAATACAGAATAAGCCCGGGAGGTCACGAACATAACCTCCCGGGCTTTTATCCCTCCGTGTACGCAGAGTTTTTCTCTGCGCGTCTCTCTCGGACCAGTCCGGCCTTGGACCGCGGAACCCTAGAAACATTTCATTACCTGTACTATATCATTTCGATTTAATGGGGGTCAAACGTTTCTTACCCATTTCTTCTGCTCGTCATTGTCCCTTTATCGCCTTTAATGGTATGCCAGATATTCTTAAATGGTTGTGGTGTTTGTTTCGCGGCATCCACCGTATACTGAACCGCTTCTTTTTTATATTGAACATCTTCTGTGATTTCCTGCTGTGTCTCCGCAAGATGATCCGTCTCCGACTTAATCTGATCTGTTTTCGCCTGCATGCGCGCAACAGTTTCATTTACATTATCAATGGTTGGTTTAGAATCCTTAAATGTCTTAAAAGCAAAAAATGCTAAATAAATAATCGAACCAATAAAGAGGGCCAGACTAATATATACAATGATCACGTATCGTTTCCTCCTTCTTCTTCTCTTCTTTCCACTACTATACCCATTATACCCGCTAGAAAACAGTACACATGTAATTTCTCATAAGCCTGGGTTTAACAAAGCGAGGCAGCAACACCGAATGATGCAATCCCCGGTAGACCCGCTTCGTCCATTGGTCTCTTTTCAGAAAAGACTATGGGCCTCGCTTCATCCATTTATCGACCAACTCTTGCTATAGATTTGATGTAAAACATGCTACTATAAGAGTAGATACCATCGGAAAGGGGCCCCATTATGGATACTCGATCACTTATTTTACTTGGATTACTTATGGCCCAGAGTCAACATGGCTACCAAATTAATGAATTCATAGAAAGAAACTTAAGTACCATTACAGATATGAAGAAGCCAACCGCTTATGCAACATTAGATAAATTAAGTAAACAAGGCTACATTGAGGTACACACTGAGCAAGAAGGCAACAGACCACCTCGTAAAGTGTATTCCATTAATGAAAAGGGAAAACAATATTTCTACGAGCTGCTCATTCAAAACCTCTCCTCTGCGGAAAGTGTAAAGTTCAGCGGGGATATCGGCCTGATGTTCATTGATCACCTCCCCTTGGAAAATGTCATTCCAGCTCTTGAAAACAAGCTCACAGAGAATGCGAAACTGATTACCGTGTTAAAAAAGACTCCCGTACACGGTTCAGGACATGGCGTCGATTTTGCCGTAGCTCATAAGATTGCCATGCTTGAAGCAGAAACGGAATTCATCAAGAACACCGTACTCACCCTTAAGGATCAGCTGAAAGAACTGAAAAGTACATGATAGTCTAAACCCTTGCCAAGTAGCCTGCACTTCCTACTCGGTGGGGTTTTTTGTTTGCATGGAATTTCTATTTGACTATTAATACAGACGGTACTATACTTTAGGAGTAATAGTCATAACTGACTAATCACTATAAAACTAAAGAGGTGTTACGATGTATCTTGCACTAAAGGAACTCAAGCACGGAAAATTCCGATTCATGATGATAGGTATCATCCTAGTGCTCATATCTTGGCTAGTCTTCATCCTTTCAGGACTTGGCAATGGACTTTCTACATTAAGTGCCGCATCCTTCAAGAATATGGATGCCGATTATGTAGTCTTTGAAGAAGGATCCCGAAACTCGATGACACGGTCCATGTTTAGTGGAGATCTTGCAGATGAACTAAAGGAATTCCCGGAAGTCAAAGCTGTATCTCCCATGGGACATTCAATGGCAACTGTTTTAAAAGGGGATACTGACGCAACGGAGGAAAAAACGGATATCGCCTTGCTTGCGATAGAACCCGGTAGCTTCCTGGAGCCTGAAATCATCGAAGGACATGCTCTATCTAAAGATCGTCCCAAAGATGTTGTCGTAAATGATTCATTCAAGGAAGAAGGCTTTAAGCTTGGCGATACCTTGGAATTGGAAGGAACGACAGAGAAAGTTACGATTGTTGGATTTACAGAAAATCAAACATACAACCATGTGACATCCGTCTTTACAACACTTGATAAGTGGCGGAGCATTCACTATGCAGCTCCTGGTTCCGATAATGGAGTCAATGAACCTGTTAACGCCATTATGCTTCAAGGCAAAGATATTGACGTTGATTCCATAAATAAAGAATTCAAGGGTTATGATATCGTTACTAAATCCCAAGCGGTTCAAGGTATGCCAGGTTACGTGGAAGAAAATGGGACAATCGTTATGATGCTTGTCTTCCTTCTTGCGATTTCAGCTTTCGTCCTAGGTGTATTCTTCTATGTACTAACGCTACAAAAATCCAACCAATTTGGCATCATGAAAGCGATTGGAGCAAGCAATGGGTTCCTTGGTAAAGCGATTGTTTCCCAAGTGTTCCTATTATCACTTATCAGTATAATCGTAGGTATCCTCTTAACATATGGTACGGCACTTATCTTACCAGCAGGCATGCCATTTGAACTGGATACGAAGTTAGTGATTATCTACAGCATAATTTTACTTATCATATCCGTTGTAAGTTCATGGATTTCAGTTCGTAAAATCACGAAAATCGATCCATTGCAAGCTATTGGGAGGGCAGAATAATGACTGGATTACAACTTGAACATGTATCGAAATTTTACGAAGAGGGTGGCCATAAGATAGCGGCCCTTCAAGATGTTTCTTTATCCGTCGAACAAGGGGAATTTGTGGCCGTCATTGGCCCATCCGGTTCTGGTAAAAGTACCTTCCTTTCCATAGCAGGAGCCCTCCTTCAAGCTTCTGCAGGTGCAGTCAGCCTGAATGGTAAGGATCTAGGTGGCCTCAATGCGAAAGAACTGGCCAATGTCCGTTTGAACGATATCGGTTTTATCTTACAAACATCGAACCTCATACCGTATTTAACGGTACTTGACCAATTACTTGTCGTGAAAAAAATGGCAGGCAAGATCACAAAGCAAGATAAAGCATTTGCTAAAAGTCTACTCACTGACTTAGGTCTAGGAAGTAAAATGAGTAAGTTTCCAAACGAGTTATCAGGTGGAGAACGCCAGCGGACAGCCATCGCCAGAGCCTTCATGAACCAACCCAATATCATACTTGCAGATGAACCAACTGCAAGCCTTGATTCCAAACGAGGACATGAAGTCGTCCAACTTATCGCCAAAGAAGTTAAGTCACGGAAGAAAGCAGCCATCATGGTAACCCATGATGAACGCATGCTACAATATTGCGATAAAGTGTATAAGATGGAAGACGGTCAATTATCACTCGTCTCCAACTGATATATAAAGCCCATCCTTGTATAAGGATGGGCTTTACTAATGGAATAATGTGAGCAGGTCGACTAGCGAAATCCTCTGGGACCTATCCGGATTTAGTTATCAGAAAATTAAAATAACATGTATAATGAAGGTGTCTTTTTAAAATGAGGAGGATGAAGAATATGGATCATTTAATTCAACAATTCAAAGAGATTCCTACCACGGCCATTTCAGATGCAATGGAGGGCATGAACAACGTAGATTCAGGCATTAAGCCCTTAAAGGAAGGGTATAGATTTGCCGGACAGGCTTATACGGTTCAATTACCCGTTGGTGATAACTCAGCCGTGTTAAAAGCAATCGGCGAGGCACGTCCAGGGGATATATTGGTGGTCGACAGTAAAGGAGATACATACCGGGCCATTGCTGGTGACTTCGTCATTGGCATGATGAAGACGATGCAAATTGGGGCACTCGTGGTTGATGGAGTGATACGTGATCTCGGTGCTATTAAGGAACTTGATTTTCCTGTATTCAGCAAAGGCACCACCGTTGCCTCAAGTGGAAAATATGGAGTGGGAGAGATCAATTTGCCCATTTCCTGTGGTGGAGTCACCGTAAACCCAGGGGACTTGGTTATTGGGGACATGGATGGAGTAGTCGTCGTCCCTCAGTCAAAAGGTGAGGAAATTTTAAAAAAGGCAAAAGATAAACTACTTAAAGATGAACAGCGTGCCGAAAAATACGCCGGAAATCCCGAAGAAATCAAAAAGTACATTGCCATGATGACTTCAAAGTCTTAACGTACCTAAAGAAAGCAGGGTGGGAAGCATTTGCTTCCCATCCTGCTTTCTTTCATTATTATTTATTATCCGGATCAACCTGGTTCGATTCATCTTCTTTGTACGTATAATCGTAATCTGCTGGATCGATTGGTTCAAAGCCCTTCGGTGAATAGAAACGAAGCAAGTCACCATTCACGACTTTGTCGGACAAATTGAGCATGGTCTCCACTCTCGATTTAGAGTTGAGGATGTCTTCATTTTCCTCGACCAATTCCCCAGTTTTCGAATCATAGTATTTTCCTTTGATAGAAGTAACTTCTGGCGATACGAAGTCTCCATTCCGGAAAGGTACAATTTCATTATGATCTTTTGACAATAAATCTGAACCGAATTGTACATAATCATTGGATTCTATTCCGAGTAAATGAAGCATGGTTGGAAGAAGATCGATTTGACCTCCGTATTGGTGCATTTCCCCACCTTCAACACCTGGAACGTGAATCAATAATGGTACACGTTGTAGCTGAGCATTTTCAAACGTGCCCACTTCTTTATCAAGCACTTTTGACATCGCATCTGTATGATTTTCCGAGATACCGTAATGATCACCATACATGATGATGACAGAGTTATCATACAAACCTGATTCCTTCAGATAATCGAAGAATTCTTTAAGGGCTTCGTCAGCATAGCGAGCTGTCTGGAAATAACTATCAACCGATGCATCCCCTGTTGTATGTTTTTCGATTGTTGTTTTCTCTTGGTCCATGGCATAAGGGAAATGATGGGATACAGTTATGAACTTTGTATAGAAAGGCTGTTGAAGCGTTTCTAACATAGGAATCGATTCTTTAAAGAAAGGCTTATCCATTAATCCATAACTCAACACTTCATCTTTGTTGTCCATATTGTAATGTGCGGCATCAAAGAAATTATCGAATCCAAGTGACTTATACATCTTATCCCGGTTCCAGAAGGATTTATAGTTACCATGGAACACGGCGGAAGTGTATCCATTTTGTCCTAGGATAGCTGGTGCTGCTTGATACGTATTTTGCGATTGAGTAGTGAATGCTGCTCCCTGTGGTAAACCGAACAATGAATTCTCAAGCATGAATTCAGCATCCGCTGTCTTTCCTTGACCAACCTGATGGAAGAAGTTATCAAAATACATGAAGTCCGACTCATTATGTGCAAGTGAATTTAGGAAAGGAGTAACCTCTTCTCCATTCAACTTATAGTCGATCAAGAAATTCTGCATTGATTCCAAATGCAAGTAAATAACGTTCTTGCCTTTTGCTTTACCGAAGTATTCCGGATTCGGCTCTGCACTTGTCGCTTTTGTGTAGTTGACGACTTCTGCAATATCCGTGCTGTTGGCCGTTGCACGCTGAGCGTACGTTTTGGTGTTTTGAACGGCATCGTATACAGTATAGTTGAACATGCCAAGATACTTAACAATGTAGTTCCGATCAAATGTTCTTGATAATAATTGTGGGCGGTCTTTTTCAGCCAGTCCCAAATTGATAGCGAAAATCACAAGTCCAGTAAGGTAAACCAATGCTATTGTACGACGTTTAACTTTAACGTTTTCCAATTTAACGTCTTTGAATTTATATAGAACCATTAAAAGAACCGTATCTAGGAAATAAAATACGTCATAAGATTTAAATAATGCTAAAACACTCGGTCCCAAATCTCCGGCATTTTGCACTTGCGTCAAGGTTGGTAGTGTAATGAAATCCGTAAAGGAACGGTAATACACGATATTAAAGAATAACCATAAGGACATCAATAGGTTTAACCTGATCACCCATTTGAACGACTTTTTACCCCTCACCAATAATGCCAAGCCGAAAATCAAGATAGCCGAGCTAATTGGGTTAATGAAAAGTAAGAATTGTTGTAATCCATTCTCTAGGCCTAAATTGAATTCCACTCGATAACCAATGTAGGTCTTTATCCAAAACAAGACTATAGCAACAACAAAAAAGCCTAGTATGTTATTTACAAATAAATGCTGGCCTTTTTTCAAGAAATTTTTCATGCTTTCACCTCTATTAAACTAGTGGTATATAGTAAACTTTTACTTTCTTACAGAAGACGGAAATTCGCAAACCTTATGATAGCACTCTTTTGCTTCTATAGTCAAGAATGCACAAAACTTTCAAATGTCACGTGTTTTTTCTCGTCTGTCATTATTCCCCATCTAAAAAAGTTCGAATACCTATACCTTTAAATATATAGGAAGCTCCTGTTACATTCCAATAAATATAACCCATGTTTCCTGGCAATGACGAATGATATTTCCATCCCGTTTTCAAATCCCTAAGCCTTTACCATTATAAACGACTCCTTACGAAAAGACCACAACTTTACAAAATATGTAAATGTAATTTCGGAAGGTCTTGGAAAACCCATCATATTATTTTGCCGTCCCTTTACTATAATTCCTTTTTTTCTTGTCCGATTATTCGACATCATTAAATCGACTGCAGTTTTCACCCGATGAAGTTCTAAACCCATTCTCCTCCCCCCACTTCATAACGGTTTGAGATGGCTCATACGATTATGAGCGGGCTAATGTCATCCACAAGATATCATCTTCTATCGACACCATTCTCCTTCTTTCCTGGTTCTCCAATTTCCCTTAAGACATTCCTTAATATATACGGATTGTCCTCAAAAATGATTCATTCTCCATAAAAAAATAATTTTGTAACCTGCATGAGATTTTTCTCATTTCGATTTATTGTAAGATACATACCATCTTACTCGTTTTCATGAGCACTCCGTGAGCAGCATTATAATAGGAAGAAAAATATTTTTGCGCACTCTGTTTCGTAGATTATGTTTCCACCTCTGCGATTGTGTTAGCCAATAAAAAAATGCCTGTTCTCACATAAAGTGGGAACAGGCATTTCGGGATTCATGAATTACTTAAGGCCTTCAGAGATTTCATTAACCATTTCATTAACGGATTCTAATCCGCCACCTGATAAGTACCAGTAGTTAGGGTCAAGATAAACGATGTGGCCATCTTTATAAGCGTTTGTGTTCTTCACAATGTCATTTTCAACAGTTTCTTTCGCAGCAGCACCATCACCCACTACAGCATCTCTATCAATAACGAAAAGGTAGTCCGGGTTTTTTTCAGCAATATATTCGAAAGAAATGCTTTGACCGTGTGTTGATACTTCTAATTTATCGTCTACAGCAGGAACGCCGAATACATCATGGATGATACCGAATCTTGAGTTAAGACCATATGCACTTACTTTTCCACCATTAGCAAGAACGATTAAACCTTTTTTATCAGCAGGAACTTTTTCCTTCAAAGCATCAATATTTTCTTCAACGCTTGCAAGTTCTTTAGCTGCTTGGTCTTCTTTACCAAAGATCTTACCTAAAAGTGTAACGTTTTCTTCAAATGATTCCATATATTTTGTAGTATCCACACCAACGAATACAGTTGGGGCGATTTCACTTAATTCTTCATATGCTTCTGATTGACGACCTGAGATCAGAATAAGGTCAGGAGCCATTTCGTTGATCTTTTCGAAGTCAGGTTCTTTCAAGCCACCTACATTTTCAGTGCTTTCCTTGTAGTCAGAAAGGTATTTAGGAAGGCTATCTTGAGGAACACCCGCTACCTCTACGTCTAATTTATCCAGAGTATCAAGGGCACCCATATCGAATACAACAACTTTTTCAGGGTTCGTTTTAACTTTTGTTTCGCCTAATTGGTGTTTAACGGTGAATTCTTCACTTTTAGCTGTTTCACTTGTATTTTTTTTTGTACTTGATTCTTCTTTTTCATCATTCGATCCACAAGCTGCAGCTACGACTGCCAACATTGCCAATAAAAGCAATAAAGATAATTTTTTCATCATTAGATAGTCACCTCGAAAGTTATTTTATATTTGAAATCACCTTTGAAACCATTAGCCTTCTGTAACCATATCTTCCTATAACCCCTTTCAGCTGGCCATATCATGGGCGCCTGCCAACTGAAACAGTTTGAAAAGTAGTGAGATTAAAGTAGGTCCAAGCTTTGAATCCTAGGTGATTTTAAATCAATATGAACGGATTAACTCAAGTAAAGTACACACAAATCTTATTATCATTGATGTTTTGGATTTCAATGTCCATATCATATATTTCCTTTAAGACATTGGAGTTGATGACCTGTTCGGTCGGTCCATTATGGACAACCTTTCCATCCTTCAATGCAACGATGTAATCGGAGTAACAAGAAGCAAAATTAATATCATGGATGACGATGATGACCGTTTTTCCCAATTCATCGGTCAGTCTTCTTAAAACCTTCATGATTTGAACGGAATGCTTCATGTCCAAGTTGTTCAATGGTTCGTCAAGAAGCACATATTCTGTGTTTTGAGCAATGACCATGGCAATGAATGCCCGTTGTTGCTGTCCACCACTAAGCTGGTCTAGAAACTTGTCCTGCATATCGGCAAGTTCCATATATTCAATCGCTTCATCGACATATACCCAATCCTCTTTCGTCAGTTTCCCTTGTGAATAAGGAAAACGGCCAAAAGCGACGAGTTCACGAATGGTTAAACGAATGTTAATGTGGTTGGCCTGCTTTAGAATGGCAATCTTCTTCGCAAGCTCGTTACTTTTGAAATTGTTCATATCTTTTCCATCAATCAGGACGTCCCCTGAATCTTTGGCAATGAGCCTGCTTATCATGGAGAGGACCGTACTTTTTCCTGCACCATTGGGTCCAATGAAAGAAGTGATCTTTCCTTTTTGGATTTTCAAAGAGACATCCTCAACGACCGTTTTATTATTGTACCGTTTGAATAATTTTTTAACTTCTACCATGATTTATTCTCCTTTAATAGAAGATAGATGAAATATACACCGCCGATAAAGTTGATGATGACACTTAATGTAGTCGAGAAGGTAAAGATCCTCTCAACAATGAACTGACCGCCGACCAAGGCGATGACACTGATCAGCATCGCACCCGGAAGGATGATTTTATGCTGATAGGAATTGATGAATTGATACGCGACATTGGCAACCAGCAAACCGAGGAATGTGATGGGACCGATCAGGGCCGTTGAAATCGAGATGAGTATCGTGACAACGATCAATACTCGTTTGGTGACGTAATCATAATCCACACCCAAGTTGACGGCCTGATCCCTACCAAGGGACATGACATCTAAATATTTCATGAATCTAAAGAAGTAAGCGATAGCCGCGATCATGAGTACAATAGCCAAGATTAAAAGATCTGTATTGACATTATTGAAACTCGCGAACATTTTGTTCTGTATGATTTGGAACTCATTCGGGTCAATCAACACCTGCATGAAGGATGACATACTACCGAATAATGTTCCAAAGATGATTCCAATCAGCAGTAGGAAATAAATGTTCCGGTTCTGCTTGAACATGAATTTGAAAAGCAAACTGGCAAAGATGAGCATGATGGCCAACGTTACCAGGAAGTTAAGGTTTTTATTCGTGATCAAGATATGCGTCGAGCCAAGCAAGAAAATGACCGCTGTTTGGATGAGCATATACATGGAATCTAATCCCAAGATGCTTGGTGTCAGTATTTTGTTATTGGTGACCGTCTGGAATATCACTGTAGCAAAGGCTATCGCACACCCCACTACGATGATGGCGATAATTTTCCAGACCCGCCTCGGAAGGGAATAATCCCAATTCGGGCCAAGGTCCCAAAAGATGTAAAAGGCTGTTAAAACGGCGGCAAGAACCGCCAATATTATGATCTTACTCTTATTATTCATATGCCTTTCTCCTCATTATCAAATAGATAAATATGGCGCTTCCTATTACTCCCACCACAAGGCCAATCGGAATCTCGAATGGATAAATGATGATCCGGCCCAAAATATCGCAGATTAATAGGAAAACAGCCCCTAGCAATGCTGTATGAGAAAGACTCTTCTTCAAGTTATCACCAAGGTAAAGGGAAACAATATTAGGTACGATCAACCCGATGAAAGGAATTGTTCCTACCGTTAATAAAACGAGCGTGGAGGCAAGCGCCACGATAACCAATCCAAGGTTGACCACAAATTTGTAATTGAGGCCCAGATTGATGGCAAACTCTTCCCCCATCCCTGCCACCGTGAATTTATTGGCAAAGATATATGCGACGATGACTAACGGGATACTAGCATATATCAATTCATACCTACCCGACATGATCATCGAGAAATCCCCATTCATCCAAGTGTTGAGGCTTTGGATTAAATCATACTTATAAGCAAAGAAAGTTGAAATGGATCCAACGATATTACCAAACATCAATCCCACTAATGGTATGAAAATAGTATCCTTATATTT
The DNA here is from genome assembly GCF_050278025.1 of Peribacillus sp. NPDC097197. Classification (NCBI taxonomy): domain Bacteria; kingdom Bacillati; phylum Bacillota; class Bacilli; order Caryophanales; family Bacillaceae; genus Peribacillus; species Peribacillus sp. NPDC097197. The sequence goes on along the minus strand of NZ_JBNNST010000001.1, from coordinate 365,373 downwards.
TACTTTGTCCAGTATTTTCATGAATAGAAAAGTACCAGCCAAGGCGAAGATGAAGGCAAATGCCATTTTCTCTATAAGGGCTGCCGATGGGAAGATGATCAGAGCAAGAAGAAGACCTAGTCTTGCTGAATCCATCGTACCGGCAGTTGTAGGTGATACAAATTTGTTCCTGCTCAATTGCTGCATGATAAGACCACTGATGCTCATGACGACACCAGCTATAATAATGGTTACCATTCTAGGAAAACGGCTTTGCAACATAATTTGGACTTTATCATCACTTAAGTCCAATAAATCCAAGGGCGTAATATCCTTAACACCTATAAATAGAGAAGTAAAGGATAAAACGATTAACATAAGAACTAAATATCTAATCTTCATCTACGTTTCCTACTCTTCCTATCTCAGTAAATATACAGTGATATATGATTGATTTGAAACTATGTATTAATGCTTGAATGAAAATTCATTTCAAATGAACGATAGAATGATGTTTGTCACTTAAATATGATAATGAGATTCATTATCATTATTACCTTTTCATTCTACCATGTCTCCGCTATGTGTCAACTTAATAAATCTAATTACTTGGGTATAATGTAATTGTCTGGATGACTCTTTACCGAGAATTCCTTTCATTCTTTAGGACCGTTCGTCCAGCTCTACCTATGCACCCCCCTTCCTACATGATAAAATGGAAATAACATCTATTTACTCTTCAACGAAAGTAGCGATATGATGAAAACCTTTCTAACTAAACTTTTCACAAAAAAAGAACATGTCAAAATAGAATTTTGCCAAAATAATCTTGATCGTTTCCTCAATGAACAAACTTCGGAGGTCTATGGAAAATTCTTAAAGAGTCCCCGGATTCAGTATAAAGAATATGAATGTTTAAGTGAATGTGCGCTTTGCAAGAAATCTCCTTACGCCAAGGTTAATGGAGAATTGGTTATTGGGGCCGACACAGACGACCTTTTAAGCCAGTTACAAAACACATTAAAATAATATATGGGCATAAACACTTAGGTTCTATTAATCATTTTTACCATATCGTTAGCTTTGACTACTTTTCTTGTGCACATTATGTTAATTTATGGTAAATGACTTTTCCAGGAGGACTATCTGTGAAAAAAATCGTACCTACCTTAGTTTCTGTCATCTCTCTTAGCCTTGCCACTGGATTGCCGAGCCATAGCAACGTCGCTCAAGCAGAAGAATTCACTCCTTACTATGGGAGTGGGCCAAGTTACATTCAACCTGATAATCTCTCCTACCTCTTTCCTGTACCTGACACTTCATTCAAGACGCCTGCCTTTCAACAAGATCGACTTGCTTTTACCAGTCAAGAAGAAATGAACACATTCATCGAAGGTCTCACCCATAAAAATAAGCATATTCAAATGAAGACCATTGGTCAATCCACAGAAGGTCGCGATATTCCCATGCTTCTTTTCAGTAAGGACTCAAAAAAACTGCAAAAGAATTCAAAGAAACCATTGATCTGGATTCAGGGACAAATTCATGGCAATGAACCCGCTGCCGGGGAATCCACCTTAGTCATTGCCCAATGGTTAGCAGAAGGGAAGCTTGGCAATGTCCTCGATAAAGTGAATATCGCCATCGTCCCACGCGTGAATCCGGATGGATCCTATTACTTTAAACGCACGACGGCCACTAACTTGGATGCCAATCGGGACTATTTAAAAGTGGAGCATCCTGAAGTCCAGACAATCCACCGGGCAATAAATGCTTACGAACCAGAGGTCATTCTTGACGTACATGAGTACACGGTCAACCCTGCCCCGCTTAAAAAAGTCGGCAAGAATGGCGCAATAGCTTCATATGATTTGCTCATCTCTTCAGCAAAGAATCTAAATATCCCGCAGCAGCTGCGAAAAGCATCCGATGAATTGCTTTTGCCGAAGGTTTTTAAGACATTGGAAAAAGAAAAGCTATCCTATAAGGACTACTATACTCTCGCTACCTCTGAAGATGGGGTGCTGACGGCCACAGAAGGAAGCACGGAGGCACGGATTGGACGTAACGCTTTAGGCTTGAAGAATACGATGTCTTATTTAATAGAAACTCGCGGAATCAATATTGGTCGGACGGATTTCACGCGACGTGTGCATGCACAAGCTACAGCACAGGCTGCCTTCATAAAAGCAACGGCTGATCAGGCAACCAAAGTGAAAAAAGTGGTTCGCCAATCAGAAAGTGAAGTCGTCAAAAAAGGCGCAAAAGCAAATGACAATGATAAGGTTGTCATAAAAAGTGAAAATAAACGAATCAAGAACCAAAAACTAACGGTCATCGATCTGGAAAAAGCCAAAAAGGTGGATACGTCCATCGATTGGTTTGATTCGACCGACGCTTACCCTACACTGGTCAGAAATCGTCCAACGGCTTATATCCTCCCTTCCGAGTACAAAGAGGTAGCAAAAAAACTGGAGCGATTGGGTGTTCAAGTGAATACACTTAAAAAGTCCATCACTATACCGGTTGAAAGCTACAAAGTAACAGATTTGAAAGTTTCCGACGAACTGGAAAATGGACATGCAACGAAAGAAGTGACGACCTCCGTCCATACGAAGAAACAAAGCTTCCCAAAAGGTAGCTATGTATTCAATATGTCCCAGCCTGATGCCAACTTCATTGCCCTAACCCTTGAGCCCGAAGGCATCGACAGTTACGTGACCTTCAATTTCATCCCTGCGGCCAAAGGCGATGAACTTCCGATTTACCGTTACATGAAACAACCACCCTTACCGGTAAAATAGACTGAGAACCCGAAACGAAAACACGCCTGAGCATTAGTGCTCAGGCGTGTTTTCGTTTCTTTTGGAATGGAACAGTGGTGGGTGAATATATTTAAAAGGATGACTAGAAAGGGGGAAAGTCTTTGAGCGAGCATGTATATACGGAAATCAACCGCCTTGTTAACCGGTTAAAGCAAGATCAGTCTTCGGATGGATCGTGGAATTATCCGTTTGACACCGGGATTACGGCGGATGCCTATATGATTATCTTACTGAAAATACTGCAAATAGAGGACGAACCGCTTATAGAGGCATTGGTGAACAGGATTGAAAGCAGACAGACGGAAAATGGTTCGTGGAAACTCTTCCATGATGAAAAAGACGGAAACCTATCCGTTACCATCGAGGCTTACTATGGGCTTCTCTATAGTGGCCTCCGGAAAAAACAAGATCCCCATATCAAAAAGGCGAAGCAATTCATCCTTGCCCATGGCGGAATCAAAAAAGCCAAAATGTTAACGAAAATGATGCTGACCGTCACCGGCCAATACAAATGGCCACTCATCTTCCCGTTGCCTCTAGAAGTTATATTATTGCCGCCCGTCTCTCCCGTTAATATGTATGACCTCTCCGTATTCGGACGGGTCAACATGATTCCGCTACTTCTTCTAGGTCATAAAAAATTCCAGATCAAATCTCCCATCACTCCTAATCTAAAAGATTTATATCACACCCGGGAGGAACGATCAAAGGAACACGTATGGGAAGAATATCGAACTGATGAGTACCGGTCCTTCTTCTCTACCGTACAGAATGCCGTTAAGTCCTTGATTGGATTTCCCGATTACCTTCATTCGCTAGCCCTTGAAACAACAAAGCGCTTTATGATTGACCGCCTTGAGCCCGATGGAACGCTCTATAATTATTTTGGCTCCACCTTCTTCATGATTTTTGCCTTGCTATCAGTCGGCTATTCAAAAGATGACCCCGTCATCCTGAAAGCTGTTGAAGGCTTGAAGGGCATGGCCTGTTCAATCGATGGCCATACCCATATCCAGTTCACTACGCCTCATGTATGGAATACCTCATTGATTAGCTATGCTTTACAGGAAGCTGGCGTATCTTCAAAAGACCAAACGGTGAAGGCTGCTAATCAATATTTGCTTAGCCGTCAGCATCATATCTTTGGCGATTGGCGGATCCATAACCCAAAAGCTGTTCCTGGCGGTTGGGGATTTTCCGATTTGAATACCATGAACCCCGATGTCGATGATACGAGTGCCTCGTTGCGCGCATTGGCATATGAATTAAAGCACAATCCAACGAATCAGGACAGCTGGCAACGTGGAGTCGCGTTCATGATTTCCATGCAAAATGATGATGGGGGATTCCCTTCATTCGAACGGAATAATGATCATCAATGGCTCCACCTTGTTCCTTTCGAAGGATCGAAATACCTGTTAACGGACCCCTCCACCCCCGATCTAACAGGGAGGGCACTCGAATTCTTAGGTAACTATACAAATATGAAGAAACCTGAAAAAGTCAGCAAAAAAGCCGTCAATTGGCTATTGGATAATCAAGAACCGGATGGATCATGGTATGGACGCTGGGGAATTTGCTATCTTTATGGGACTTGGTCTGCTTTGACAGGACTAAAGGCGGCCGGACACTCTTCAGACCATCCTGCCATAAAGCAATCTGTGGGCTGGTTGAAGAAAATCCAAAATAAAGATGGTGGTTGGGGGGAGTCTTGCTATAGCGATATAAAAGAAAAATATGTTCCACTCGGTACCAGTACTCTGACCCATACGGCCTGGGCAGTGGACGCCCTGATATCCACTTCAGAAGAGCCAACACCTGAAATCAAGAAGGGAATAACCTATCTCATTCGTGAAGGGTCAAAAGAGTGCTGGGCCAATGAGTATCCAGCAGGCCAAGCAATGGCCAACTTTTTGTATATTCATTATCACAGTTATCGTTATATTTATCCCTTATTAACATTAAGTCACTACAAAAATAAGTTCATGAATGATTAAAGACCGGTTATCCACCATTCAATTAAGGAATGGTGTTAGGATGTGGATGAATTGTGGAAAACAATCCTGGATACCGGTTCAGTTATCCACATTCCTTGGTTATCCACACCAAATGACGTCGGATTTTTTTTAAAACAGTACACTTATCCACAAATTTCAATATCTGTATCACATTTCAAGAATCTATAGGCCGAAAATTGTGCACATCCCCTTCTAATATGAGCTCAACCTGTACGTTTTGTGGATAGATTGGGGATGACTCTTTCATTGGATACCTTTCAAAGGTTATAAATGGGGAAACCCATGCCCTTTTACCTTACCGCGTAACACCCATACGAGTAGTCATTAATATGCTGGTAGCGGAGGTGAAAAAATGGCTATCTCGATTAGTCTTTGCATGATAGTAAAGAATGAAGAAGACACGCTTGCTGCCTGTCTTACTTCCGTAGGTGAAGTGGCAGATGAAATAATCATCATCGATACAGGGTCTGCAGACCAGACGAAACAAATCGCTGCCACTTTCACAGATCATGTATATGATTTTGAATGGATTGATGATTTTGCCGCAGCGAGGAATTTTGCTTTTTCGAAAGCGACAAAGGACTATATTCTATGGCTCGACGCAGATGACATTTTAACAATGGAAAATAAGCAAAAGTTATTAACGCTCAAAGAAACGCTTCCTAGTTATGTTGACTCCGTCATGATGTTCTATCATCTCTCATTTGATGAGCATGGCAACCCTAGCTTCAGCTCGCGTCGAAACCGGCTCGTAAAACGAGAAAAGAACTTCCGGTGGATTGGATTCGTTCATGAATACCTCGATGTGAAGGGGAATATTTTTCAATCGGATATTGCGATTGTTCATAAAAAGGAAAAGGTCCATAGCGACCGGAATTTGAAGATCTATGAAAAAGCACTCAAAGCAGGACATCCTTTCACACCACGTGACAAATATTATTTTGCAAATGAGTGCAAGGACCACGGCCACTACGAAAGAGCCATTGAATGGTATCAAAAGTTCCTCGATGAGGGCAAGGGCTGGAGCGAGGATAATATTCAAGCATGTGGAAAGATTTCCGATTGCCTTCTCCAGACCAAAGATTGGCTTCCAGCCATCCAAAGTTGCTTAAAATCGTTTGAATACGATACCCCAAGAGGAGAAAACTGCTGCCGGCTCGGCTCTATTTATCTGCAGCAAAATGATTATGAACGCGCCATATTCTGGTACAATTTAGCGACACAAGTTGCCATTCCAGAAAATAAAAGCCCCTTCATTGACCGAAGTTGCTATACATGGCTGCCTCATATCCAGCTCTGCTTGTGCTATGACCGTCTTGGAAAGTACGGTGAAGCTAACAAGCATAATGAGTTAGCATCTGAATTCGTGCCTAATCACCCTGCCGTGCTCTATAATCGGAAATACTTCCAAGACATGAACGAGACATGAAAACACCCCCGTTTATCTTAAACGGGGGTGAACCTATATCAGTCATTAAGCTAATAGGTGCTTCTTCTTGTTGAAAGGCAGCCCGGTCTTTTTAATCGTCCAAATCCACTTTTAACACTTTGCCTGTATTCGCGTCAACTTCTAGATCGTATTCCTTCTGGTCTTGCTTGATTTCCAATTCATAAACAAGGATGCCATTTTCCATATCCGCTTCTAGATCCGTTATTTGACCCTCCACCTGCTTCAGGGCGATCTTTTCAGCTTCTTCCATGCTGATTTTTGCCGTTTTCAAAGCTTCCTGGATCAATGCGTCCTCATCCTGATCATCGTCCATCTCTTGAGATAGGACCGTCCCCTCTTTCGCATCGACTTCCACATCCTGATAACCTTCTTCCGTTTTAACGGTCATGTCATACGTGATCGGATATTCGTCCCACTCTTTTTCGACTTGGACAACCTCGCCACCAAGTTCTCCAGATATCATGTTGATAGCATCCTTTTCAGATAACGTTCCCTGGTTGACCGCATACACTGCCGTTCCGGCAACACCACCGAATAGTAAAACCGCTGCCCCTGATATCGTTATGATTGCTTTTTTCCTTTTGTTGATGTTTTCTTTTATTTTGCCCCATGTCTTTTTCATGAATGAATTCCTCCTTTAAGTTGTACCTTAAGAATAACCATTCTCTATGAGGCCACCATGAATGCTAGATTAGAATTTGATGAGAAAGACTAATCGTGACGGTTGTACCCGTTCCCTTTTCACTTTGAATCTCCAATCTTCCGCCAAGAGACTCAACTAGGGAGCGAGCAATCGATAGACCGAGCCCATTCCCCCCCGTTTTCCTTGCCCGTGAGGAATCTACCCGGTAAAAACGCTCGAACACGTGCGGCAGATGCTCTTCAGAAATGCCTACACCCTGATCCTGTACCTCTATCAACAGTCTTCCGTCCTTCACATGAATGGAAATGTGAATCGCTGAATCACTATATTTCATCGCATTGTCCAATAAGATTATAAGAATCTGTTCGAGCTTACTTGAAACCGTCTCCGTATGGATGGAAGAAAGCTCTGAACTGACAGTCACTTCACGTTCCGTAGTCCGTCTGAACGTTTGGGCAATTTGCTCACAAAATGAAATCAGTTCGATCTCTTCCTTCATATCGGAAGACGGTTCCGTTTGGGAAGCGGCCTTCAGTAGATGTCCCGTCAGCTGCTTCATCCGGAGCGCTTCATGATGAATCGCCTCAACTCCCTCTTCTAGAATCGCCTCATCCTTCATGCCCCAACGTTTTAATAAGGAAGCGTAGCTTTCTATCACGGTTATCGGCGTTTTCAGTTCATGCGAGGCATCCGAAAGAAATTGCTGTTGCTGATTAAAGTTCCGTTCAAGTCTTCCGATCATCCTGTTAAATGCAACCCCCATTACCTGAAGTTCATCCTTTGATTTCTCCGGCAATGGGATCTCTTTGAATTCTCCGCTTTCCTCAATATCCGACATGGTCCGGCTCATGATGGAAATCGGTTTTAGGATAAGGTTTGCCAACCACTTCCCGGCGATAACCGATAAGAGAATGACAAATAAGGATGAACCAACGAGCACAAGCGCCAGCATGGATAACTGTTCAAGGAGGGCATCCTGTATTTGGGTGACCTCTATCATCCCCGACGGAGCGCCTTCCTCCGGATAGGGCGATCGGTAAGTCAATACGTATTCACCATCCACTTTTGCGAAGTTATACCCCTTATCGTCAAATGATTTCACCGCTAGCTCCTCAAGTCCATCTTCATCAACAAAGCGATTTACCAAGGAACCGTTCGAATTGAAAATCCGCACCATCCCATCGTCCGGCGTATAGGGCTCAATCGCCTTTGAATCTCCGGAAAAGAGATCTCCCACCTGTACGTTTTCTTCTAGTAGCTTTGCCTGATTTTCGAGTATATCCTGTTCCCGCTCTATAGAAATCCAAAGAAAAGCAACGAGGACGAAGACACTTAACAAGACCAGCATGATGGTCAAAAACAAACTCGAGTACCATTGGATTTTTGTCCGGATCTTCATAGCGGCTCCTTCAAGCTATACCCCACACCGCGATAAGTATGAATGAGAGGCACATCATAAGGATAGTCGATTTTTTTACGCAAATACCGGATATACACATCCACCACATTCGTATCTCCAGAAAAATCATATCCCCATACATGGGAGATGATCTGATCTCGTGACAGAACCTGATTCTTATTTTGTAAAAGATAGACCAGCAAATCGAATTCGCGGGAAGTCAGCTCAATCCGCTTACCGGCACGCAGGATATCTCTTGTGCCCAGTTCCAATTGTAAATCGTGAATCGTTAGACTATCCTCTTTTACATCTTTAATGCCGCCGCCAGTTTGGCTCCTAAAGCACGCACGGATCCTGGCCAGCAATTCCTCTATTTCAAAAGGCTTGGTTACATAATCATTCGCTCCATGATCAAGCCCATTCACCTTATCCGGTACCGCATCCCTTGCCGTCAGAAGGATGACCGGCGTATGAACATTCTTTTTCCTGAATCGTCTTAATACTTCGATCCCATTTAACTCAGGGAGCATCACATCCAGTAAAATCAAATCCCAGTCTTGCGCTTCCGCCCTCTCGAGTCCTGTTTTTCCGGTAAAAGCCGATTCGGTTTGATACCCTTCATGGTTGAGCTCCAACGTCAGCACCCTTGCGATTTTCTCTTCATCTTCTATGATCAAAATTCGTTTATCCATCATTCAACACCACCTAAATCTTAGTGTACTGAAGAAATATGAAAATATCATGAGAAATGGACGATTCCCATTGAAAAAATTAAAAAGAAAACAGCCATCTTTCTAGAAGAGGGCTGCTTTCATATTGAAACAAGAGGTTTGGGAATCGAGATGAATTATTTACCCGTCCAATTCTGACTGATAAATTCGTCACGGCCAGATTTCTCACGGTCCTCTTTATAATGTTTTTCGTTTTTCTTGTGATAATCCTGATGATATTCCTCAGCAGGATAAAAAGTTTGGGTCGGAAGGATTTCCGTAACGATCGGTTTCTTGAATTTTCCGCTTGCACTTAGTCGCTCTTTGGATTCAAGAGCTAATTGGTGCTGTGTCTCATTATGATAGAAAATGGCCGTCCGATATTGGCTTCCTCTGTCATGGAATTGTCCTCCATCATCGGTTGGGTCAATTTGCTGCCAATATAATTCAAGCAATCTCTCATAAGCAAAAACTTGAGGGTCGAACGTAATTTCAACAACTTCATAATGCCCCGTCGTCCCCGTTTTCAACTCCTCATAGGTAGGGTTTTCAACCTGTCCACCTGAATAACCAGAGATGATGCCTTCTATGCCTGGCAGTTCATCGAATGGTGTAACCATGCACCAAAAACAACCACCAGCAAATATTGCCTTTTCCATACCAATCGTCCCCCTTTACTCATCTAATGTAATAAAAACCAATATACCATAACCATTTGTTTTATGTAGTGGTTGCTGATTTCATAAGAAATAGGATAAGCCATATGGCCCATCCTATTTAATCTTTAGACCAGCCTTTTTCCTTGAACCGAACAATCGCTTCCACACGATTACTGACATCGAGTTTATCGAGAATGACCGAAATATAGTTCCGGACCGTCCCATTGGTAAGAAAAAGCTGGTTGGCAATTTCCTTTGTATTCTTTCCGTCCGCTATCAGCCCAAGCACTTGCGTTTCTCGTTCAGTCAATGGGTTCTCTTCTTCAAAGGCCATATCCACAAGCTCTGGGGCGTAGATGCGCCTTCCATCCATGATGACACGGATGGAATTGGCCAGTTCTTCACTTGGACTATCTTTAAGTAAATAGCCGCCCACTTCAGCTTTTCTGGCTCTTTCAAAATAACCGGGACGGGCAAATGTCGTCAAAATGATGACCTTACATTGGATTCCTTTATTCTTAATCTCTTCCGCAACATCCAGTCCGGTTTTCACTGGCATCTCTATATCCGTGACACAGATATCTGGTTGCAATCGATTTATGAGATTCATGGCTTCTTCTCCATCGCTGGCCTTCCCGACAACCTCCATATCCTCTTCCAAGTCGAGGATGGACCCAAGCGCTCCGAGTAACATCCGCTGGTCTTCAGCGATCACGATTCGAATCAAGTTAATCCCACCTATTCATTTTTAATTGCATTCGGAACCTTTATATAAACGATGGTCCCGTTGTTTGATTCTATGTCCAGGCTTCCATTCACAAACTCCAGCCTTTCTTTCATACCTTGAAGTCCATTTCCTTTATAGAAATCCGAAGTTTGAGTAAGACCCACCCCATTATCTTCGACTTTAATCATTACGCCCGTCTTCAATTCTTCAATGGAAATTTTACATAGCGTGGCCTTACTATGCTTAACGATATTGGTCACGGCTTCTTTCATGCACATGCTCAAAACCGTTTCGACAAACAAGGGTGTTGCTCGTAAATCCGTAGAGCCATCCAACTCAAAGCCTATTTGGGCAGCTTTCAAAATCTGCTTGACCCGAATGACTTCGTCGCTAAGCTTAGCCCCACGCATTTCCGACACCATTTCCCTCACTTCTTTTAACGCTGTCCTCGCCGTTTGACGTATATCCTTGATCTCTTTCTTAGCCGACTCAGGATTCAAATCAATCAACTTTCCAGCAAGGTCACTTTTCAACCCAATCAGTGAAAGCTTCTGCCCCAATGTATCATGCAAATCACGCGCGATACGCTGACGTTCCTCCATCTTCCCAAGTTCCGAAATTTGCTTGTGGGCATCTTCGAGCTGTTCTTCTAGCTTATCCCGCTTATTTCGATTATACGTATTGAACGGGAGTAGAATCACGCCCACTATACAAATGAGCATAAAGGGAAACTGTGAAAAGAAAATGGGGTCTTTCATGATGAACCCAATATTGACGGACACGATGGTAGCCAATAGTTGAACCGAATATAAGACAAAAAAGCCTACCTTATTTTGAACATTGCCTACGAAGAACGCTAGAAAAAGAGAAAAGTAAATAAAACCGAAAAAGATGGTCATCGATATGGAAATGGCAATTTGTATCCCTGTCCAAACATATACGGCCCATCCCTTGGAGGCGAACGAAAATCCGTAGGAGATGAAAAATAAAATGATCATAATTATACCGAAAATGATTTCGGACATCGAGGATGATCTAAAAATGAAGTAAAAAGGAAGAATACAGAAAATAATCCAGACATACGGGCTTAATCCAGTATTCTTCGGAAAAATATGATACCAACTTTGCATAGCGTCCCTCTGTTCCTTTTCCTTCTAGTATATACTACGAAGTTTTGTCAAAAAACCATTCAATCGAAACTGAATGGTTTTTTGACGGGATATTTATTTTTCTTGTAAACTTGGTCGTTTAGAAGTCATTTCAACTTTAGTTTTCGTTGCATTCAAACGTTCCTTAATTTCTTTAAAGCTTACAAACGTTTTATTTTCTCCATCATATAAGCGGAAACGGAGAGATTTCAAACTTGAGCCGAGCGTGATCGTCGTAGCCTGTTGTAAGGGCAGCGTCGAATCATGGACTTTCTCCAGATTATAGTTCGGCACTCTAGGGCTTAAATGATGCACATGGTGGAAACCGATGTTACCCGTTACCCATTGTAAAACCTTTGGAAGCTTATAATAAGAGCTTCCATCTATAGCTGCCTTCACATAATCCCAATCAGATTCTTCTTCAAAATAAGAATCTTCGAACTGATGTTGAACATAGAACAACCAGATGCCCAGTGAACCCGATACAAAAAGGATCGGTAATTGAATCATAAGGAATGCCTGCCAACCGATTGCCAAACATAATAGGCCGTATATCAACACGATAGCCGCGTTTGTAAGATACGTATTCATCCGTTCTTTTTTTCTTGCTCCCTTAACATTCAAACGATTGGTAACGAGGAATAGATAAAAAGGTCCTAATCCAAACATGACAATCGGATTCCGGTATAAACGGTAAGCAAGACGTCCCCAGAATGAAGCCGCAACATACTCATCAACCGTCATGACCCAAATGTCGCCTGTGCCACGTTTGTTCAGATTACTACTTGTTGCATGGTGAATCGAGTGACTGTGCTTCCATTGTTCATAAGGAAATAAAGTGACAATCCCACTAATCGTACCTAGGATATTATTCGCTTTCTTGCTTTTGAAAAAAGAGGAATGACAGCAATCATGGAAAATGATGAAAATCCTGATGACGAACCCTGAAGAAAGAATGGCGAATGCCAGTGTCAGCCAATAGGAAATGCTCAAACTCTGGTAAGCCAAGAACCAGAGTAGAAAAAATGGTGGAAATGTATTGATGATCTGCTTCACGCTTGATTTCGTATTCGACTTTTCAAAAGGCGCAACTTCTTTTCTTAACTGCTTTTGATCGTGTTTACTCATAGTTTCCTCCTTAAAATGTAAAAAATATGGAGTGTTTCAATAACGTCTATTCAATGGCATGAATCAACTTCTATATAGTAGTGATGAATGTTTTCTTTTCTATATTTCAATTATAGTTACATTCTTCAACCTACTGTAGTCATAAACGTCAATGAACTCATATGACATCTGTCATATACCCGTCTTACAGTCGCATTTAACCACCCTATTATTTCCTTTTTTTCTTGTTTTACGCATGAAATGATGGAAATGACAAGAACCTACCTGATATTCCAGAAAAAAGCAGATTCACCTCGAACGGCCGAAACACATACTGGGAATCATCAATTTACTGACTTTGGATCATGAGCATTTCATCATAAACCAAGTTTTGTCTAAGCTCCGTTGCTGTTTTAGTGGATATTTGATCCTCTTCAACCATTTGCTGAATGATATCACGTTCGATCTGCATCGCATTCAATTGAAAACGACTGACCATCTCTTCGAAACGATTTACTTCTTTTTCACTTAGTGTTCCGAATGGATTCAAATAATGATTATATCTTTGAATGACCAGCATGACTTCATGACGGTTTTCTGGAGTAGTTTGTTGTTTGATTACCATCATCGCTTCTTTTTGTGCCTCTTTTTGTGCTTTACGGAACTCCCGGATCAGGTCCGCATTTTTATTAATAGAGTTCTCTAATTTGTTTTCCCACTTTTTATCCCATTTGACATTGATCTTGTTTTTGATAAAGAGGGTCTTCCAATTAATCCACGCTCTTTTCAGAGGTGATTTTTGCATATAGTTTAACGTTCTTGAAACATACACCTTATAAAGCTCAAAAGTTGTTTCGGAGATAGCCCCTTTTTGAACTAACCCAAAAACGACTTCCATTTCCTTGCTGGTCCCTAGCTTCATCAAATCCTGTATGGTCTTATTATCCGGCCTTTTCGTTATTCCACGTTCCAAATCTATCAATTGTTCATTTAAATCTTCCATTACTTGATGAATCGCTTTCTGATTATCCATGGTTGCCTCTTTACTCAGCAGTTGGATTGTCTTATTTAACACAATTTTATAAGCTTCTTCAGTAGTAAGACGTTCATCCTCAGATTCAGTCGGTTTCCTTATTAATATCGGTAAAAGAAATGTAGCCAAAAAGACGCTTAGCAAAATTACACAGGCCGCGATAAATAAGACTGTATTACGCATCGGGAACGCCGTGTCATCCGGCATTAAAGTTGGTATGGATAAAGCGGTAGCTAAAGTTATGGTACCATGTATGCCACAAACTGATGCCAAAAGGGCATATCGCGATTTTGACACATTCTTATCATCCACAACGTTATTATCTTCAGGATGAACCCTGGACATAATAAATTGTTCCAATGGATTCACTCTGTTTTTCGTGAAAGTATCATGAAGAATGTATACCCAAATAAAACGGATCACCAATAATAAAAGTACAATCAAGACGCTAATTCCAAAAAGAGTTCCCCTATTTAAGTTGGACTCAATTTCCTGATAAACACTCGGTATCATGAATCCTAATAAAGTAAATACAAGACCATTCAAAAGATAACCTAATACAGACCATGTATTCGTAGATATAATTTGCAACTTGGTTGTGGAACTCTGAAGGCGATCCCGCTCAATGCCATGTATGACTCCTGCGGTAACCACTGCTAAGATTCCAGAAACATGGAACTCTTCAGCAACCATATAAATCACAAATGGTGTAATCAGCTCAATAACAATGGACATAGGAATTTCCTCTAGTCCATGAACCCGTAGGAACAATCGCAATTTAACGATTAAATAGCCCAGAAGGAGACCTATAATAATCCCACCTAAAGACACAAATAAAAAATTAAGCGAAGCATCTTTTATAGAAAAGACGCCCGTCAATGCAGCTGCCAAAGCCACTTTAAAAGCAACGATTCCGGCTGCATCATTGAAAAGCGATTCTCCTTCAAGGATGGGCATCATGTTTCCGGGCAATTTCAAGCCTTTTGTAATGGATTGTACCGCTACTGCATCCGTTGGGGTAATGGTCGCTGCTAAGGCAAAAGCCACAGCCAAAGGCATATCTGGAATTAACCAGTGGATAAAAAAGCCACCTGCAAAAACAGTCACGAATACTAACCCAAATGCCAATAACAGAATCGGCTTACGCAACTCAAGCATTTCTTTCCGAGATGTGTTTTTTCCTTCTGTAAATAGGAGGGGAGCAATAATACAAATCATAAATAATTCAGAATGAAAGTCTAATGATAAGTGGAGCGGTAAAAATGAAATGACTGCCCCCATGGCTATCTGATATATCGGGAGCGGAATACGAGGCCATTTAGCATTTAAGATTGTAGCGACTATTGTGGAAACTAATAAGCCGAGCAAAGTGATTAAAAATGACATAGAATCCTCCTATCTTCTAATATTTTGTACGATTTCCTCTAAAAAGGTGAAAAAGCATAGATATTTTAAAGCGATTATCACCACTTTAATAATAGTCCCTACTTATAATGTGTATTTTTTAAATGAAACTCTCGCATTAATCATGCATATTTTGTTGTATTAACGATAATTGATATACCCCTTAGTTATTCATTACAAACAGGTATGACAACTTTCAAGTTTCATTTTATTATCAACTGATTTTTCATTTGCAGCTAAAAGACGTCAAAATAAAACCCGAGGGATCAGCCATCCACTCGGGTCTAATAACTTCTATTCATTTAGTTGAATCCGATCAGGGCAGGTATAAATATTCATGGAATCATTACGGATAAACCCGACTGTTGTAATGCCCAATCCCTCTGCCAGCTCCAATGCCAATTCAGTTGGCGCGGATTTTGAAAGAATCAATTCGCAACCAATCTTCGCCACCTTCAACAGTATCTCCGATGAGATGCGTCCACTGAATACAATCGCTTTTCCTTCTAAAGATATCCCATTCTTCAAGCAATACCCATAGATCTTATCCAATGCATTATGACGCCCGATATCCATTCGGCTTAATACAAGCCCATTCACATCACACAATGCCGCATTATGGACACCGCCGGTTTGCTGGAACGTCACCGCGGACTGTTGCAGGTCTTTCATTAAGCGGAAGCAATCTTCCGGCGTTAGCCTTACTGTCATATTCTCCATCTTCTTGGCAGTCAGGGCATCGTTTACAAAGACGAAACCTTGTCTACTTCCTCCACAGCATGAAGTAATATAGCGTTTATTTTGAAACTCTTGGTAATAAGGATTTAGCTTATCCGTTTTGACGTGAACATATCCTTCTTTTTCCTGAAACCAAATTTCCTTGATTTCCTCATATTTCCGGATAATCCCTTCCGAGGCTAAATAACCGATGACCATATCTTCGATGTACTCGGGTGTACACACCATCGTCACGAATTCTTGCCCATTGATCTTCACCGTGACGGGAAATTCCGTCACAACCGTGTCTTCCGTTTGCTGGACTTCCCCTTTGCTAATGCGGATGATCTCCCGTTTTTTCTCTATCTCCTTCATGCCTTCACTCCTCATTATCTACGCGAACTTTCTGCCTTTTATAAAAAACAGTAGAATGATATCAGTTCGATTTTAGTTTTCCTGCTATGTCCTGGTCAAATACAAACACAGAAATGGCTATATTTTCCTTCACTTTAATATCAGAAAACAAATGAACCAGGTTCGCACCGACCAACTCTTCCATTCCCTCTGGAGGAGCAACTGAATAAAGATCCTGAATCATTTTTGTCCTAGCTGAATGAACCATGTCTTTGCCCTCTTCCGTACTCGAAATGAATATTTCCGTCGGAGTCAAATTCCCATATAGCGTGGAAACAGCCATATTATCTACAAAAACCGTATGAATACGCTCTGGCCCTTTTCCGAATAGTTCTTTTCGGAGCTTTCGAATCATATCATTGAATTCATGGATTACTTTTGACATCTTGATTTCGCTCCTAACATATGATATTTCATCTAGTATTTCCTTATCATAAAGCAATAAGATTAAAAAAAAAAGTTTATTGAAAATAACTACTTTTCTCATACTGATTGTTTCTTTTTATAATTAAAGGTATAATACCTTTGTGAAAGTTGGTCACATAATAAGATTTGTTATGTTTCTATCTTTTATCCATCATTTATATAATGGTTTGGATTGGTATATTGGCAAGATTTGCTTTTAAACTTTTCCACCATGACTTACATCACTGTTCAGAGACAGAGGTGTAATCATGGTGGTTTTTTTCGTGTTTTTTGGTAATAAGAGGGGGAAAAATTATGAGCGATTCAATTACTATTAAAATCAATGGCTTGGATTATAAAGCAAAAACTGGATCGACAATCTTGGAAGTTATCAATGAAAATAAGATAGCCCATCCACAGGTTTGTTATGTTCCTGAAGTGGACCCGATTCAAACATGCGATACGTGTATCGTGGAAGTGAATGGGAAACTTGTTAGATCATGCTCGACAAAAGTCGATAGCAGCATGGATATCTCATTGGATTCAACAAGTGCAAAAGCAGCACAAAATGAAGCGATGGATCGTCTTCTTGAGAATCACCTATTATATTGCACAGTTTGTGACAATAATAACGGCAACTGTAAACTGCACAACACTGTAGAATTAATGGAAATCCCGCACCAAGACTTTACGCCTAAAACTACACCGGATTTGGCTGTGGACATGTCCCATCCATTCTACCGCTATGATGCGAACCAATGTATCGCTTGCGGACAATGCGTAGAGGTTTGTCAAAATCTACAGGTTAATGAAACGCTATCCATCGATTGGGAAGCAGAACGTCCACGTGTTATTTGGGATGAAGGAACTGAAATCAATAATTCATCATGTGTGGGTTGCGGACAATGTGTAACTATCTGTCCATGTAATGCGTTAATGGAGAAATCCATGCTTGGAGAGGCTGGCTTCATGACAGCCATGAAAGAAGATATTATGGAACCAATGATCGACCTAGTTAAAGATGTCGAGCCTGATTTCAGCGTAATTTTCCCTGTTTCTGATATAGAAGCAGCTATGCGTGATACACGTACGAAGAAAACGAAAACGGTTTGTACGTTCTGTGGTGTCGGCTGTTCATTCGAAGTTTGGACAAAAGGGCGCAAAATCCTTAAAGTTCAACCTACGCATGAAGGACCAGTTAATGCGATTTCCACTTGCGTTAAAGGGAAATTTGGTTGGGATTTCGTAAACTCTGAAAAACGTATCACTAAACCATTGATCCGTAAAAATGGTAGATTCGTTGAATCAAGCTGGGATGAAGCCCTTGACTTGGTTGCATCAAGACTTGGTTCAATCAAACAACAATACGGTGGCAATTCCGTAGGATTCATTTCTTCATCTAAAATCACGAATGAAGAAAACTATGTGATTCAGAAATTAGCACGTCAAATGTTCGAAACGAATAACGTCGACAACTGTTCTCGTTATTGTCAATCTCCTGCGACAGACGGATTATTCCGCACAGTCGGTATGGGTGGAGATGCTGGTACGATTAAAGATATCGCTGCAGCAGGACTTGTCATCATCGTCGGTGCAAATCCAGCCGAAGGACATCCTGTTCTAGCCACACGCGTAAAACGTGCACATAAGCTACACGGACAAAAACTGATCGTTGCCGATGTACGTAAAAACGAAATGGCTGAGCGTTCTGACATCCATATCAGTCCAAAACAAGGTACTGACCAAGTTTGGTTGATGGCCGTTACTAAATATATGATCGACCAAGGCTGGCATGATCAAGAATTCATCGATGAAAATGTTCACTTCTTTGACGATTATAAAGAGATACTAGAAAAATATACCCTTGATTATGCAGAGTTAAACACAGGAATTTCAAAAGAAACATTGATCCAAATTGCAGAAGCGATTCGCGATGCAGATGGTACTTGTATTCTTTGGGGAATGGGTGTTACACAAAACACTGGTGCTTCCGATACGTCGGCTGCCATCTCTAACCTTCTATTGGCTACAGGTAACTACCGTCGTCCAGGGGCTGGAGCTTATCCGCTTCGTGGCCATAATAACGTTCAAGGTGCTTGTGATATGGGAACTCTACCGAACTTCCTACCAGGATACCAACGTGTTACGGATGATGTTGCCCGTGCTAAATTCGAAGAAGCATATGGTGTCAAAATTGACAACAAACCAGGTATGCACAATATTGAAATGCTGGAAGCCATTGAAAAAGGCGACATGAAAGCGATGTACCTTGTCGGTGAAGATATGGCACTTGTTGATTCTGATGCAAACCATGTGGATAAAGTATTATCAAGCCTAGACTTCTTTGTTGTTCAAGATATCTTCCTTTCTAGAACAGCCCAATATGCAGACGTAGTATTACCGGGAGCTCCTTCTCTTGAAAAGGATGGAACATTCACGAATACAGAGCGCCGTGTCCAACGTCTATATAAAGCACTTCCTACTTTGGGAGATTCTAGAGCGGACTGGGAAATCACCCAAGAAATCGCTAACCGCTTAGGTGCAAATTGGAATTACACTCATCCTAGTGACATCTATGATGAAATGGCAAGCCTGTCACCTATTTTCAGCCAAGCCAATTACGAAGTACTTGAAGGCTGGAACAGCTTCCTATGGGGAAGTCATGATGGATCAAGCACACCGCTTCTTTATACGGATGGCTTCAACTTCCCTGATAAAAAAGCTCGCTTTGCCATAGCTGACTGGGTAGAACCACATAAATTCCCTGAAGAATTCGATCTTCATATCAATAATGGACGTATGCTTGAACATTTCCATGAAGGAAATATGACGAATAAATCAAACGGAATTCAATCTAAAGTTCCTGACATTTTCGTTGAAGTTTCTCCGGAGTTAGCCAAGGAACGTCAAGTGAGTGATGGCGGATTAGTTCGATTGGTATCACCATATGGTGCCGTCAAATTAAGAGTGCTTATTACAGACCGAGTGAAGAAAAATGAACTATTCCTTCCGATGAATTCAGTCGACAAGGATTCAGCCATCAACTTCCTGACTGGTCCTATATATGATCAACGTACAAGTACACCTGCTTATAAACAAACAAAGGTACGTATGGAAGTGCTTAAAGAAAGCGGAGAAATTCCATTGCCGGGATCTAACCCACGTAATAAAAAACGTCATCCTCAAAATGGTGTTGAGGTTCAACGTAAGTGGGCACGTCCGGGTTATGTACACTTAACTGATAAATAATAAGGAGGGTAAAGATCATGGCAGCTCCTATCACGGAAATCCATAATCCTATAACAGAGGAAGATATCAAGTTACAGAAAATCGAAGAACTAAAAATGCTAGTCACCGATAATGAAGAGGTGTTAAACAGTCTGTTTAACATCCTCGGTGAGCTGAACGACTCTGGCGTGCTTGATGCCGCCACTTCTATGCTTAGAGGAAAAGAACAAATAGCAAAAGTCGCTCTTGGACAAGTAACCAGAGAACCCGTAACCAACTTAATCAATACGCTTATGGGTGCAACTGGAGCCTTGATGAAGGCTGATACCGACCAAGTGACAAAGCTTCTTAGCAGCGCACTTGCCGGCATCGATGAAGGTAGCAAATTCATTGAGACCGATAAAAAAATCGGTGTGATGAGTTTAGTAAAAGTATTGAACGACCCCGACATTAATCGAGCAATTGGTTTCGGCGTCCATTTCTTAAAAGGAATGGGTAAAGAACTAAAATAGTAACAATAATTTAAACAGACTATCCCCAAGTCGAATGTAAACAATAAATAGAATGAAGGCTTAGAAGAGGCATCAGCCTCTTTTGAGTCTTTTTTAAAATAATAACTATAAAGGACGGATGAAATGCTAACAAAAGAAAACGTCATAGATGCCTTAAAACACGTTCAAGATCCGGAATTGAATAGAAGTATCGTTGAACTGAATATGGTTCGAAACATTAAAATCATGGAGGGACATGTTTCACTAGAAGTAGTCCTTACCATTCAAGGATGTCCACTAAAAGCTAAGATTCAAGATGATATCGAGAGCTCTTTAAGAAAAATCGGTGCTTTAAGTGTATCCTTGAAATTTGGTTCAATGACCAAAGAAGAACGGGAAACATTGACGAAAGTATTAAAAGGCAATGCGACGACCGAAACCGGTATGCCAAAGATGCTTGCTCCTGATTCAGGCGTGAAGTTCATTGCCATCACAAGTGGTAAAGGCGGCGTCGGTAAATCTACCGTGACAATCAATCTTGCGGTTGCACTAGCACGTCTAGGCAAGCGCGTCGGTATTCTGGATGCTGACATTTACGGATTCAGCGTTCCTGCAATGATGGGCATCACCCAAAAGCCGACGATGATCGACCAAACTGTCATCCCGGTTGAGAGCCATGGTGTGAAAGTCATGTCGATGGGCTTCTTTGCAGCCGATGATAACCCTGTAATGTGGCGCGGACCAATGCTGAACAAGTGGATCAAAAACTTCCTTGTGAACACGCACTGGGGAGAATTAGATTACATGTTGCTTGACTTACCTCCTGGTACAGGTGACGTAGCGATTGATGTCGCTGCCATGATTCCACAAGGTAAAGAAATCATCGTAACTACACCACATAATGTCGCCTCTTTTGTTGCGTCAAGAGCAGGTGCAATGGCCAAGCATACGAAACATGAAATCGTCGGTATAATCGAAAACATGGCTTACTTTGAAGAACAAGATGGATCGAAGAACTACCTGTTCGGAAAAGGCGGCGGAGAAATGCTTGCGAAACGTCTTGGAACAGAAGTGATCGCGACCATCCCATTCTCGAACCGTAAAGAAAACAACGACGCCAACGTTTTTGATGAAGAATCCTACATTGGTGAAACTTTCGCATCATTAGCGGAAGACTTAGTTAATCAATCCTAATAGGTAGAGGCTGGCTCAATTGGAGTCAGCCTCTTTTTCATATTCGAAAGGCAACCTATACACTTTCCCCTTATTCATCCCCTCACTGACAAGATTCATGGAACGCAAAATTCTCGTCGCGCTAGCAGAAGATGAAATACGTAAAAACTCCCTTAATTGTCGATTCGTTATCGTGGGACCGAGTAGGAAGTAATAATCTTTTAACGCTCGGATATGTCCGTCTTTACTCTCGTGCTCACACCTGGAGCATTTCCATTCCCTACGCTGCTTCAATAATGGAGACATCAAACACTTCTCGCAGATGACTCCTCTTATAAGGTCCTCCATGGAAAGATTGAACCGTTCGAGAACGGAAGCATCCGCTTCAATATGATGCTTATTGATGATCTTGATGATTTTTTTCAATTCTTTATCACTGAGACTTGGTTGGTTGATGGATTTTTCGATTTGGTGGATTTTAAAAGGTAGGGTATCACGATGGATGACTTTGTAATGAAGATTGCGGTTTTCAGGATTCGTGCGGATAATTGTTTGAGGATTACTAATTACGACCAGAGAGTAAATTGGGGGTTCTGTCAGCCCATGTTTCATAAGCCAACTCTTCAATTGTGATTCATGACGCTCAATTTGAATCAGGGGATCTGGAAACCCCATCTCTTTTCCGTCTTTCGTCCGTATGAGCTGATTAAAAGTGGAATCGAAATAGAGGGAACCTGCTATATTCTTCACTTCGATGACGAGGATGAATTTTCTGGATAGTAATAACGTATCAATTTGGAAAAAACGAGTTTGATCCTGTAACCTGATATCATGGAATATGAAATACTCCTTCGTTTCAAGAAAACTCAAAGGAAAATCGATAGCGCACTCTCCCCTATAGCCAGCTTCCTTTTTACTAAGTTCACTCATAATAAAGGGGATTTTCGGATGGGCTGGTGGAAGCCTGCGCAACAAAGCCTGTAATTTCAGGATAGAAAGCGGGATTTTACGTTCCCTTATAATCATTTGATCACTCCAATCTTGTTATTCTCTCCATAAATTCTATGGCAGAACGTGATATTCCTTTAAACTCTCGATTTATATCCTCCGAATGAGTTTTATCTTCGCTTTCCGAATATTTATCTTCACAAATAGGATTTTATCTTCAGAAAATGCTCTTTTATCTTCCCATTTATCTGATATATCGATTTTTCGACTATATCAGATAAATTTCATTAAGGACTTGCTGATATTACAGTCCGTCCTTTGACGTTTTATCTTCAAACTTTGGATTCTAATTGTGAAAATAGTTATATCTACCAAAGTAAGTACTTTATCTTCGCTTTCCGAATATTTATCTTCACAAACAGGATTTTATCTTCGCAATTGCATATTATATCGATTTTTCGACAAAAAAAGGACCAGCGCCCAGGCAAGTCCATCAATCTATATTATCTGCAATCGCACGTCCAGCCTGTCGCCCCGAGAATAGGCACCCACCCAGAAATGTCCCTTCCATGGAGCGATAACCGTGGACACCGCCACCTCCAAATCCGGATACTTCGCCTGCTGCATAAAGTCCTGGCACTGGCTTTCCTATTGCGTTAAGGACTCGACCAGATAAATCCGTCTGCAATCCTCCCAGCGTCTTTCTACTGACTATATGTAACCGTACAGCAATTAGCGGGCCCTTTTTTGGGTCCAGGATTTTATGGGGAGAAGCCACTCTCACAAATCGGTCACCGATATAATTTCGTGCCCCCCGCATGGCCGTGATTTGCAGGTCTTTCGTGAATCTGTTGTCAATCTCCCGGTCCCTCGCTAAAATTTGCCTTTCAATCTCTTCAGCACTCAGTAAGTTCTCCCCAGTAATCTTATTCATCCCGTCTACTAGTTCCGATACTGTACCTGCAATGACAAAGTCCTCTCCCATATCCATAAAAGCTTGTACGGGAGCTGGAGCACCGGGCAGTACACGAGATAGAACCTTTCGAATGCTCTTCCCCGTCAAATCGGGGTTTTGTTCAGAACCTGACAACGCAAACTCTTTTTCAATGATTTTCTGCGTCAAGATGAACCAGGAATAATCATATCCGGTCTTCTGGATCGCCTCAAGCGTCCCCAGCGTATCAAACCCAGGAAAATTCGGGGCTGGAAATCGTCGTCCTTTTGCATCCAGCCAAAGCGACGACGGACCTGGGAGAATGCGAATCCCATGCTTATCCCAAACCGGGTCCCAGTTTTTGATTCCTTCCGTATAGTGCCACATCCGGTCGCGGTTGACAATCCTCCCACCCGCTTTTTCCGTGATGGCCAGCATCCTTCCGTCCACATGCTCCGGTACACCGGAAATCATCGTCTTCGGCGCTTTCCCAAGTCGGGCAGGCCAGTTTCTTCTAATCAAATCATGATTGGCACCAATTCCACCGCTTGTGACAAGAACAGCCTTCGAATGAAATGTAAAATCCCCGACCACTTCCCGGGAACTCGCCTCACCTCGGCCTGCCGAGCTTGGAACGAGTATCGATCCTCCCACCCCGATTACCGCGTCATTTTCCGTCATCAATTCATTGACCCGATGGCGGGGTCGATAGTCGACAAGCCCCTTTTCCATTGCCCTGCGAACTCTCTCTTCAAACGGTTTAACGATGCCAGGCCCTGTCCCCCATACGATATGAAACCGCGGAACCGAATTGCCATGGCCTTCAGCCAGATAGCCACCACGCTCAGCCCATCCGACTACCGGAAAAAAGCGTATACCCTGGGCAGATAACCATTCCCTTTTTTCCCCGGCAGCGAACTCGACATACGCCTCCGCCCATTTCTTGCCCCAATAATCTTCGTCCTCTTCCCTATCAAAACCAGCGGTCCCCAGCCAGTCCTGCCAAGCAAGTTCCTTAGAGTCCCTGATTCCAAGCCTACGCTGCTCAGGTGAATCCACAAGGAATAAACCACCAAAAGACCACCATGCCTGCCCACCCATAGACGCTTCAGGCTCTTGATCCAAAAGTAGACCCGCTTTCCTGCATCAGCTAGCTCCGCCGTGGCCACTAACCCTGCAAGACCAGCTCCGACAACGATTACGTCTATTTCCATTTATATTCCCCCGTTTTTTAAAATGTACCCGCCTTCGATTCTATGCTTTAGTCCTTATTCCCTGCAAGATCGTGATTTCCTTCTTAAATATAAAAATGCCTAAACTGTCTACGACAATTTAAGCATTGGTTTTCAACCGATATATGATTTAAAATATATGTTTACAAGACTTCTTCATAATGAAAATGCGCGTGGTTCAATACTTAAATAATATAGCAATCAATTCAAAACCTGCACCAACAGTCCAGAACAAGACATAGTCACCGCGTTGAATCTGGTCCGTTTCTATTGCTTCATGAAACGCAATGAAAGGACTACTTGTACCTGTGTATCCAAAGCGATCTCCCACGTAGGTAATTTGCTTATCCTCGATTTTCAGATTTTCTTGAATCTTAAGGATGTTCCCTAAAGCGAATTGAGAGAAACAATAGGATTTAATATCGCTTACCTTCAAGTTATTTCTTTCTAGAATCTGATTGATCATATTATATGTAGGCGGTAGAGAATCTGAAGCATCAAAAGGAAGCCATTTTATATATCTTCCGTTGCCCGTGCCTTTTAGTGTCTTTGACAATCCGTTTGCCGGATAGTTAATGAATTCTTGATGCATCGGATCCGTATAATAAATGGAATCAATAAAACCAGTATTTTCTTCTGTTTTTTCTAGAATCACTGCCGCAGCCGCATCTCCATAATTAGCATATGTAATTTCATCATCCGGGCTACTCAATAATGAATTGTAATCTGAACCCACGATTAATGCTTTTTTAACATAAGGATTGGATAACATATATCGACTAGCTTGATCTACTGCCACTGACATACCAGCGCAGTTTGCATTGGAATCTAAAACAATCGTATGATTATTTGCCTCTATTGCTTGATGGACAAGCACTGCATTAGTTGGATAAGTGGTTTCAGGAATCTGGGTGCTAAATACAATCATATCCATATCTTTTCCTGACAAGTTAGCTTTTTGAAGCACCCGTCTAGCTGCTTCAATTCCCATCGTTAAGCCATTTTCTTCATCATTATCAATCAAATACCGTTCTTTTCTTCCCATAACATTTAAAAAGTTTTGAATGTTTTTTCCTTTTTTCTCTTGGAAATGTTTTAGGTAAAAATCATTACTTACGGATTTTTCCGGGTGATAGATTGCGACGTTCTTAATTCTGATGTAAGACATATCGTGTTGAGTTTCCCCTTTATATTTTATGACATTTAGAACCTGTGAAGTTTCTTATCTCTTTTAAAAGCAAAGATTTTTTTAGGACGAGCATCTTTTATATTTTCACTACTTCTACTTGTGAAAGACCCGTATTTCGCGCTAAACGTGCCAATTGCATTTTCAAGATTGTACTATCTTTAATTTTGAAGATGATTTTTTTGAATCCGGACTGTTTATATAGTTTATAAGAACCTTCTAATTCAGGAATCATTTGCGATGTAACGACATTCATTGTCGTACAATCAATTTCCAATGTGTAAACAGATGCGTCGATTGACCCTACCATTTTGTGATAATCGTTCGTGAATGCCTGTGCGTCGGCTGGTGTAAATGAACCACCTACAAACATCTCTATTACCTTTTTGCTTGAATTGATATTAATATCGTACTTCTTAGTCATGATGAACCCCACCTTTTAAGTAGATGAAATATAAATCCGTCCTGAAATGAGTATAATGTTCCATTTCCTTTTACCTATATATATTTTATCGGCCACTCTATATTTTTTTTAACATCAAAAGTCATTTAATATTCTCTCGGTGAAGGAAAGATCAAAAGCGTATGTCCCCTGTTTGCGCACTCAATTGACGTTTTAACACTTTTATTTTTTTGTAAGATTTATCCTCAGAAAAACTGCACCCCATTTGTTAGATACAATTGGGGTACAGGTAAGTTCATTATAACTTGATGCTTTTTTTATATTTACACTTTGAATTGGTCCACTAGTTCTTGAAGGTTGCCTGCCATAGTGGTAAGTGCATTGGCTGATGAAGTGATTTCTTGCATAAAGGCTAATTGTTCCTCTGTCGCTGAAGCAACATTTTGAGAATGCATAGATGTTTCTTTTGAAATGTTCGTGATATCAGCAACTGTTAAGGAAACCTCATGGGCGCCTGCAGAAATGATTTCAGATATGAATGCCATTTGTTGGACAAGTTTACCCGATTTATCCAATGCGAGACGAATATCACTAAAGCTTTCTTCAGTCTGTCTAACAATTTCAAGTCCTTCATTTACATCTGTTTTTACTTGATTAATAGAAAAATTAGACCGTTCCATATCTCCTTGAATTTCAATAATTAATTCCGAAATTTGGATAGCTGATTTCTGTGATTGTTCCGCTAACTTACGCACTTCGTCTGCCACTACTGCAAACCCCTTACCTTGTTCACCCGCTCTTGCCGCTTCAATTGCTGCGTTTAATGCAAGTAAATTCGTTTGATTCGCAATCTCTGTAATTGCCTTTGTGATGTCACCGATTTCTTTAGACCTCTTGCCTAGCAATTTAATTACCTCGCCGCTTTCATGAACAGAAGTATGAATAGCTTTCATTTGATTCACAGTTTTATTAACAAACCCTTCACCATCATAAGCCTTTTCAGAGGCATGAGAGCCTGCAAGGGCAATTTCGGCAGAATTATTGGCCATGGTCTGAATACCCTGTGAAACTTCTTCCATCGCCTCGCCAGTCTCTTCTATTGAAATCGTTTGACTTTCTGCTCCACTAGCTACTTCTTGTATAGACTCCGTAATCTGTTCAGTAGCCTTACTTGTTTGTTCCGTACCAGCTGTTAGTTGTTCTGATGAGGAGGCAACTAGCTCGGAAGTCCGCAAAACTTTTTGAATCATGGTTTTAAGATTATTACTCATGAGATTAAAATGATTTGATAATACACTGATTTCATCTGTTCCATTGTCTTTTAACACAGATCTGAAATCTCCCTTGCCTGCTAATTCTAATACATGTGAAACATTCGTTAATCTTTTCTTAAGTCTCTGTGTAAACCAGATTGTAAGTATTCCAGATAATACAATGATTCCGATTAAGACTATGATGAAGATCTTGAAGAAGGATGACAGTGTTGAGTCAACAATTTCTTGTGATACTCCTACATACAAAACTCCGATTGCTTGTCCATTTCCATCTAATAGTGGCATATAAGCAGTCTGTAATATACTACCAACCACTTTAGCTTCACCTCTATAATTTTTACCTTGTATTAAAACGACATCTTTCACTTCTTCTGAAATTTTCGTTCCAATAGCCCGTTCTCCATTATTCAGCACATTCGTAGCAACTCGGGTGTCTTCTTGGAATAATGTAACTGTGTCACCGGTATCTTTTCCAATAGTATCAACGAGGTCGAAATTCCCGTTCATTGCCACAGTACCCTTATATAATTTTCCTCCGTCGATTTTCCAATCTCCAGGATACTTCGTATCTATGAATCTGTAAGCTGAAGCTAAATCTCCTTTTGCTTTCTCGACTGATACTGTTTTAACTCCTTTTGATACTTGT
The DNA here is from genome assembly GCF_050278025.1 of Peribacillus sp. NPDC097197. NCBI lineage: Bacteria > Bacillati > Bacillota > Bacilli > Caryophanales > Bacillaceae > Peribacillus > Peribacillus sp. NPDC097197. The sequence goes on along the minus strand of NZ_JBNNST010000001.1, from coordinate 337,220 downwards.
TGCACTACCACAGCACCTACGATTACGGAAAAAAGCAATATGATTCCTAATACAATGAAATTTATTTTTGCGCCTAAGGTAAGCTTGAATTGCATTTTTCTTAGCTTCCGCCTCTTATTCCTTGGCTCGTTCTTACTTTCCGATTTGTCTATCGAGTTATCCATTTCTAACTCTCCCTTATATCTAGTAATGTTGACCACTCTCTTGTACGTTGAACGGATAAGAGTTTTCTCTAAATAGTTATCGGCAGATATTTTAAATTATAAAATCCACTATCTGGTAACCATAAGAAATCCAGCGTATATCTCGTTAGAAAAATGGATTTTTCCTATGATATAAAGGAATTATTTTAATTGTTAGGAATCAAAATTATTAGGATAGTTCTATTGGGAGAGGATATTCATTAGTAAGGTGCTTATTCTTTAGTAGTTGACGCATTTGGCTCTATAGGAGTATTAGGAGAATAAAAAGAGGGAATTTATTTTATTATTGTAAGTTCAACTATAAAATGGCCACTGATTTAATCATAAACTGTCCATAATAATCGTTTTATTAATAATGCAACTAACTAAATCAAACAAAATTAAAACTATAATTTGTCTGAAAGTCAAATACATAACCATAAATTGTCTGTTATTCCAAATAACATTAAAGCTCTTTAAGTATTTTCTTTTTCATATTATGCTTATTTTGTTTTACATAAGCATTTAAAGTCATTGTTGTAACCTTTTCCAATAAAAATATTAGGATTTTATAGAAATAATTTCATTTTCTCTATTTAATGAAATTACACAATCGTCAGCTAAACCGATATGCTTTGGATTATACAAAGATAATAATTTTTACACCATATCTTATCTCTAGGGTATGTTATAAAATTAAATAAAACCGATATTAGATGAATGGAGGGGATTTAATTGTTAGGTTGGGATGATATCAAAATAAATGCACTCGCATTTTCTAAAAGATGGAAAGGTGCTAGCAGAGAAGAAGCAGATGCTCAATTATTTGTACATGAACTTTTAGCTTGTTTTGGAGTTGATTCAAAGCGGATTGGCACATTTGAATTCAAGGTAACTCAAGGTGAAAGAAGAAATGGCTATATAGATATGTTATGGAAGGGCCGTATACTTATCGAAATGAAATCTCGAGGAAAAAGTTTAGAAAAAGCCTTTGACCAAGCAAGATCCTATGCCTTTTCTATTGCTAACGATGAAGATTTACCCGAATATATTATGGTTTGTGATTTTGAAAACATTCGTCTTTATAGACAAACCACTAACCAACAATGGAACTTCAAAGTAAAAGATCTTTCGAAGCATATTAAGAAACTTTCGATTTTAACTGAACAAGCAACAAAATTAGATTTCTTCGTAGATAAGGAACTCAATGTCAAAGCTGCATATAAGATGTCTGCATTACACGACATATTGAAGGAAAATAAATATACTGGACATGAACTTGAAGTATATCTAGTCCGATTATTATTCTGCTTATTCGCCGATGATACAGGGATATTCCACAAAAATCAGTTTCATCAGTACATATTAGAATCTGCAATTGATGGTTCTGATTTATCTGGTCGCCTAGCTACACTATTTGATGTTCTGAATACCCCAAAAGAAAATCGTTCAAATTTACTCCCAGAGGATGTACGTTCATTTGAATATATTAATGGAGGTTTATTTAAAGAAACACTCCGTCCGGCTTCTTTTAATAGTAAAGCTAGAAAGATTTTATTAGACTGTTGCGGATTTTATTGGGGTGGGATTTCACCTTCTATTTTCGGTTCTATGTTCCAAGGAGTAATGAATAAAAAAGAACGACGAGAACTAGGTGCGCATTATACTTCTGAAAGCAATATTTTAAGGGTTATCAAACCATTATTTCTAGATGATTTATATGCAGAATTCGAACGAGTTAAAAGCAACGAGAGACAACTAGATTATTTTCATAAAAAGCTATCCAGACTGAAATTTCTTGACCCAGCATGTGGTTGTGGAAACTTTCTCATTGTAACATATAGAGAACTACGTCTATTGGAACTAGAAGTTTTAAAAATGAAAATTGATAAAAGTGGCCAACTGGTGATGATAAATATATTAGAAGAATATATTCAAGTAAATGTAAATCAATTCTATGGAATTGAATATGAAGAATTCCCAGGGCAAATTGCACAAGTAGGAATGTGGCTTATGGATCACCAAATGAATAATCTTGTAGCTGATCATTTTGGTATCCCATTCAACCGATTGCCATTAAAAGATATAGCAAGTATTCATTATGGTCCTGAAGAAGGGAATGCACTAAGAATTAATTGGGAAGACGTAGTTGCCAAAGAAGAGTTATCTTTTATATTAGGTAACCCCCCTTTTCTTGGAAAGAAAGAACAAAATAAAATTCAAAAAGAAGAATTACTAAATACTTTCGGAAAAAACACTAAAAATGTTAGTAAACTGGATTACGTTTCTGCTTGGTATTATAAAGCAGCCCAATATATGCAAGGTACTCCTATCAGAACCGCCTTTGTATCTACCAACAGTATAGTTCAAGGGGAGCAAGCTCTAATTTTATGGGGAGTAATATTGGAACAATTTAAAATGAAAATTGATTTTGCTCGTAGATCTTTTGTTTGGACTAATGAAGCTAAAGGAAAGGCGGCAGTTCACTGTGTCATTATTGGTTTCTCAACAGGCGCTCTAAAACAAAAGGTAATTTATGACGGGGACGAAGGAATTATTGCGAAAAATATTAACCCTTACTTGGTAGATGCCCCAACTGTATTTATAAAAAGTAGAAAGCAACCTCTGAATGCTGGTCCAAAAGTCAATTATGGAAGTATCCCTATTGATGCGGGATTTCTAGTATTATCAAATGACGAGAGAGATGCATGCATAAAGGAAAATCCAGACACAACTAACTTCATAAGGCCTTTCGGAGGTGGGGAGGAAATAATCAATAACACTACTCGGTGGTGTCTCTGGTTGAAGGATGCTGATTTAAGAATAGTTAAAAAATCAAAGTTTATAATGGAAAGAATAAAAAAAACCAAGGAGTTTCGACTATCCAGTTCAAGGATTGCCACTAACAAATTAGCTGACTCTCCTATGCTTTTCGGTGAAATTAGACAACCTGATAATATGTATATAGCTATCCCAAAGGTTTCCTCCGAAAAAAGACGTTATATCCCTATTGCGTTTGTTGAGTCTGACTTAATCGCTAACGGAAGCACCCTAATTGTTAAAGACGCTACAATGTATAACTTTGGTATTTTGTCATCAAATGTGCATATGGCATGGATGAGAACTACCGGTGGAAGGATGAAAAGTGATTATCAATACTCGGCTAGTATTGTATATAATACTTTTCCTTGGCCTAATCCTACAAAGGAACAAAAAGAGGCTATAGAAATTACTGCAAAGAAAGTTTTGGAAGTAAGGAGTTTATATCCGAATAATACTTTAGCTGAGCTATATGATCCATTAACAATGCCAATTGATTTATTAAAAGTTCATCGTGTACTTGATAAACAGGTATGCAAAGCATACGGGGTAATTTGGAAATCCGAAGCTACATGTGTAGCTGATTTAATGAAACTGTATCAAGAGATAACAGAAAATAAGGATTCTTGATTAAGAAGTATAGATAAGTATACATCATCAAAAAACTATAGTTAGCTTGACACAACCATAAATTGTCCATATGGGCACTTTATGGTTTCAATTAAACAAAACACAAAAAACCACCAATATATGTATTGGTGGAGACGGTGGGAGTCGAACCCACGTCCAGACATAACGGCACTTAAGCTTCTACGAGTGTAGTCGATATATTCGCGTTTCGCGAACTCATTAGCCTATCGACAGGCGGCAGAGCAGCTAGTCTGATTGGTCTCTTCCTTCATCCTCAGACGGTGGATTCCGGCGTATCCCACTTAGAGTGAGTCCCTTACCCTACCACGTGGGCCATGGAGGGAGGAACAGCTTAACGTCTGTTGTTACGCAGCGAAAGCTAGGTTGTTGTTTTGTTTGCCAGTTATAGGCGTTGACGTTTTAACGAGGCCGATCCCCTCGACTCGCAACTTAAGCTCGAACTATCCCTGTCGAATCCGTAACGTCCCCATGATAAGAATGGAGCGTACGAGAAAAGAATAGTCAGCAAGTTGGCTGATATTCAGTTGTCATCGGTACAGGTTTAATTATAACAGATTGAATCAAAAAATCAATTGTAAGGTCTTGGTAACCCTACATCTTTTGACGATCGCGGAAAGCACGCTCGATATCACGTTTTGCTTCTTTCTTCTTCAGGTCATCACGCTTGTCATATTGTTTCTTCCCTTTACCCAATCCGATTAAAACCTTAGCGAAGCCATTTTTTAAATACATTTTCAATGGGACGATGGTGTAACCCGTTTCCTTCGTTTCACCGATCAGTTTATTGATTTCCTTCTTGTGTAAAAGAAGCTTCCTTGTCCGCAAAGGATCATGGTTAAACTGGTTCCCCTGCTCATAAGGGCTGATATGCATATTGTAAAGGTAGATTTCGCCGTTTTCTATCTTGGCAAAGGCATCCTTCAAATTCAGCCGTGCTGCACGGATGGCCTTGATCTCGGTCCCTTTTAATACGATACCCGCTTCAAATGTTTGTTCGATAAAAAAATCATGGTACGCTTTTTTATTTTGCGCTAATTGCTTTCCTGAGCCTTTTGGCATCTAACTCTCCCCTTTTATCCAATCGGAGAGAGGATGACTGGATCATCCTCTCTTCCGTTTTATCTCTTTTTAGGTTTTCTTTTACGCTTCGCTGCCGGCGCATTTTCAAAGAACTTTTTCTTCTTTTTCGGCTTTTTGTCAGAAGACGCTCCACCGTTTCGGGTGTCACCACTACGGCCGCCTTTGCGTTCCGATCCTCTTGAATCTCCGCCTTTGCGCTTTCGGCCGCCTGGACCTGAATTGGCCTTGAAGATTTTCTTCTCGCCTGAAGGACGCGGACGGCTTACTTTCATGCCGATGATTTCAAAATCAATCGCCCGTTCTTCTTTATTGACGTTGGATACCCGAATGTCGATTTCGTCGCCAATCCGGAACACTTTTCCTGTCCGTTCCCCGATCATTGCAAGCTGACGCTCATCAAAGCGGTAGTAATCGTCTGTCATGAAGCTGACATGGACAAGCCCTTCGATGGTGTTCGGCAACTCGACAAACATTCCGAAGTTCGTAACGGAGCCGATGATCCCTGTATATTCTTCTCCGATTTTATCAAGCATATATTCTGCTTTCTTTAAATCATCCGTTTCTCGTTCCGCGTCAACGGATCGACGTTCGCGTTTCGATGTATGGTCTGCGATATCCGGTAAAATGGCATTCCACTTCTCTTTAGTCGCTTCATCAAGTTTCCCTTCAATCAAATACGTCCGAATTAAACGGTGGACGATCAAATCTGGGTAACGGCGGATCGGTGATGTAAAATGAGTGTAAAACTCGGCCGATAGACCAAAGTGACCCAAGCTTTCCGGATCATATTTTGCTTGTTGCATGGAACGGAGCATGACGGTCGAGATAACCGTTTCTTCCGGCTTACCAGCAACGGCTTCGATGATGTCCTGCAAGGCCTTTGGATGTACATCATTGGCAGATCCACGGACGATATATCCGAAGTTCGTGATGAATTCAAAGAAACGTTGTAATTTCTCCGGTTTCGGATCCTCATGAATACGGTAAATGAATGGCACATCAAGACGGTTGAAGTGTTCTGCAACAGTTTCATTAGCAGCAAGCATGAATTCTTCAATCAGCTTCTCTGCGACTGATCTTTCACGTAAAACTACATCCGTTGGGTGGCCTTCTTCATCAACAATCACTCTGGCCTCATTGAAATCAAAGTCGATTGCCCCGCGATTCATCCGTTTTTTACGAAGGATGGCAGCCAATTGTTCCATATTCTGAAACATTGGAACAAGGGATTCATAGCGTTCCATTTGTTCTTCGTCTTTTTCGACAAGAATCTTGTTCACATTTCCATATGTCATCCGTTCCGCGGTTTTAATGACACTATCGAAAATATCATGTGAAACGACTTCCCCATCCGGTGTGATTTCCATTTCACACGATAACGTGAAGCGATCGACCTGCGGATTCAATGAACAAATCCCATTCGATAAACGATGCGGGATCATAGGAATGACCCGGTCAACCAAATACACGCTCGTCCCTCTTTCAAGAGCTTCCTTATCAATCGGTGAACCTTCTGTCACATAATGGCTGACATCGGCAATATGTACGCCAAGCTTATAGTTGCCGTTTTCAAGTTTAGTCACTCCAACAGCATCATCCAAGTCCTTCGCGTCTGCTCCATCAATCGTAACCAATACTTCATTTCGTAGATCCCGGCGGTTTCCAATTTCGGATTCTTTGATGGTATCCGAAACGGCATTAGCCTGCTCCATCACATCTTCAGGGAATTCCATCGGAAGGCCATATTTATGGATGACGGATAGAATGTCTACACCTGGATCATTTTTATGACCGAGGATTTCAATGACTTCCCCCTCCGCACTGACGCGTCCTTCCGGATAAGAGGTAAGCTTGACGACAACTTTATGCCCTTCCACCGCTCCATGGGAAGCATGCTGGGGGATGAAGATATCATTGGCGATTTTCTTATCATCTGGAATGACAAATCCGAAACTTTTGCTTTCAGAATATGTACCAACCACTTGTTTGATCCCACGTTCAAGGATCCTGATGACTGTACCTTCCTGTCTTGAACCAGATGTTTCCGAAGAAACCCGGACCATGACAATATCTCCATGCATTGCTGTTCCTGTTTCATTCGGCGGGATGAAAATATCATCCATTCCCGGATTATCCTCCGGCGTCACAAAGGCAAATCCCTTTGCATGTCCGGTTAACTTACCTCGGAATAGATTCATTTTTTGAGGCAGGCCATAACGATTGCTTCTCGTCCTGACCACCAACCCCTTTTCTTCCATCTTAACTAGTGCCTTCACGAAATTCTTGAAGTCCGCCGAGTCTTCGATTTTAAGGGCCTCTTCTAATTCTTGTACCGTAAGTGGCTTATATGCTTCATCTTTCATGTATGTCAGAAGCTTATTTATATGTTCTTGAATATTATCTTCCATAAAAACCCTCCTATTCAGGGTATGATTAATTTATTATTCGGACCAATCCAGGCTTTCTAAAAATTCTAATACATCTTCATGCAGCTGTTCACGCTCTTTATCAAGGGTGATGACATGGCCGGACTCTTCATACCATTTGATTTGCTTAACGGGCGACTCGACAGCTTCATAAATAATATCGGCACTTTTTGAATTGATAACATCATCATGTCGACCCTGCACGACAAAAGTCGGTGCGTAGATATGATCTACGTGCTCACGTACATCCGTTATCAATTCTTGAAGAGCTTTTAATGTACACATGGGTTTATCAGCAAAGCGGCCCATTTCCTCTTCGATTTGATCTTGTTCTTTTCCCTCGTACTTTTTAAATTCTCTAGCGTAGTCCAATACTCCTTTATACATTGCTTCTTCACTTTTGATATACATAGGCGCACACATTGATACGATACCCTTTATAGGTACAGTGTAACCTAATTTGAGAGAAAATACGCCTCCTAATGACAGTCCGGCAACAGCAATTTCCGTATGGCCTTTTTCTTTTAGAAAATCATAGGCCATCATCACATCTTTCCACCAGTCAGAAGGACCCGTTTCCACCAATTCTTCAGGTGGGACACCATGTCCTTTATAGTGCGGCGCATGGCAGGTATATCCTCTCTTTTCGAGATATCGTCCAAGCATTCGTACATCGGCGGAATTACCCGTAAATCCATGTAAAAGTAAGACCGCCCTTTTTCCACCTTCAAAGGTAAAGGGCTTTTGCAGCTTCATTTTCATATGTAATAGGCTCCTTTAACTGTAACTGTCATATCTACTTGTTTTATAATTTCTAAATTAACTATAGCTATTCCTGCAACTATTGTGCAAAGAAAAAAGCCTAGCTATTTAGCTAGACTCATTTTTTGATCCATTACACATCAAAGTACGCAACAAGTAAAGTTAAAGCAAAGAATAAAACAGCTAATACGATAGTTGCCCGATGAAGAACAAGGTCTAAGCCGCGTGCTTTTTGCTTTCCGAATAACTGCTCAGCACCGCCAGCAATCGCACCTGATAAACCTGCACTTTTTCCTGATTGAAGCAATACCGTCACGATAAGCGCGATACTGACAATCACCAAAAGCGTTATGAGTAATGCATGCATGCAATTACACCTCCTGAAGAACCAATAAACAATTACCTTAACTTTACCACACCCATAAGGTATCCACAATCATTGTTATGGAATAATGGAAAGAATTCCTAGACTTCATCGTCATTGTTTTCTTTTTGAATCAAAATTTGAGATAATTCACTTAAAAGAGAAGAAAGAGGTGTTCCTATGTTTAAGCCCATACTCCGGATTCTTGATATACTGACCATCCTATTCTCCGCGGTAGCCGGTTACTCCCTTTGGGCAAACGGCAGTAATTTAATAAGTGTCCTGTTAATCATTCTCTCACCACTTCTACTGCTTCTAGCCAAGTATCATGGAAACCGATATTTATTATTTACTGCATATATCACGACAACCATTTATTTTACTGCTATTATTTATAATGGACTTTCAGATAGCAGCATCGACTTTTTCCAATCGGGCATCAGCGTCTTATTACTAGGATTAGCGGCCTTTTTATTGAGTATCATAGCCGCCGTCATAGGGTTTGGTACGAATACGCTTACCATTCTCTGGCTCGCCTTACATGCGCTTGTCAGCTTTGAAACAGTTACGATGAACAGTGCTTCCGGGTTCCTTTCCCACTTTTGGACAACCCCCGTGGTCGAAGCCGCCATCCGTAATGATTTTCCTTTTTTATTGATGATCATCTGGATTGGCTTGTTTCTAGATAAATACCAGCGGGAGTTAACAAGGGACTATTTATCCCGATAATATTCTTAGAACCTTATTTTTTTGGAAATCTTATTTATACCAAGGAGCTTTTCGTATGTTAAAACCTATATTCACCGCAACCGCTCTTTCTTCCTTCATCTTACTAGCTGGATGTTCGTTCGATTTTTCATCGGATGAGAAGAAAGAACAAAAAGAAGAACAATCATCCCAGAATGCCTCAGAAGAAACGCAGAAGGATGATTCTGCAGGGCAAGTCAAACATCAAGTTGCCGTCGATACAACGGCAAAACCTGCCCAGGAAGGCCTTCAGACATTAGCCGAGCCTGAAAGTATACCAGTCTTGGTCAATAAACAATACAGCCTTCCCGAAAGTTACAAACCGACTGACCTGATCTATCCAAAAGTCGATTTCATCTTCGAGGATAAAATCGAGAAACGGATGATGAGAAAAGAAGCCGGTAAAGCGCTAGAGAAAATGTTCCAAGCGGCTGAAAAAGACAATATGCATCTAGCCGGCGTTTCCGCTTACCGCTCGCACCAAACTCAGATCGCCATCTTCAGCAACTATGTCGCACAGGACGGCGAAGAAAAGGCTAAAACATACAGTGCCCTGCCTGGAACAAGCGAGCATGAGACAGGGTTATCCATTGATGTCACAACACATGACGGGGCCTGTGCTGCCCAAGACTGCTTTGGTGACTCAGAAGAATCTGCATGGCTTGCAAAGAACGCCCACGAGTATGGATTCATCATCCGGTATCCTGAGGGGAAAGAGGATATCACGGGCTACAAGTATGAACCATGGCACATCCGCTACGTCGGTGTCGATGTCGCTACAGAGATATTTGAGGCCAACAGTACATTGGAAGAATATTATAACGCTGTACCGGTAGAAGCCAGTACTAAGAAATAACAAATGGGGGTGTCCGAGGGTGGACGCCCCTTTTTTTGAGTTTAATCAAACGTTTGATTAAACCCATTACTTGCTGGCATCTCTAGCTTTAGACGTTTATGGAACAAAAGAAAGTGCCTCTAGTTTCAATGGTAATTCACTGCTCTCCCTTGATCAACACGGGGATATTAATGAACCCGTAACAATTGGATTAATTCTATGATTCTTTCATCCTCACTCGGGTCAACGTACACGCGCTTTGTTTGGGTAATCAGGTCTGTATAGAACTTTTCACCAGCGGGATACCTGCCGTCCCAGCGTAAAGGGACATTATATACATGAATCGTACCGTCCCCATTGCTAGAATATGTAACGGATCCATCCACCAAGCGAGAACCTGCTAACTGAACAACATCTTTTGGATAGGCAGCACTTGTGTCATCATTAGGATTGAGCGGAGTGCCTGCCGGAAAATGCCTCACATTCAATTCATCAACATCCTGATTCGCGCCAAGCTGCAACCAAATTCTAGCATACTCAATCTGTTCAGTAGAGTACATGGATAGTGTTTCTTTCCCTTTCTTATCACCTGTTTGTTTCCCATCACTTTCCGGTGAGGGAGCGATGTCATTCGCCGCTTCGTCATCTGCCCCCCCTAGCTCATCTGTTGCTCTACTCTCATCTATGCCGGATACTTCTTCTGAATTCGTCATGACATCGTTTTCTAAAGAACCCAATGTGGATTCTTTGCCAGCACATCCTACAAGCATTCCTGATAACAACAATGAAGCCCCATAAAATAAGAGTTTCCTAATTAGCTTTTTCATCGCCCCAGTCCTTCCTATTCCCACGGTTATATTTACCGTTCTCTAAATTGTAGTATATTGGAAATTTATACTAAAATCATTATCAAAAATATGAGGAGTGGGTTTGATGATGATTGTGACAGCAAAAAAAATAAGGCACCGCTTCTCGTCAGAAGCGGCGCCTTTTTTTCATTATTTCTTCAAGTTATAGAAAGATTTCAAGCCACCATAGACAGCCAAGTCACCAAGTTGGTCTTCGATGCGAAGAAGTTGGTTGTACTTAGCAATACGATCCGTACGGGACATGGAACCTGTTTTGATTTGCCCTGCATTTGTCGCAACAGCGATGTCAGCGATCGTTGCATCCTCTGTTTCACCTGAACGGTGAGAAACGACTGCTGTATAACCAGCGCGTTTAGCCATTTCGATGGCATCGAACGTTTCAGTCAATGTACCGATTTGGTTTACTTTGATTAAGATGGAGTTGCCGATACCTTTTTCGATACCTTCAGCCAATTTTTTCGTGTTCGTAACGAATAAATCGTCACCAACCAATTGAACCTTTGTTCCAAGGCGTTCCGTTAGAAGCTTGTGACCATCCCAGTCATTTTCGTCCAAGCCATCTTCGATAGAAAGGATTGGGAACTCATTCACTAGCTCTTCATAGAAAGCGACCATTTCTTCAGAAGTCACGCCATTGCGTCCCTCGCCAGCAAGGTCGTATTTGCCTGTTTCTTTGTTATAGAACTCAGAAGAAGCAACGTCCATACCAAGATAGATGTCTTCGCCAGCTTTGTAACCAGCTTTATCGATTGCTTCGATGATAACTTGAAGGGCTTCACGGTTTGAACCAAGGTTTGGCGCAAATCCACCTTCATCACCAACAGCTGTATTTAAGCCTTTAGATGAAAGAACCGATTTCAATGCATGGAATACTTCTGCACCCATACGGACGGCTTCTTTAAAGCTAGGAGCACCGACAGGAAGAATCATGAATTCTTGGAAGTCCACATTGTTGTCCGCATGTGATCCACCGTTAATGATGTTCATCATTGGAGTCGGAAGTTGTTTAGCATTGAATCCTCCAAGGTAGCGATACAATGGTAGTCCTGAGAATTCTGCTGCAGCATGGGCAGCGGCCATGGAAACACCAAGAATCGCATTAGCGCCCAGGTTCCCTTTGTTTTCTGTTCCATCTAATTCAATCATCGTTAAATCAAGACCAGCTTGATTGGTTACATCCAAGCCGATGACTGCTTCAGCAATGATATTATTTACGTTATCAACTGCTTTTTGTACCCCTTTGCCAAGGTAACGAGATTTATCTCCGTCACGAAGTTCAACCGCTTCGTGTTCTCCTGTTGATGCACCAGATGGCACGATCGCACGGCCAAAGTATCCTGACTCTGTTTGAATTTCTACTTCTACTGTTGGATTACCACGTGAATCTAGTACTTCGCGTGCATATACATGTTCGATATACGGCATTTAAATCTCTCCTTTTTTATTGCTGTTTTATTTAGATAATAGGGATTTACCCGTCATTTCGACAGGTTTTTCAACTCCAAGCAAATCAAGCATCGTTGGAGCCAAATCACCTAGAATTCCACCTGTTCTTAATGTTACCTGATTTTTTGTGACAATGACAGGTACAGGGTTTGTTGTATGTGCTGTCATTGGGTTCCCTTCAAGCGTCACGACTTCATCGGCATTTCCGTGATCGGCCGTGATGATGGCTGTACCGCCCTTTGCAACGATTAGGTCGACAATATTACCAAGGCATTCATCGACGGTTTCAATCGCTTTAATAGTAGGCTCTAGCATCCCTGAGTGACCAACCATATCCGGATTGGCAAAATTCAAGAGAATCGCATCAAAGCGGTCCGCCTCAATTTGCTCCAGCAAAGCATCCGTCACTTCATAGGCACTCATTTCAGGTTGTAGATCGTATGTAGCAACCTTTGGAGAATTAATTAGGATTCTCTCTTCGCCAGGAAACTTCTCTTCACGGCCACCGCTCATGAAAAATGTCACATGTGGATATTTTTCCGTTTCAGCGATACGAAGCTGTGTAAGATTGTTTTGAGAAAGTACTTCTCCTATTGTATTATCAAGATTTGTCGGCTTAAAAGCAACATATCCGTCAACAGTTTCCGAGAAATGTGTCAAACAGACAAAATGAAGGTGCTCAGGATGTCCCGGACCACGATCGAATGAACGGAAGTCCTTGTTCGTGAACGTATTGGATATTTGAATGGCACGGTCTGGACGGAAGTTATAGAAAATAACGGCGTCTTCGTCCTGTATTGTCGCTACAGGCTTACCATCTTCAGCGGTAATGACAGAAGGAATCACAAACTCATCGAAAATACCATGTTCATACGAATCGTCCACACACTCCATTGCCGAACCGTATGCTGGTCCATCTCCGTATACCATGGAACGGTATGATTTCTCCACGCGCTCCCATCGTTTATCTCGGTCCATCGAGTAATAGCGTCCGGAAATGGTAGCAAATTGTCCTACACCAATTTCCTTCATTTTGGCTTCGGCATCTTTAATATACCCTTTTGCCGTTTTCGGTCCGACATCTCGGCCATCCAAAAATGCATGAACAAATACATCTTTGACGCCTTCTTTCGCTGCCAGCTTCAGAAGGGCATATAAATGCTCAATGTGACTGTGTACGCCACCATCTGAAAGTAAACCGAACAAGTGAAGGGCCGTACCCTTTTCCTTGGCATGGGTCATGGCATCAAGTAATGTTGGGTTTTCCGCGAATTCGCCTTCACGAATGGCAAGATTGACACGCGTCAAGCTTTGATAGACGATCCGCCCTGCGCCGATATTCAAGTGTCCTACTTCAGAATTCCCCATTTGGCCCGCAGGTAGACCAACCGCTTCCCCACTTGCAGTTAAATGCGAGTGAGGATATTGTTCCCAAAATCGATCGAAATTAGGCTTTTTTGCATGATAAACTGCATTTCCCTCTTCTTCTTTCCGGCATCCAAAGCCGTCTAAGATGATAAGAGCGACAGGCGATTTACTCATATTGACCAGCCTCCAACAATTGTAAAAATGAATCGGGTTTCAAGCTTGCGCCACCAACCAAAGCACCATCGATATCTGGTTGAGCCATATATTCCTTGATGTTTTCAGGTTTCACACTACCACCATATTGAATGCGCACCGCTTCTGCCGCTTCTTTAGAAAACTTGTCAGCCACAACTGAACGGATATGGGCACACACTTCATTGGCATCCTCAGCAGATGATGACTTGCCAGTTCCGATGGCCCAAATTGGTTCATAGGCGATGACCGTTTGTTTCAATTGATCTTCAGTTAGACCGGCAAGGCCTTTTTCAATCTGCCCTCCAACGAAATCATTGGTTTCGCCAGCTTCCCTTTGCTCAAGTGTTTCCCCACAGCAAACGATAGGTGTCAGGTTATGTTTAAAAGCGGCATGCACTTTCTTATTCACGGCTTCATCCGTTTCATTAAACATTTCACGGCGTTCAGAATGACCAAGGATGACATAGGAAACGCCGATATCAGCAAGGGAAATCGGGCTGATTTCTCCAGTGAATGCGCCATTTTCTTCATAGTGCATATTTTGTGCACCAATCTTCACATCTGTTCCTTGTGCTGATTGAACAAGTTGATTCAAAAATAATGCCGGAGCACAGACTACCGAATCAATCTTATCCGCTTTTGGAATTAGTGTATTGACTTCTTCTAAAAACCCGGTCGCTTCTGATAATGTTTTATTCATTTTCCAGTTACCTGCAATAATCGGTTTTCTCATTCGTTCTCCATCCCTTCTAGAGTTGTTATTTTCTCGGATTGTCATTCTTACTTATCGTTCAAAGCCACGACGCCTGGTAATTCCTTACCTTCCATGAACTCTAGAGAGGCACCGCCACCCGTTGAAATATGGGACATCTTCTCGGCAAGACCGAACTTCTCCGCTGCTGCCGCTGAATCGCCGCCGCCCACGATGCTGTATGTATCTTTTGCATCCGCTAAGGCTTCAGCAACCGCTCTCGTACCATTCGCAAATTTATCAAATTCAAAGACTCCCATCGGTCCGTTCCAAATGACCAGCTTAGATCCTTTAATGACATCTGCAAAAAGTTCACTTGTTTTAGGTCCAATATCAAGACTCATTTTATCACTTGGGATTGAATCGATATCGACAATTTCCGTTTCCGCATCAGGAGAAAATTCCGCTGTAACGACCGCATCGATCGGCAAGTGCATTTTGACGCCTTTTTCCTTCGCACTTTCAATGAATGACTTGGCCAGTTCGATTTTATCTTCTTCCAATAACGACGTGCCAACTTCATGGCCTTGGGCTTTAATAAAGGTATAACCCAATCCACCGCCAATTATCAAGTGATCCACTTTTTCCAAAAGATTTTCGATGACGCCGATTTTATCTTTCACTTTAGCTCCACCGATGATTGCGGTAAATGGACGATCAGGTTCGGATAATGCTTTTCCTAAAACGGAAAGTTCCTTTTCCATCAACAATCCGGCAACGGCTGGAAGATGGTGGGCAATTCCCTCTGTTGACGCATGGGCACGGTGAGCTGCCCCGAAAGCATCATTGACATAGACATCCGCAAGTTTAGCAAATTCCTTCGCCAATTCTGGATCATTCTTCTCTTCCCCAGGATAAAAGCGTACGTTTTCCAGCAATAGAAGCTCGCCATCCTTTAACCCTTCGATGATTGATTGTACGGCCTCTCCATATGCTTCATCAGCTCTCTGCACGTCTTTGCCGATCAGCTGGCTCAATCTTTCGGCAACGGGAGCTAAGCGTAATTCTTCGACAACTTGTCCCTTAGGACGACCAAGGTGACTGGCTAATATAACTTTTGCCCCTTGTTCGATTAAATAATTGATGGTCGGTAATGCAGCCTTGATTCTCGTATCATCGGAAATCTTACCATCCTGCATCGGAACGTTGAAGTCCACTCGACAAAATACGCGTTTTCCTTTTAATTCAATATCTTTAATCGACTTTTTATTCATAATCCAAGAACCTCCTTAGATATAGTTACTATATTTTCCACTCTATTAGTAAAAAGGGAGTCAACGACTTTCCAACTCCCTTTTTCTCTTTTCCATTATAATCTGTAAACGGATAATTATCCAAAAACAAGCGTTTTTTATGCTGTTATAAAAAAAACCTCACCTTCGTGAGGTTTTTTACTATTCATAATTTAAGCGAATTACAGACCTTTTTTAGCAAGATATCCAATTAAGTCTACAACACGGTTAGAGTATCCTGTTTCATTATCATACCAAGATAATACTTTTACCATGTTACCTTCCATGACCATTGTAGAAAGCGCATCAATTGTAGAAGAAGATGGGTTTCCGTTATAGTCACCAGATACTAGTGGAAGTTCACTGTATTCAAGAATGCCTTTAAGTTCGCCTTCAGACGCTTTTTTGAACGCTGCATTTACTTCTTCAGCTGTCACGTCTTTTTCAAGCTCAGCCACTAAGTCCACTACAGACACGTTTGGTGTAGGTACACGCATTGCCATACCATTTAATTTTCCTTTTAACTCAGGAAGGACAAGCGCTACAGCTTTAGCTGCACCTGTTGTTGTCGGAATGATATTTTCAGCAGCTGCACGTGCACGGCGATAATCTTTATGAGGTAAGTCTAGAATTTGTTGGTCATTTGTATATGAGTGAACAGTTGTCATCATTCCACGTTTAATACCAAATTGTTCTTGAAGGACTTTAGCAAAAGGAGCTAAGCAGTTTGTCGTACAAGATGCATTTGAAATAACGTGATGGTTTGCTGCGTCATATTTTTCTTCATTTACACCCATGACAATTGTAATATCTTCATCAGAGGCAGGAGCAGAGATGATGACTTTCTTCGCACCAGCTTCTAAATGTTTAGCTGCATCGGCACGTTTTGTAAAACGTCCTGTTGATTCAACGACAACTTCTACGCCAAGTTCGCCCCAACCTAATTGTGCTGGATCACGTTCAGCCAATACTTTGACTTTATGTCCATCAACTACCAGGTAATCCCCGTCCACTGTTACTTTCTCTTGTAGAGAACCATGAATGGAGTCATATTGTAGAAGGTGTGCCAACATATTAGCATCCGTTAAGTCGTTAATAGCGACGATGTCCACCTCTGGATTTTTTAATGCTGCGCGGAATACGTTACGTCCAATACGTCCAAAACCATTAATACCAACTTTTACTGTCATGAAAAATTCCTCCTCTTAAGTTCGAAAATATTTTATTAAAGGGTATGATATCCCTGAATTAACTCCATTGCTGCTGCCTCATCCGTAATCAAAACCGTGGATGAAGGAGCGCCCTTCATATAGGAACGGATTGCCTTCGCTTTAGTCTTTCCACCAGCGACAGTTATCACTCGCTTTTCTGGGCTAAGATCCTCTAATTGAATGCCGACGGTCAAGACTTTGTGGACAACAGTTCCATCTTCATCGTAATAATAACCAAACGCTTCACCTACAGCATTTCCATCATGTAGCTTTTTTAACATATCAGGTGTTGTATTTCTTCGCTTAGCCATCGCTAAAGCATCACCGATACCATGGATAATCATATCTGCAGATTTAATTTTGGTGATGACCTCTTTCATGGCAGGCTCCTTCATGAAGGAAGCATACGACTCATCGCTTAGCTGATCGGGTACATACAATACCCGGTATGATGCGCGAGCTTTATGTGCCATTTTTTCTACAATCGTGTTTGCTTGGTTCTGTGTTGCTTCACCAAGACCCCCTCGGGCTGGAACAAATGTCAATTGCATCGATGCTTCATCTGGTGATAAAGAATTGGCTACTTCGGCCATTGTCGACCCGCCAGTAACCGCTATGGTGTTTTTCATGCTCCATTCCCGCTTCATACGGTTTGCACAGGCTTTACCCAAATCTTTTTTTACCCAAGGCGATTCATCACAGTTTCCTGAGACGATAATGACCTCGTCAACCTGTAGCATTTCCTGCAATTGCCGCTCCATAATGTCTATACCCATTACTTCTCGCATTATTCCTTCCAATTTTTCCAGGATTTCAATCCCTTCTTCAGAAAGCAACATGCCAGAACTAAATATATTTATGAGGTTCTGACCTTTTAGAAAATCAATTTCACTTCGAAGGGTCCGCTCCGTCAAATTAAGGCTCACAGCCAGACTTCGCCTTCCCACTGGTTGCAACATTTTGATATAACGCAGGATATCATACCTTTTTTGCATAACCGAAAGGAAATCGGGCAATAATTTTCTTTGTACTTCGAGTAATGTATGCATGTTAAAACTCCTAATAAATCTTTATGGACATATTATGTCCCACATAGTCATTTTTTGTCCCACTTAAAATAAAAAAATATTCCTGCTACATACTTTATTCTAGCAGGAACGGAATGTTTCTTCAAATGATTTGATAGTTTATTTTTCCAAAAAGCTGCGAATCGTTGATATATCAACATTTCCGTACTGAATGATTCTTCCATCCTTCTCAATGACTGGAATCATTAGCCCGTACTTTTCTAGTAGCGCATCATCAGAATGAATATCGATTTCTGAATAATGCAGGTCGGATTCCCGTTTTAATTCATCCAGGACCCGTTTTGCCTTCACACATAGCGGGCATTGTTCCCTGCTATACAAAATGAATGTCTTCTTTTCCACCGTTACTCATCCTTTTCAATCATATCTTTTTCGTTTAGACGAAGAGGGAATGCCCAGTTGCTCCCGGTACTTCGCTACGGTTCGCCGTGCCAGGATGATTCCCTTCTCTTCTTTTAACCAAGTCACCAAATCTTGATCGGAAAGCGGCTTTTGCTTATTTTCGTTTTGGATGGCTGCCTGCAGATACTTTTTCGCCTGCATGCCTGACATATCTTCCACATGGCCGACCGACTGCAAGGACGTAGTGAAAAATATCCTCATTTCTAATGTACCAAAAGGTGTTTGAACATATTTCCCTTTGACAGCCCGACTTACGGTGGACTCATGAATACCGATTTCGTCCGCGATCTCCTTCATCGTCATTGGCTTTAAATAATTCAGCCCATGAAGAAAGCAGGCAGGCTGCTTTTCGACGATCGTTTGCATGACCTTTAGAATGGTTTCCTTACGCTGTTGGATTCCTTTTGAAATCCATTGAAACTCCTGCCACTTGTCCTGAATGAAACGCTGTACACCTTGATCTTTGTAACTCTTCATTTGGTTCAGATACCCTTTATCTACATGTAGATTCGGCGAATTCCCATCTGAATTTCCGACTAGCAGGATACCATCGATCGCTTCCACGACTACATCCGGTACGATATAGGAGGGCTTTTCCTGAAAAAAGAGTGACCCGGGCCTTGGGTTCAATGTCTGGACATAATCAAGCACTTGTTGTATTTCCTTCAAAGAGACACAAATCTTCTTACTCAAGTCTTTCCAGCGCTTTTCCACGAACTCAAGGAAATAGTTTTCAAGGATGGACTCCGCCAGTGGATTCACCCCTTCTGCTTTTGCCTGAAGAAGGAGGCACTCCTGCAGATTCCTTGCCCCTAGACCATGTGGCTCAAGCTCTTGTAACATTCCTAAGCTTTCTTCCAAAACGGCAGAAGACATACCGGGTTCACATATATCATCCAAATGAATCCGCAAATAACCATTTTCATCAAGGTTACGGATCAAGAACAATATAGCCTTTTGGTGTTCACCGGTTAGCTTTTGGTGATTTAATTGTGACATGACATGCTGTTCAAGTGAAAATGTGTCCTCACTCAATTGTTCAATCCAATAGTTCGAGTCATACGTGTTTTTTATATGTTGTTTTCCTTTTTTACGATCATAGGTAGGTTGAAATAAAGCGGAAACTGGTTGTTCCAGGGATATTAGAGGATTTTCCTCCACTTTGTTTTCTAAAAAGGATGTAAGCTCTTGTGTGGAATACTGCAACAATGTAATAGATTGCATTAATTCCTGGGTCATAGCCATTTTTAATGTTTGCTGTTGAAAAAGACCTGCCTTCATGTTCATACTCATCGATTCATCCCTCCCCCATTCCATTTTACATGATTAGGAGATAATTCTACACAAAAATTTGGAAACGCTTACTTTTTTCTGGAATGGTATAGTCGTATTTTATATAGCTTATGCTGAGGCAAAGCCCATCACGACTACTTTCCTGGAAATGACAAAGTTTCCTTGGAACAGATAAAAAATCGAGGATTTCAAACAAGAATCGAGTCTTTTTTCCATAAAAAAATCCCCTGCTTAATACATAAGCAGAAGATTTAGTAATGCCCTCGGCAGGAATCGAACCTGCATTTCAAGCTTCGGAGGCTTGCGTTCTATCCGTTGCACTACGAGGGCAGAATGGGAAGTTGGTTAACAACAGACTTAATTATATGATATAAACCGTTTGTTTGCAAGAGGCATTCAGGTTTAAAACCTTAATATATGGGTAGTATGGATAAAGTGGAAATTCATCCCTGAACGGCATAATTCAAATTAAATATAATTTGAAAGGAGCATTCACAGGAAATTGTCGAACGAATAATCAAATATCGGGTTTGTTTTGTTTGACCTTAATTGACCAAAAAGTGTATCATACATACATAAAGAATTTAAATGATTCTCTTAATCGAAGGAGGAAATGAACATGAATTTAATTCCTACAGTAATCGAACAAACAAGTCGTGGGGAGCGTGCCTACGATATTTATTCCCGTTTATTAAAAGACCGGATCATCATGCTTGGAAGTGCTATCGACGACAATGTATCCAATTCAATTGTCGCTCAATTACTATTCTTAGAAGCAGAAAATCCTGAAAAAGATATCACATTATACATCAACAGCCCAGGTGGAAGCATCACTTCCGGTATGGCTATCTATGATACGATGCAATATATCAAACCTAATGTCTCTACTGTATGTATCGGTATGGCGGCTTCAATGGGTGCATTCCTATTGGCTGCTGGGGAAAAAGGAAAACGTTTTGCCCTTCCTAACAGTGAAGTCATGATTCACCAACCACTTGGAGGCGCACAAGGACAAGCAACGGAAATCGAGATTGCTGCCCGCCGTATCCTTCACTTGAAAGATAAATTGAACCAAATCTTAGCCGACCGCACTGGTCAACCTCTTGAAGTTCTTCAAAGAGATACAGAACGTGATAACTTCATGACTTCTGAGAGAGCTCTTGAATATGGCTTGATTGACAAAGTCATCACTCGTAGCCACCTTGATGAAAAGAAAGAATCTTAATACGAAAACTGAACGGACTCCATTCGAGTCCGTTTTTTCTATAAAAAAAGGGATGCCGTGTAAGCATCCCATTTTTCTTATCCTTCTTGCTGTACGAATTCTACCAACGCTTCCATCGCATCCTGTTCGTCGCGACCGTCTACAATAAGCTTGATGGATACACCAGAACTAATGGCAAGGCTCATTAAACCCATGATGCTTTTGGCATTCACCTTTTTCCCTTCTTTTTCAAGGAAAACATCTGAATGAAAGCGGTTAGCCTCTTGAACGAAAAGAGCCGCCGGGCGGGCTTGTAAACCTGTCTTCAGTTTTACTTCTATTTGTTTTTCCACCATCTTGATCTCTCCATTTACACCTTATTATTTTTTCGCAGAAAAAGCTTCTCCCCCACGGAGTCTATCAGCTATTTCATCAATTTTTCGCAGTCTGTGATTAATGCCGGATTTGCTGATCGTCCCACCAGAAACCATTTCACCCAGTTCCTTTAGGGTAATATCCTGAAAAGCGATCCGTAGCTCCGCGATTTCCCGTAACTTATCCGGTAAGATACTTAGCCCCACCGTGTCTTCGATATAATGGATATTTTCAACTTGCCGTAGCGAAGCCCCAATCGTCTTATTCAAATTAGCAGTTTCACAATTTACGAGCCTATTGACGGAATTACGCATATCCCGGACAATTCGTACATCCTCAAATCTTAATAACGCTGAGTGCGCACCAACAATGCTTAAGAACTCGGCAATTTTCTCGGCTTCTTTTAAATAAATGATATATCCCTTTTTTCGTTCAAGCGTCTTTGCCTTTAAATCAAACTTATTCATTAATTCACATAAGGCATCATTATGTTCTTTATAAAGAGAGAAAATTTCCAGGTGATAAGATGACGTTTCTGGATTATTGACCGAACCTCCAGCAAGGAAAGCACCTCTTATATACGAACGCTTACAGCATTTCTTCCCAACTATATTATCGGATATGTCATGGAGAATTTCAAATCCTTCTCCTAATATTTCTAAATCGGTCAAGATCCGCTGTCCTCCCGCTGACATCCTGACAATATACACATTATTCTTTTTGAGTTTCATCTTCTTACGAACGAGCAGTTCGACCTGGACCTCATAACTCTTTTTCAAAAGTGTATAGATCCTTCTGGCAATCGCCGCATTTTCCGTTTGTATATCCACGACAAGCTTACGATTCGAAAAGGAAAGGGATCCGTTCATCCGGATGAGCGCACACAACTCGGCTTTCACGCAACAATCCTTACTTTCCAATGTAGTCAGTTCTTTTTTTGTTTCCGAAGCAAAAGACATTCATTTCACCCCCAATTGAACATAGGTCATCTATTTTTTAGTCAAAAGACAGTCTCCACCTATATTTAAGGAGCTATATGACTTTCATGTATCAGCATATTATATAGTAAATCCGCCACCTTTTTGGTGTCATGGCGAATGACGTCCCCCTCAAAGCTGAAAATGTGCCCCTGGATGATTTCAAGACCCATTCTTTTTAAACTCTCGACATCATACACAACCGGTTTTGCATACTCCGCATGATACCGTTGCTGAATTTCGGATGGTATTTCTTCAGCATTGACAAGAATGCGATCTATGTAGGCATTCCCCATGTGATCATATATCGCTTTTATATGGTCGCTCGCGCTATAATCCAGTGTTTCCCCTGCTTGGGTCATTAGATTGCAGATGTACACTTTCTTAGCTTTGGAGCGGGCTATTTCTTCTCCGATACCTGGAACAAGTAAATTAGGAAGGATGCTCGTGTATAAACTACCTGGACCAATCACAATCAGGTCGGCCTGCTTAATTGCCTGAATCGTTTCACTGAGCGGCTTTATGTGTTGAGGAGATAGAAATACTCTTTTTATCTTCTTACCTGATAAGGGGATTTTCGACTCTCCCGTTACAATCGTTCCATCTTCCATTTCAGCATGAAGGACCACACTTTGGTTAGCAGCAGGAAGGACTTTGCCACGGACATTCAGGAACTTACTCATTTCCTGGATTGCATGGACAAAGTCCCCCGTCAATGAAGTCATGGCAGCAAGGATTAGATTTCCTAATGAATGACCGGACAACTCATTTTTACTTTGAAAACGGTGTTGAAACATCTGCTCGACAAGTGGCTCTACATCCGAGAGTGCAGCCAAGACATTACGGATATCACCTGGAGCAGGGATGTGCATATCTTCGCGGATACGTCCGGAGCTTCCACCATCGTCAGCAACCGTCACGATTGCCGTTATATCTACTGGGTATTTCTTCAACCCCCTAAGTAGGACTGGAAGGCCCGTTCCCCCTCCAATGATCACTACTCTAGGCTGTTTCTCTTTATCTGGCATCTACTTTCCCCTTACTCTTTTCGATATCACGATGGGACACATGAACCGTATAGCTCTTTTTAAAAAAATTAGAAATGTATTCGGTCAAAGCTACAGAACGGTGCTGACCACCAGTACATCCAATCGCAATAACAAGCTGGGCTTTTCCTTCGCGTTTATAATACGGAAGCATGAACGCAAGCAAATCCGTCAGCTTTTCTAGAAACTTTTGAGTCTCGCCCCATTTTAAAACGTAACTGGACACTTCCTTATCAAGGCCAGTCTTTGGTCTCATTTGATCGATATAGTATGGGTTAGGCAGAAAACGCACGTCAAACACAAGGTCAGCATCAATTGGCAAGCCATGTTTGAAACCGAAAGACATGACATTAACAGAAAATCCAACCTGTTTATCCTTTGAAAACTCAGATGCAATCTTTTCCCTTAATTCGCGTGGCTTCAGCTGGGACGTATTGAAAATTAACTGCGCCCGACCTTTTAATTCATCCAAAAGGTCCCGTTCCAATTTAATGCCCTCTAACGGCCGGTCCATCGGAGCTAATGGATGAGTCCTTCTCGTTTCTTTATATCGACGGACCAAAGCTTCATCATCCGCCTCAAGAAAGAGGATCCTAGGGGAGACCCATGATGTTTCCGTCAATTGATCCAAGGCAAGGAACAAAGAATCGAAAAACTCCCGCCCCCGTAAATCCATGACAAGGGCTACTTTATTCATCTTATTTCCAGAGTCTTTCATCAACTCCAAAAACTTTGGCAATAAAGCGGGCGGCAAATTATCGACGCAAAAAAAACCGAGGTCTTCAAAACTTTGAATAGCCACCGTCTTTCCTGCTCCTGACATTCCTGTTATGACGACCAACTGCGTATCATTCATCTGCCCATCACTCATTCTTTTCGCCCCCTGGAGTAGTAATCGCTTTTATAAATAATCATTAACCTGGATCAAGTCGATAGGAAAGTAACTTAAACTCGGGTGTATAGGTAAAGGTACCGTAGATTACTCCGCTTCCCTGAACCATATAATCTAGAATATGATAATCCCCTTCGGCCATGTCCAGTTTTTTAACATCTTCAATAGGGTGCCAAAATAGCTCGCCTTCTTCACACACATCCACATTGATGCCATCGGAATCAGTAGCAAAGAAAGTAAACATCATCCATTCGGATAATACTTTGTCTCCATCCTTCATAATGAAGGTGAAGATTCCTTTAATGGTGGGGTTTTTCAAGTAAACGCCCGTCTCTTCACGGTATTCCCTAATACAAGCATCCCGGATTGATTCACCAGGCTCCATCTTGCCGCCTGGGGCTACCCACCATCCACGTCTTGGTTTCTTTAATAAAAGGATCTTATTGTCCTTAACTAATACACAGTTTGTGACACGTTGCACGTTCTTCACCTCAAATTGGCCTATGCTCGACTATAGAAACTTCTCCTCTGACTTCCTTAGAGTATCCGTTCAATTCTTAAATCACCGCTAGACATCCATCCGGCGATTTACCAAATGCTTATAGTACAAACAAGCTGTATTTTACATCTTACCTCTATGATTAAACTATGTGTAGTATATCTTATCATTATACTATTTTTGAAATAAGCTAACAATAAAGGAAACTTCCTGGTTTGGTTGATTATTCATGACCACACAATCACTTTGTACCCATAACCCATGTCCCCCATACAAAAAAAAGACACAGATTCCTCTGTGCCCAACACGTTATATAATAAAGGGGGTCAATACTACCCTAACTATACCCAATCTTTATTGCATGGATGTTACAGCCTCGTTAAAACACAATGACGAAGTGTAAATTTTTGTATAAGCGGTTACGCTTTAATTTGCAACTTTTCTTTTAGTTCTTCCACATAGTGCTGAACCGATTGTGCAGCGATACTACCGTCCCCAGTAGCCGTCACGATTTGGCGCAATGTTTTTTCACGAACGTCTCCAGCTGCAAAGATGCCTGGAACCCGTGTTTCCATTACATCGTTCGTCTCGATATAGCCCGTAGCATTCAAGATGCCCAGATTTTCAAAAGGCTTGGTTAAAGGAAGCATACCGATATAGATGAATACTCCGTCTGCCTTTAGCTCTTTTTCTTCTCCGTTAGCCGTTGAAACAAGTGTGACACTACCGACTTTTCCGCTCTCTTCATTGATTTGCTTCAATGTATGATTCCAGATGAAGTCGATTTTTTCATTAGCAAACGCACGATCTTGAAGGATTTTCTGTGCACGAAGTTCGTCACGTCTATGAACGATCGTCACCTTAGAAGCGAAGCGAGTCAAGTAGACGCCCTCTTCAACAGCAGAGTCTCCTCCACCGATGACGAACAGTTCTTTCTCTTTAAAGAAAGCCCCATCACAGACAGCACAATAAGAAACACCGCGGCCACCCAACTCTTTTTCACCCGGGACGCCGATTTTCTTATATTCCGCACCTGAAGAAACGATGATAGAACGTGCTTTGAATTCCTTGGAGCCTGCTTTGATGGTTTTGTACTCTTCCCCATCAATGATTTCCTTAACATCTCCATAAGCGTATTCCGCACCGAATTTTTTAGCATGGTCAAACATTTTTGTAGATAGCTCAGGCCCAAGAATGGTGTCGAATCCTGGGTAGTTTTCGACTTCTTCCGTATTGGCCATCTGGCCTCCTGGCACTCCGCGTTCTAGCATCAATGTTGAAAGGTTCGCACGTGATGTATATACAGCAGCAGTCATCCCAGCAGGACCCGCTCCGATAATCACAACGTCATAAATTTTTTCAGACATAATTCTCACTCCTTCATATTCCATTACAAATGGAACTTTCACTACGGTTAGTGTTCCCTACCTATTATCCTATATAACAAATAATTTTTCGTCCAAATATTTGCTCAACCTAACAGGTTTTGAACAAGCTTTACATACTTCGACAAAGTGGACACCGATATGAAATATTTATCCGCGATGACCTGTTTACTCATCTTTTCGTTTTTCAGCTTATTCCATACATATTCGACAGCTGACGCCCAACCTGCTGGATTGTTCAGCTTCTGATTCGCATGGGTAGCCTCGACGAAGACAGAAAACCACATTAAATAAAGACCTGCTTCATTTAATTGGATAGGGTGAAAATGCTGATATAACAATTCTGCCGTCCGATCGGCAAAACCAATCGCTGTCAGTTGGCGGTCTTTATTAGGTTCCTGCACCATGTCGGCATAATCCTTTTCCCATTCGGTGAAATTCTGCTTCATGCCGAAAACCTGGTTTTTCAAAAGCTTCGGTTTATGAACGGAGTGCTTTAATAGGAAAATAGCAAACAATCTTTCTTCGATAAATTCACTATCAAGCCGTTTTATAATAGAAGGAAGGTGATTTTCAAACCCATCAGAGGTAGCGTTCATATCCCCCCATGGCTCCATGCCTTCTTTTTCTGGATTCATTTCAATGACCTTTTTCCATGCTTTTCTGGCGGCCTGTTCATGTCCTAAATGATGAGCCGATATCGTCAGCCAATAGTAGAACGTTCCGTCACCTTCAAATCCTTGCTTTTGTAGCACATTTAACCATTTATATGCAGATGCATAGTTTCCGATTAATGCAAAAGTGGCACCGAGCTTGAAGCGATGTTCCGATAGCATCGGCCGGATCTTTTCGAGCATCGAAACAAGTTCATCCACCTTCTCATCTTCCTGCTGATAATGATAAAAGACGACTAAATTGCATAGCGCATGCAGGTTTCCTGGGCTTTTTTCCAGGACCTCATCCAATGTGGAGAACGCCTCATCTTCCTGCCCAAGGTAAAAGTAGGCTAACGCAAGGTTATTGTAAGCGGACCAGTAATCCTTATATTCGGCAATCGTTTCTTTTAACACTTCAATCGCTCTAGGGAAGTCGCCCGCTTCCAAATATTCACGCGCTTTCTCCTGTTTGGCAATCAGGCCATCATGCTTGAAGGGATTTTCCTCCGAACCATCTGACTCAAAGGTGATCAGTTCAAGAAGATCCTCAGCGTCGTCACTGAATTCCCCGTCTTCCTCTTTATCCAGGTAAGCACTCGCATGGCGGTATGCTTCCTTGAACATGCCTAAATGGGCATAATTATTGGCTAGGAAGTAATGGCATTCCGACATAAAGGGATCCATTACATCCAAGATATTTTCTAGAAGGTTATTGGAATAATTGTATTCTCCGATTTCCGAACAAGTAATTGCCAATTGGCATGCAATCATCGGTTCAGCGGGTTCAAGTTCCAAGGCACGTTCCAGGTATTTTTTTGACTTTGGTAATTCATGTCTATGATATGCTTTTAAACCCTTGGTGAAGTAATACTCACCAGTTGGGTGAAAGGTTAGAATTTTTGCCTGTTGGCCATAATTAGAGTCTTTACTCATGTAATCCTCCATCTACAAGTTGATTAACTATAGTATTATACCATATGGAAGGATTTTTGCCGAACGATTCAAGAAACTGGAAATTGATATTTGACTTCCTTTTTCTCGATTTGACGGGTGGCCTTTGTAAAAAAAACACCCTCCGAAGAAGGAGGGCAATAGACCTGCTTAGGCCTTTGATTTTGGCTCGTCTTTTACGGAATGCCTAGCTTTTAATACATCAAGAACGGCCTGGAAAGGTAATTCCTGTTCTTGTAGCAGGACGAATAAGTGATAAAGGAGATCGGCACTTTCCATCGAGAGCTCTTCGGCATCGCGGTTTTTGGCAGCTATGATGACTTCAGCCGATTCTTCCCCCACTTTTTTCAGGATTTTATCAACGCCTTTTTCGAATAAGTAGGTCGTATAAGATCCTTCAGGCATTTCTGCTTTTCGCTCTGCAATCAACCCTTCCAATTCCGTTAGGAAATTCACGTTCGTTGGTCCAGATTGTTGCACTTCTTCATCTTTATAAATCGTTGTGCCAAAGCAACTAGTTGCACCAGTGTGGCATGCGGGCCCTGCAGGTACAACCTTCACGACTAATGCATCCTGGTCGCAGTCATATTTCATTTCGACTATTTTTTGTGTATTTCCGCTCGTTTCCCCTTTATGCCATAACTCATTGCGAGAACGGCTATAGAATACCGTCTCCCCTTTTGCGATGGAAAGATTCAAGGATTCTTTGTTCATGTAAGCAAGTGTAAGCACTTCTCCTGTACCAGCATCCTGGATAATCGCTGGAATAAGGCCTTTTTCATCATATTTAATAGTATCGAAATTCATCGTACAACCACTCCTTGTTGTTTGAGAAACGTTTTGACTTCTTTAACTGATGTTTCTTTATAATGGAAAATTGAAGCCGCCAATGCCGCGTCCGCTTTTCCTTCTTCAAATGCAGTCTGGAAATGCTCCGCATTCCCGGCACCACCCGAGGCAATGACCGGAACGGAAACAGCTTCAGATACCGCTTTCGTTAATGCAATGTTAAACCCTTGCTTCTCGCCATCACAATCCATGCTGGTTAATAAGATTTCACCGGCACCACGGCTGACCGCTTCCTTTGCCCACTCTATGACTTCCCATTCTGTCGGTTTTCGGCCCCCATGGGTATACACACGCCAAGAACCAAGTGCTTCATCATATCGTGCATCAATGGCAATGACGATGCATTGCGCTCCAAAGTAATCGGAACCTTCATTGATTAAGTCAGGTCGTAGGACGGCGGCTGTATTTAGAGACACTTTATCAGCGCCTGCTCGTAGAATCTTCTTCATGTCCGCTAGCGAGTTAATGCCACCGCCAACCGTAAAGGGGATGGCAAGGCTACCTGCCACACTTTGAACGACGTCGACAATGGTTTCCCGTCCCTCATGCGAAGCAGAAATATCAAGGAAGACCAGTTCATCGGCTCCTTCTTGATCGTAAAAGGCCGCAAGTTCGACAGGGTCCCCCGCATCTCTTAAGGAAACAAACTGAATCCCCTTAACTACGCGTCCATCCTTTACATCCAAACAGGGGATAATCCGTTTTGTCAGCATTTAACCACGCACCTTTTCCAGCGCTTCTTTTACCGTGAAGCGGTTCGTATAAATGGCCTTGCCGATAATCGCCCCTGCAACACCTTGGGCTTCATATTCTTGGAGTTTGATAAGGTCAGCAAGCGAACTGATGCCTCCTGATGCGATCACATTCTTACCGGTTGCTTCAGCCATCGCGACAATCCCCTTCACATTAGGACCCGAAAGCATCCCGTCCGTCGCGATATCTGTCACGATAAACGTTTCCGCACCGGCATCAGCAAGAATTTTCCCAAGATCGATGGCCAGTGTTTCAGAGGTTTGCAGCCAACCATGCGTGGCCACTTTACCATCCTTCGCATCTATTCCAATCGCGATGTGTTTCCCGTATTTTCTAATCATTTCTTTTGTGAATTCAGGATTGGAAACGGCTGTGCTGCCAAGAATGACACGCTCTACACCGTTATCGAGATAATGGGCAATATCCTCCTCCGTCCGAATCCCGCCGCCGATTTGGACACGCGCCCCCAACTCTTTTGCCGCTTTAATCACGTATGAGTCATTGATGCGCACGCCTTCTTTGGCCCCATCCAAATCAACCATATGTATCCACTCTGCTCCTTGGTCCGCAAAGCTTTTGGCCATATCAAAGGGAGAATCTCCATAGACCGTTTCCTGATTATAGTCTCCCTGGATTAAGCGGACGCATTTGCCGCCCCGCATATCAATCGCCGGGTAAATCGTAAAGTTGCTCATGCTTTTTCCTTCCCTTCCACTAACGACAAATAATTTTTCAAGAGAGACATGCCCATCTGCCCGCTTTTCTCCGGATGAAACTGCATGCCGAACACATTGCCTTTCCCCACGATCGCCGGTACCTCCACATCATAGGTTGCTGAAGCGATCATATACGATTCATCGGTATCCGCATAATAGGAATGTACGAAGTACACATGCTCTTCTGCAAGACCGTCGATTAATGGCGAAGATTGTTTAAATTCAAGGTGGTTCCAGCCCATATGTGGTACTTTATATGTTTGTTCGTTAGCATCGACACCAGTAAAACGAACGACTTTCCCTGGAATAAGAGAAAGCCCTTTTGCCGGTCCATTCTCTTCACTTTCATCAAATAGAAGCTGCATGCCAAGGCAAATCCCGAGTAAAAATCCACCATCGGCGACGTATTGTTTCAGGAACTCATCAAGCTTCTGTTTTTCCAAAAGACTCATCGCATCTCTGAATGAACCGACGCCTGGTAGGATGATGCCTGTCGCTTTGGCCAGCTCGGCTGGGTCGTCGGAAATGAATGAATCAGCTTCCAAACGTTCGAGCCCCTTACTGACGGAAAATAAATTCCCCATTCCGTAATCGACGATCCCGATCATTTACAACATTCCTTTCGTCGATGGAATCCCTTTTTCTCGCGGATCGATGGACGTAGCTTCATCCAATGCACGCCCAAGCGCTTTAAAGATTGCCTCGATCATATGATGCGTGTTATGGCCATAATGAACGACGACATGTAGGTTCATTCGTGCTTCAAGCGCAAACTTCCAAAGAAATTCATGCACCAATTCCGTATCGAATGTACCGACCTTCTGCGAAGGGAACTCTGCACGGAACTCAAGATGCGGCCGATTACTTAAATCGATGACCACTTGAGCAAGAGCCTCGTCCATCGGTACGAAGGCATTTCCATAACGTTTGATGCCACGCTTGTCCCCAAGGGCTTCCAATAACGTCTGCCCTAAGCAAATGCCGATATCTTCAGTTGTATGATGATCATCAACCTCCGTATCCCCCTTCGCATCCACAGTAAGATCGAACTTCCCATGCTTCGTGAACAAATCAAGCATATGCGTCATAAACGGAACACCCGTCTCAATCGACGAATTCCCTTCCCCATCGACACCAAACCTCAAACTTATATCCGTCTCATTCGTCTTCCGCTCCACACTAGCAAAACGCTCCATAACTAATCCTCCTCAAATCGGGGGTCAGACCCCATTTCCCAAGTTCGTAAACTCTTTGAAAACGCTTATATATCAATACTTTCAATGATTTATTTAGGGGTCAGACCCTATTTCCCAAGTTCATGCACACCTCGGGATTCGATGGCGCGTGCGTGGGCTTCGAGTCCTTCCATTCGGGCAAATGCGGCAATTTTTGCCGCGTTTTGTCGGAATGCCGTTTCACTGTACATGATGATGCTCGATTTCTTTTGGAAATCGTCAACATTAAGTGGACTAGAGAAACGGGCCGTCCCGTTCGTAGGTAAGACATGATTCGGTCCTGCGAAATAATCCCCCACCGGCTCCGAACTGAAACGGCCGATAAAGATGGCCCCGGCGTGGCGGATTTTCGCCATCACTTCAAGAGCATCACGAGTCACAATTTCCAAATGCTCTGGTGCCAGCTCATTTACGGCACCAATGGCCTCTTCCATATTCTCACAGACAACAATCCGCCCGTAATCCTTAATCGCAGCTTCTGCAATTTCCCGCCGTGGAAGTAATGCAACCTGCTTCTCCACTTCTTTAGCCACTTCCGTTGCAAGGACCATTGAAGTCGTCACAAGGACACTACAGGCACGAGCATCATGTTCTGCCTGTGATAACAGATCCGCGGCCACTTCCGAAGCAACAGCCGTATCATCTGCAAGGACGGCAATTTCACTAGGGCCTGCAATCATGTCGATTGCCACGTCCCCGAATACTTCCCGTTTCGCCAATGCTACATATATATTGCCGGGACCGACGATTTTATCGACATGCACAATCGTTTCTGTTCCATAAGCAAGTGCCGCAATCGCTTGAGCCCCACCGATCTTGTAAATCTCCGTCACACCGGCAATTTTCGCAGCGGCTAAAACGGCCGGTGTCAACTTCCCGTCTTTCCCAGGTGGAGATACCATGACGATTCGCTTCACACCCGCCGCTTTGGCAGGCATCACATTCATCAGAACGGATGATGGATAGGCAGCCGTTCCACCGGGAACATAGACCCCAACCGCATCAAGGGGCGTCATTTTCTGGCCCAGCATCGTTCCATTCTCATCGGTTGTGATCCAGGAGTTCCTAATTTGTTTCTCGTGAAACATTCTGATATTATCGGCCGCTTCCTGAATGATCGCTACCTGCTCCTCAGTTAAATCCGCTGTTGCCTGTTCGATTTCCTGTTCGGTAACTAGAAACTCATCAAGACGAACGCCGTCGAAACGTTCCGTAAAATTATGTAATGCTATATCCCCATTTTTTCTCACAGCATAAATGATATCCTGTACCGCTTTTCGTTGATCGGCAGTACCTGCATCAACTGAACGCTTTAAGGAAATGCCTTCTGCAAACCGTGCAATTTTCATGTTTCCACCTCATAAACGTACGTATTATTGTTCTATGATTTCAGCTAAACGATCGACAATTTCCGTAATTCGCGCCTCTTTAATTCGGTAACTGACAGGATTCGCCACCAACCTTGAAGTCACATCGGCAATTTTCGCATATTCGACCAAACCATTTTCTTTCAATGTTTGACCTGTTGAGACGATATCCACGATTCTCTCTGCCAAGCCAATTAATGGGGCTAATTCAATCGAACCATTCAATTTGATGATTTCGACCTGCTCACCTTGCTGGCGAAAATAACTCGAGGCCACATTCGGGTATTTACTGGCAATTTTAGGGGCAAATGAGCTGATTTTCGTTCCTGGTAGACCGGCCACCGCTAAGTAGCAAGCACTGATTTTCAAATCCAGCAACTCATAAACATCGCGTTCTTCCTCTAACATTACATCCTTGCCCGCAATCCCCATGTCCGCAACTCCATGCTCCACATAGGTTACGACATCCATCGGCTTCGCTAAAATGAACCGAAGATTTTCCTCTTCCACTTCGATGATTAACTTACGGGAATCATCAAACTCAGGAGGTAGACGGAAGCCGGCCTTCCTTAATAGCTCCGCCGCTTCTTCAAAAATTCTGCCTTTAGGCATCGCTATTGTTAAAAAGCTATTACTCATCTTGTCCATTCCCCCCATTCCCTACAAACATATGCACATCAGAAAAAGTTCTTGTAAACGCATCGACATTTTGTACGACCGTAATATCTTGAATCGTGATTCTCTTGCCTTCCAATCGTTTCGATTTCGCAAAATCAAGGGCTTCCGCTCGGCGCTCCGGACTGAACAAAATGCATTCCGGTGCAATTAGCTGACTAGGTTCACCTAGTGCTTCGGCAAGGCGGTCGACACGAATTGCAAAACCAGTGGCAGAGGCATCCCATCCGAATTTTTCAAGTAAGTTGTCATAACGTCCACCATTCCCGATCGGCGACCCGACTTGACCTGCATACACTTCGAACAGCGTTCCGGTGTAATAACTCATATGACTGACTAGCGTTAAATCAAGGTTCACATACTGATCGACACCGAATTCCTTCAGCTGTACAGCCAATTCCCCCAGTTCATCGAGTGAATCCTGTCCTTTTCCATTCTCAAGCAGCGCCATTGCTTTTGACAAAGTGCCCTCACTTCCTCTTAAGGAAATGAATTCGATGAGCCTTTGTTTATCAATAGAAGAAAGCGGAAGCGATTTTACATGTTCACGAAAACCAACATAGTTCTTCTCATATAACAATTTTCGTAAAATCGAAGCTCTTTCTTCCGTCCCTAATATGCTTAAGAAGAATTCCTGTAAAAATCCGATATGCCCGATGGATATTTTGAAATCCTCGAGGCCGGCAGCCTTCAGGACATCGGTAAGTAACGCGATCATTTCCGCATCTGCACTGATTGATTTGTTTCCAATACATTCAATCCCGATTTGCTCGAACTCAGCCGGTCTCCCGCCTTCACGTTGCTGGGCGCGATACACATTCGCTGAATAGGCTAGACGAAGTGGGATTTGTTGTTTAAGCAGTTTCGATGCCGCCACCCGGGCGATCGGAGCCGTCATATCCGGTCGAAGCACAAGCGTATGTCCCTGAGCATCAAGCAGTTTAAATAATTGCTGATCCAAAATGGCAGAAGCTTCCCCGATCGTTTCGTAATATTCCAAAGCAGGTGTTTCAATAAATTGATACCCCCACTTCTTGATCTCATCACTCATCTTATTTCGAACCGATACTTTGGTTTCGTATAGCATCGGTAATGTATCTCTCATCCCTAACGGTTTCTCAAACATAAATGGCTTAGTCACGACTGCACATCCTTTTGGAATAATGGGTACTGTATGTATTTCCATTCGACCCCCCTCTTTTAAAATGCAGGGCCTTGATAAATTAAATATGTGTATACTTATATCTTTCCTATATGCCAATCTTAAAACCCCACTATGGGTCACATGTAAAATACTATCAAAAAAACTAACATAATCCTATAAATAATCGCAATTATCTATCAAATTGCTTTAGTTCGCTAATATGGTAACAAGATGAAGTTATTACTAGTGTACTCCTGCCCCCACCTCCCGTCAATGAAAAAAGGGGGTCAGACCCTATTTCCCAAACTCCTTATAAGCACCCGAGACTTACAGCGGCGTGGTTTTTGAAAAAAACAGGAGGGGTCAGACCCTATTTCCCGGTCCTTTTCTACTATCTTTGTTCGATTTTCATTATTGTTGTATATCTTTTGGTATGGAGGATTTATAATTTTTAGTGGTTTAGGTGTATTTTAACTTCTTAGGGGGAAATGATTTTGAAGAGATTTTTGTCGTTTATTGTTGCAAGTGTCATCATTTTTACGTTCGGGTTTGGCGGGGATAAGGGATTTGCCGCAATGAAAATCAATCAAGATGAGCTGAATGCCTATCTTGCTGAAATAAGAATGACGGAAGACGAGTTAAAAGAGTACTTGGACTACTATGATTTAACTTTGAAAGATTTCGATTCATTGGAAGAGCTACGCGATACTTGTGGTCCCATCGTTACT
The DNA here is from genome assembly GCF_050278025.1 of Peribacillus sp. NPDC097197. NCBI lineage: Bacteria > Bacillati > Bacillota > Bacilli > Caryophanales > Bacillaceae > Peribacillus > Peribacillus sp. NPDC097197. The sequence continues at coordinate 302,046 of NZ_JBNNST010000001.1, read as the reverse complement.
CCAGAATCTTTACAGGAGCTCCTGGATGAATATGAAATGACCGAAGAAGAGGTTACGAGCTTATTAGTGGAATATGGCGAAATGGAAAAAGGGGAAACCATTCTCGATTCGTTTCACTTCATTTACGATATTCAAGATATCATTGATATGGATTTAGAATCAGACATGGATTATGCCGACGAGGATCTTCTTGATTTGATGGATGGTCTATTTACCGAAGTCGATCTCACAGAAGAAGAACTCGACCGCCTGATGAACCATTTGTTGCCCATCGTCGAGGACCCTTCCTTCGAATCACGCTTAATGGCGATTGCCGATAAGATGGAACAATTGGAATACTTCGATACAATCGATGAACTTTCCGCTGAACAAGTGGCTGAAATGCTTTCAATTTATGATGAATTGCAAAACTTGTTGCAGATTCAATTCAAGTTTTCCTTAACTCATGAAGGCGTTACCTCCACTCTTTCTCTTGAATCATTATTCCAGCTAGAGGATTTAACGAATGCTAGCTTGCTAGTCTCCATCTATGACTTAAGTGGCAACCTCTTGCTTGATTTTAAATTGACTGGGGAAATGATTGGTTCCAATTTAGTGAAAGAAACAGGAAATGACCTTAAGCAAACAACGAAGGTCATAACCAAAGTGGCTGATGTAAAACAAGAAAAGCCTACACATAAAACGGAAAAAGGTGCTTTGATGCCCAAAACTTCCGGTAACTATCTTTTTGGTGCGTTAATCGGCTTAGTGATGATTGCCCTTGCCTACAGGCTGATCAGAAAAGCGACACTCGTAAAATAAGATGAATCCCAAGCAAAAGAAAAAGTGGCTGCTCCTTGTAGCTTCCTGCCTCATAATTGTAGGGTTTTATTTTACGACGACGAATGCCTATACGCTGTTAAAAGGCTATGCCCTCTATAAATGGAACAAGCCGGATAGTGTGGAGTCGACGGCGACCCTACACCAAGAAAAAAAGGACCCTGTTCCTGATCAACTATATGAAAAAAGGCCAGAAATGGGCGACCTGGTGGGTGAACTGTATATCCCCAAGCTCGAAGCAACCTTACCGATTTATCATGGAACAGATGAGGATGAGCTTGAAAAGGGAGTCGGCCATTATGCAGGTTCTGTCCTGCCTGGGGAAAAGGATAATTCCGTTTTATCTGGCCATCGGGACACTGTATTCCGGAAGCTAGGTGAGGTTGGTAAGGGGGACTTGCTGATCACAAAGACAGAAGCAGGCACGTTCACGTATAAGGTAAGAAAGGTCCGTATTGTTGATGCCGATGACCGGACCGTGATCGTACCCAAGCCCAAAGCCACGCTAACGGTAACAACCTGCTATCCTTTTTCATATATTGGTAGTGCACCAGAGCGATATGTATTGATTGCTGATTTACTGAAATCGGAAGTGGACAATTAAAAGAGAGGGCTGCATCCTTTTTGCAGCCCTCTCTCCATTATAAGAGAGTAGGAGGACGGGCGCGTGACCGATAAAAGGGCGCAGGAAAAGTTCTTTCAAATCGTAAGAAACACATATGAAATCACGTCTAGTGAAGAGAATATATCATTGGCAGAGGTTATGGATCAGCTAAAAAAGGATTTGTCCCAGCTAAAAGGACTTACTCATTGAGCAAGTCCTTTTTCTTATAAAGAAGTTTGCTGTTCACGCTTCAGCATTTCTTCTTTGGTATAAATCAGCTGCATCGGATTCCCACCAACGAAAGCTCCCTCTGGAACATCCTTATGAACAAGCGTCCCAGCTGAAACAATTGCCCCATTTCCGATTGTCAGTCCAGGCAGAATGGTGGAATTGGCTCCAATCAGTACTTCGTCCCCAATGACCACCTCTCCCAACCGGTACTCGTCGATCAAATATTCATGAGCAAGAATCGTCGTATTATAGCCGATGACTGTATTCCGCCCCACTGAAATCTTTTCAGGAAACATGACATCCGGCATGACCATCAAGGCGAACGAGGTATGCTTTCCCACTTCCATTCGCAGAAAAGTCCGGTACAACCAATTTTTCATGCCTAAAAACGGTGTATATCTTGCTAGTTGAATCACAATAAAATTCTTCACGACTTTCCAGAACGGGACGGTTTTATACACATGCCAAAGTGAATTGGCCCCTTTCACTGGAAAGCGGGTCGTCCGTCTCATCCCTTAACCTCTTCAAACTTCTCAGCCTCTACTATATCCAATAAATCAGACATGTTCTCCAACATGTAATCTGGATGAAAGCTTTCCAGGAACTCCCGGCCCTTTATGGACCACGCAACACCGGCCGTTCTCGTTCCGGTGTTTTTTCCACCAAGAATATCATGATGGCTGTCGCCAATCATCACCGCTTCTTCTGGGATGGAGTCAAGCTGCTTTAATGCTTTTAACAGCGGCTCCGGATCTGGTTTTGCGTGTTTCACTTCATCCAAAGTGACTACGACATCAAAGAATTGATCAAGTTTGCTTAAGCGTAAGCCTCTTTCGACAATATCCCTTTTTTTCGTCGTCACGACAGCTAGCTTATAGCCACTTTGCTTCAACGTTTGGACCGTCTCGAAAACCCCATCAAATTGGGTTACCAGCATATCATGGTTTTTCCAATTATGTTCGCGATAGCGGGCGATCATTTCATCCGCGCGTTCCGGGTCTATCGAAGTAAACGTATCGACCAATGTCGGGCCTATGAATGGGATAATGTCCTCCCGCTTGAATTGTCCGGGATAATAATGGTTCAACGTTTCCGTAAAGGAGGCGATGATTAATTCATTCGTATTGATCAACGTTCCATCCAGGTCAAATAATAGTGTAGTTATTTTACTGTTCATATGCGGCATCCTTCCTCTGTACACTGCTGTATCGATTCCATATATAAGCGACTACCATCGTCAAGACAATGGCAGTGACCAGCCTTATTAGTAATAAAGGCAAAACCGGAATCCCCAGTGGTATAAAAATCAATGTATCTTCTATAACGGCATGACAGGCTACTAAAAAGATGAACGCGAGGGTCATATCCTTCTTCGAGACATTGTCTTCCTTGGCAGCCTGAATCATCACACCCGCTCCATAAGCAAGGCCAAGTGTCAGCCCTGCCACAAATGGCATTGATGTATTTGGCTTCATCCCCAGGATTTTCATAAAAGGAGCAAGTGCCTTGGAGAAGGCCTCCAGCCATTTTAAGTCTTTCATAATCTGAACAACGACCATAAGGGGTATCACGATGAGCGCCAGCTGTCCAATTCCGTATAGAGCCTGAATGACCCCATGTAATAGAATCGCACCCGTCCCGGTAATCACGACTGTCTCCGGAACCGCAAAACCTTGGGCCATTTCCGTTCCACCTTGCCAAACGAGATTGATGATGACGGCAGACACTAGGGCGAGACCAAACCTGACCAGCAAAATGACCCACAGCTTGACGCCCGTTTTCATGGCTACCCCCGATTCGATAAATAAATTGTGTGAAAAGGATAACATCACGGCAATGATGAAGACTTCCTTTACCGTGAGATCGAGCGTCAAGATTCCTGCAATTGCCGCATATAAATTCAAGAAGTTCCCTAGTACAAGCGGGATGGCCGCATCACCAGGGAGACCGATTAAATTCATCAGTGGCGCAATTAAGTCAATCATCCATGGTAATACAGGTGTATACTGAAGCACCGTCACAATCAATGTAACCGGAAAAATGATTTTCCCCAATGTCCAAGTAGTATTTAAACCAGAAAGAATTCCCCTCTTAACGGAATCTACTATCACTATGCCCTCTCCCTTTACACATATTCTCTATGCATCTAAATATCGTTTATCCGCATGACCACGGAACCTTCTATAAAGAATGAAAGCAACAGCAATAATGATCAAGACAATGGAAATCACTTGGGCAATCCGAAGTGAATCCGTTAGCATCAAACTATCGGTCCGCAGCCCTTCAATGAAAAAGCGACCAACTGAATACCATAGAACGTATGTTAAAAATAACTCTCCCCTACGCAAGTTCACTTTACGCAATAATAGGAGGATGACCACGCCAACTATGTTCCAGACCGATTCGTATAAAAAGGTCGGGTGATAATACGTTCCATTTATGTACATTTGATTAATAATGAACTCTGGAAGATGTAAGTTTTCCAAGAAGGCCCTGGTTACTTCCCCACCGTGCGCTTCTTGGTTCATGAAATTGCCCCAACGGCCAATGGCCTGACCTAGCAACAAACTTGGAGCAGCGATATCCGCCAACTTCCAAAATGATACGTTCTTTACCTTTGCGAAGATGATGGCGGTTAGGACCGAACCGATTAATGCCCCATGGATGGCAATTCCGCCATTCCATATTTTAATGATGTCCCCGGGGTTTTGTGAATAATAATCCCATTGGAAGATAACATAATAAATGCGTGCACATATAATCGCAATGGGCACTGCAAAAAGGATCATATCCGTAAATAGTTCCTTGTCCAGACCTCGGCGTTCTGATTCCCTTAAGGCAATGATAAGGCCCAGTAGTACCCCAAACCCGATAATCAGCCCATACCAATGTATCTGGATGGAACCAAGTTCAATCGCGATCGGATTTAGTGGTTGAATTCCTTGCTCCATTTTGTCCCCTCTTTTCTGATAACTTTACTTAAAATTCATCGTTGTCCGAATCGGCAATAGCATTATTTAAACGATCCGAAAATTGTTCCGCCGCATTAACACCCATGCGTTTTAACCGGTAATTCATGGCGGCCACTTCAATGATGACAGCTAAATTTCGTCCTGGACGAACCGGAACGGTGATTTTCGTAATCTCTGTATCAATGATTTTCATTGTCTCTTCATCCAGACCGACCCGGTCATATTGCTTATTCTTTTCCCAAAGTTCCAGATTGATGACGATGGAAATTTTCTTGTGGCTCCGAACAGCTCCGGCCCCAAATAACGTCATAACATTGATGATGCCCAGTCCCCGGATTTCAAGAAGGTGCTCAATTAAATCCGGAGCATTCCCGACAAGCATATCCTGATCTTCCTGGCGGATTTCGACGCAATCATCGGCTACAAGACGATGTCCTCGTTTAACCAGTTCGAGCGCCGTCTCACTCTTACCGACCCCGCTTTTTCCGGTAATCAGTACACCCAATCCATAGATATCCACTAACACACCATGAATCGCTGTAGTGGGGGCTAATTTACTTTCGAGAAAGTTCGTCAGACGGCTGAATAACCTCGTTGTCTTCATGGAGGACCGCATGACAGGAACGGACTCGCGTTCCGACGCTTCAATCAACTCGATAGGCACTTCCTGACCACGAGTGATGATGATTCCTGGTGTATAGTCTCTACATAGTTCTTCCATCCTTTGAATTCGATCGGCCTCATTCAGACGGTTGAAGAACGACATCTCCGTCATTCCCAGGAGTTGTACGCGATCTGCAGGATAATAGTCGAAGAAACCGGCTATTTCCAATCCTGGTCGAGAAAGGTCACTTGTAACGATTGGACGGTTGATGCCTTCTTCACCACTGATAAGTTCAAGATCAAATGCTTCGACTACATCCTTTGTACGGACTTTTGCCATATATCTTTCCTCCTTTTTTGGAGCGATGTTTATTTTTAGCGATACTTTTTCATTTTAGCATTATTCTGTAAATAACCAAACCACGCATGATCAATTTATTCTTTTTTCCTATCTGGAAGCTACTTTACCCCTTTCCCATTTGATTATAATGAAGAATACAGGATTTCGAAAGGAAGGGATAACCCATGAAAATCGTACTTGATGCCGGCCACGGTTATTCGACTCCCGGCAAGCGATCTCCCGATGGCATGAAGGAATATGAGTTCAATCGCGAGATGGCTGCCTTCATTAAACACTATCTAGAAAAGTCAAAAGGCATCACGGTTTATTACGCCCACGAAGATGAAAGGGACGTCCCTCTTGGTGAACGAACCCGGAAATCCCATGCCCTCGGAGCTGACCTATATCTCTCCATCCATGCGAATGCCGCTGGATCAGGGAAATGGCATGAGGCAAACGGGATTGAAACTTATGTTCATACCTCTAAACCAAAGGAATCGCTCTCCCTCGCCGAAAAGGTCCAACATGATTTGGTAAAAGCCACACAATTGAAGAACAGAGGAGTGAAGACGGCAAACTTCCAGGTTCTTCGTGAAACAAAATGCCCTGCACTATTAATCGAATGTGGGTTCATGACCAATCAACAGGAGGCCTCCCTTTTAAGAACGGAAGCCTTTCGGAAAACATGCGGAGAGTCCATCGCCAAAAGTGTCCTTGCCCATTATAAGCTTAAAAACGAGGGCTCCTCCACCATTCTGTATAAAGTCCAAATCGGAGCCTTCACGGATAAGAAAAAAGCTGAAACCCTTGTCAAAAAGTTGGCCAAAGATGGTTATGATGCCTTCATTACCAAGCAAACATAAACAAAGCCCGTCAGTCTAACTGGCGGGCTTACGCTTTTTTTTTACTTTTAAGAAACCGTGATGGCTGCCGTTTTCGTGTCGGCGAATACATGGAGGACCGAATCATCAAAACTAGTCGTTTTAAACTTAAGCACTTTTTGAACCACATCACTTTTCTCTTCGACGATGGTCATTCCCTCTAAGCTTACGTTAAAACTTCCTAAGTTAGACTTCAACTCTCCTTCAATCGCCTTTCCTGGAGGCAAAATCAGCTGGACCTTCCCAGTAATCGATTTGGCATGGATTGCTTCACAATCCTGCGCTTGATTCTTGCAGACGATTTCCCCGTTAAAGGACTGAACATCCATTTTCTTGAAGTGCCCATCGGCATTAATTGCCCCATTTAATGTTTCTGCCTCGAGCTCATCATAATTCGTATCTGAAATGGTGATGGTTCCGTTACCCGTTTCAAGTTCGCACGTTTCACCTTTCCCTTGTTGGATATGGATGACACCATTTGCTGTTTTGGCCTTAAGTTTCTCTGCCGTCAGGGATTCTGTAGTGATTGCACCGTTAAACAGCCTAACCTGAATGTCTTCATAGGCCTTGCTCGGAATATACAACACCGTATCGACCTTCATCGTCTTTTCACGGACCTTGAACTTCATTTTCCCAGCGTCGATTGCGAAATGAACTTCCTCTAGGAAGGTTTCCCTCGCCTTTTCTATATCTTCCACCCGATACACTTTAGCAAGACATTCCACTCGTACATCCTGCTGGTCCCAAGTTGCGATTTTCACTTTCCCATTTGCGATATCGATATCGATTTCATCCAGGTACTCATAATCATGTTGAAAAATATGACTGACCTCGACGGATTTCCCAAAGTTAAAATCCAAATCTGTTTCTTTAATCTTTTTATATGCACTTTCAACGAAGCCTAAGATTTTTTCCTTAGAGGATTGTACATTCTTCTTGAAGCTATCCTGGGCACTGTCATCACTTTTCTGATTGACAACAACGGTGGATAGCTCATTTTGCAACTTCTGCTCTTTTGCATCACTTTCCAAACTAGCCTTTTCTAATTCCTCCAACAGATTCAATGCTTCTACTGCTGTCAGCTTTCCTTCTTGTACCATCTCTAATATTCTCTGTTTTTCCGCTTGCATAGACATCCCCACTTTCTTAGAGTACCTTACACATACATACGCCCAGACAGGTGAAAAGTTTCATAATTATCCCAATTCCATTTATCGACAAAGAGTGGCGACAATTTCTGAAAAGGGAAAGAACACATTTCCCCGGAAATAATGGAGTTCAATCGATTTTAATCAACTGATTAATTAAAAAAAACCTGCCATATTTCTACAAAAAGCAAGCCGAAATTGGCTTGCTCTTAAACATGTTCATGCTCTTGTTCCTTTTCTTCGATCCATTTTTCCATCCGGATTTTATCACGGGTCAACACAGGCTTTAAATATTTCCCTGTATAAGATTCAGGCACTTCACAAATATCCTCTGGTGTTCCGTAGGTTACGATGGTCCCGCCTTTATCTCCGCCTTCAGGACCCAAATCAATGATATGGTCCGATGCCTTGATGACATCAAGATTATGCTCGATAACGAGAACGGTATCCCCATTGTCCACAAGTCGCTGTAAGACTTCAAGCAACCTGGCGATATCATGGACGTGCAGACCGGTAGTCGGTTCATCCAAGATATAAAATGAACGGCCAGTTGAGCGGCGATGCAATTCGGAAGCGAGCTTCACCCGCTGGGCTTCACCGCCTGAAAGTGTGGTTGCCGGTTGCCCAAGCTTGATATATCCTAGCCCCACATCAAATAGCGTTTGTATTTTCCGTTTGATTTTCGGGATATTTTCGAAGAAGCTGACACCTTCCTCGACAGTCATATCAAGGATATCAGAAATGTTTTTCCCTTTATATTTCACTTCCAGTGTTTCACGGTTATACCTTTTTCCATGGCAGACTTCACATGGAACATAGACATCAGGAAGGAAATGCATTTCGATCCTAATGATTCCGTCACCTCGGCAGGCTTCACAACGGCCGCCCTTCACATTAAAGCTGAAACGTCCTTTTTTATACCCACGGATTTTCGCTTCATTCGTTGATGCAAAAACGTCACGAATATCATCGAACACGCCTGTATAGGTGGCCGGGTTAGAACGAGGCGTCCTGCCAATTGGCGATTGATCAATATCAATCACTTTATCTAAATGTTCAATCCCTTTAATTTCACGGTACTCCCCAGGTCTAGCCTTGGCACGGTTCAGTTTTTGCGCTAGAGACTTATGAAGGATTTCATTCACTAACGTACTTTTACCAGAACCGGAAACCCCAGTGACCGATGTAAACACCCCAAGTGGGAATTTAACATTGACGTTTTTCAGGTTATTTTGCTTAGCCCCTTTGATTTCAATAAACCGTCCGTCGTTTTTTCGGCGTTCTAACGGAAGAGGGATGAACTTCTTTCCGGAAAGGTATTGGCCCGTTAATGATTGGGGATTATTCATGACTTCTTCCGGGGTGCCGGCAGCTACGATTTCTCCACCATGTTCACCAGCTCCCGGTCCCACATCAATCAGATAATCCGCCGCAAGCATCGTATCTTCATCATGCTCGACCACGATGAGCGTATTGCCGATTTCACGCATGTTTTTTAGCGTGTCAATCAATCGGTCATTATCACGCTGATGCAGACCGATGGAAGGTTCATCTAAAATATACAGCACCCCCGTCAGACGTGAACCTATCTGGGTAGCCAACCGGATACGCTGAGCTTCCCCACCCGATAATGTTCCTGCTGCCCGGCTTAACGTCAAATAATCCAACCCGACGTTATCAAGGAAACCAAGGCGTTCGCGGATTTCCCGTAAAATCAACTTCGCAATCGCGGCTTCTTTTTCGGTCAACTCGAGGTTATCGAAAAACTGCAAGGAGTCTGAAACCGATAAAGCCGTTGTTTCGCTTATATGGACACCTTGAATGAGGACAGCGAGGCTTTCTTTTTTCAATCGATGCCCCTTACATGTGGGACACGGATTCTCCGACATGTATTTCTGCATTTGCTCCCGTATATAATCGGAGTTCGTATCCTTATAGCGCCGTTCGATATTTCGTAAAACCCCTTCAAACGGAATATGGCCTTCCTGCACTCTTCCAAAATCATTTTTATAGCGGAAATAGATCTTATCCTTACCAGATCCCAGTAAGATTTTCTCCAGTTTCTCTTCCGGAAGGTCTTTGACCGGGATATCCATATCGATGTCATAATGAGTCGCTACAGCTTCAAGGAGCTGCGGGTAATATTGAGAACTCGTCGGCTCCCATGGCGCTATGGCATGCTGGCGAAGACTTAACTCTTTATTCGGGATGACCAGATCACGGTCCACTTCAAGCCTTGCACCCAAACCATCACAATCCGGACAGGCCCCGAATGGACTATTAAAAGAAAACATCCTCGGCTCTAACTCCCCAACAGAAAAACCACAGATTGGGCAAGCATGATCCTCACTGAAGAGTAATTCTTCTTCGCCCATCACATCTATAATGACCTTGCCATCCCCAAGCTTCAAAGCGCTTTCCAAGGAATCTGCAAGTCTTGCCCGGATTCCTTCTTTGATGACGATCCGGTCAATGATGACTTCTATTGAATGCTTTTTATTCTTTTCAAGGGTGATATCATCACTGAGGTCATACATCTCCCCATCAATCCGTACACGGACATACCCTTGTTTCTTCACTTCTTCCAGCACTTTCACATGCGTTCCTTTTCTTCCTGAAACGAGTGGTGCCAATACTTGAAGCTTTGTCCGTTCCGGATAGTCAAGTATACGGTCAACCATTTGTTCAATCGTCTGGGAACTGATTTCGATATGATGGATCGGACAAGTCGGCCGGCCGACCCTCGCATATAGCAATCTTAAATAATCATAAATTTCCGTTACGGTTCCCACAGTGGAACGAGGGTTCTTGCTCGTCGTTTTCTGATCGATCGATATCGCAGGAGATAACCCTTCAATCATATCCACGTCTGGTTTATCCACCTGCCCTAAGAATTGGCGGGCATAAGCCGAGAGTGATTCGACATAACGTCTTTGTCCTTCCGCATATATCGTATCAAAAGCCAAGGACGACTTCCCGGAACCGGATAATCCCGTTAGCACTACAAGCTTATCCCTCGGTATCGTGACGTCGATATTCTTGAGGTTGTTGGTCCTTGCACCCTTAATCACAATTTTATCCATTGCCATGTTTCGTCACCCTTCCGCTTTTAACTCTAATATTAAATCACGCAGTTCGGCAGCCCGTTCGAAATCCAGTGCCTTTGCCGCTTCTTTCATTTCTTTTTCCATGCTTGCCACCATTTTTTCGCGCTCTTTTTTCGGAAGCTTAGACAGTTTGATAGCCGGATCTTCCTGATACGCTTCCCCATCTTCAGCAACTTGCGTAGCCCGGATGGAATCCCTGATATCCTTTTGGATGGTCTGTGGTGTGATTCCATGCTTTTTGTTGAATTTTTCCTGGATTTCCCGTCGGCGCGTCGTTTCACTGATGGCTAGTTCCATCGAATTCGTTATCCGGTCAGCATACATGATGACGTGCCCGTTTGCATTCCTGGCGGCACGGCCCATCGTTTGGATGAGTGAACGTTCCGAGCGGAGGAATCCTTCTTTATCAGCATCGAGAATGGTCACCAAGGACACTTCGGGGATATCCAGACCTTCCCGCAAAAGATTGATCCCGACAAGGACATCATATTTCCCCATCCTCAATTCCCGGATGATTTCAATTCTTTCCAACGTTTTTATCTCAGAATGAAGGTACTGAACCTTGATTCCTATATCCTTCAGGTAATCCGTTAAATCCTCGGACATCTTTTTCGTCAATGTCGTAATTAAAACCCGTTCATCCCGTTTAGCCCGTTCCTGGATTTCACCTATCAGGTCATCAATCTGCCCTTCAATCGGTCGCACTTCAATGGTAGGATCAAGCAATCCAGTAGGTCGGATAATTTGCTCGACCATTTCCGGCGTATGTTCCAATTCATATGGTCCTGGAGTTGCCGAAACGAATATGGATTGATGGACTTTCTTTTCAAACTCCTCGAATCTGAGTGGCCGGTTATCTTTCGCAGAGGGTAGGCGGAATCCATGGTCCACCAATACCTGCTTCCGAGCCTGATCGCCATTGAACATGCCGCGGATCTGTGAAAGGGTCACATGTGACTCGTCGACAATCAATAGGAAGTCTTCCGGAAAATAGTCAATCAAGGTGTAAGGTGTAGCTCCTGCGGGGCGTAGGGTTAAATGACGGGAATAGTTCTCGATACCTGAACAGAAACCCATCTCCCTCATCATTTCCAAATCGTAACGGGTCCGTTGCTCCAATCGCTGTGCTTCAAGAAGCTTTTCATCTTCACGAAGTTCTGCCAATCGTTCTTCAAGTTCCGTTTCAATATTTTGAATCGCCACATTCAGTTTCTCTTCACGTGTGACGAAATGGGATGCCGGAAAGATGGCGATATGTTCCCGTTCACCAGTGATCTCGCCAGTCAGGGCATCGACTTCCCGAATCCGGTCAATCTCGTCCCCGAAAAACTCGACCCGAACGCAGTGTTCATCTTTTGAGGCCGGGAAGATTTCAACTACGTCTCCGCGGACCCTGAACGTTCCACGTTGAAAGGCAATATCATTTCTCTCATATTGAATATCTACAAGTTTATGCAGCAGTGCATTTCTGTCTATCTCCATACCAGTACGCAGCGATACCACCATCTCCCTGTATTCTTCCGGGGAACCTAACCCATAAATACAGGATACACTGGCGATGATGATGACATCTTCCCGTTCGAACAAAGAGGATGTCGCCGAGTGGCGGAGTTTATCGATTTCATCATTGATACTGGCATCTTTCTCTATGAAAGTATCAGTGGAAGGCACATAGGCTTCTGGCTGATAGTAATCGTAATAACTGACAAAGTACTCAACCGCATTATTGGGGAAAAACTCTTTGAACTCACTGTAAAGCTGCCCTGCCAACGTTTTGTTATGGGCAATGACAAGGGTAGGCTTATTGATTTGTTGGATGACATTGGAGACAGTGAATGTTTTCCCTGTCCCTGTCGCACCAAGCAGCGTCTGCATACTCTTTCCTTCTTTTATTCCAGCAACAAGCTTTTCTATCGCCGCTGGCTGATCTCCCTGTGGAGAATATTTTGAGACTAACTCAAACGTTTCCTTCACCAAGCATGGCCTCCTACTGAATAAGTTTTATATGAAAAAAGGGATATGATTTATTCCTTCTATTTATTCCGTTTAAAGAACTATATATACACATTCTACCACAATATCCTCAAAACAAACCACCGAAAAGCGAACAAACATTCTGTTTCGCGTTTTATAACCTAGCAGGTCAAAGAGTCCTTTTCATAGAAATCGAGACAAAAAAAGCACCTCTATAAATTAGGCGCTCTTGGCTGTTCGTTTCATCATTCTTTTTGATAACCAGAAACCCACCGTCAGTGATAGTGCATCAATGATTATTAATAAGTTCGTATGTGTATAACCTTTATATGCGGAAGCGGCGATCAATGCAACCGTTAGTATAAGACCTACAATATAGTTATAGGTGACCCTTGAAAATAGCATGACTAGAAGACCGGGTAATAGAAGGGCTGAAAGAAATTTAATCATTTTTTCATCTCCTTTGTAAGAGAAAAATAGAGTAGTTACAGTTTAAATGATTCCTTGTTTTTTTGCCAATCTATTTCCTGCAAAACGAACAAGCGATATACAAAAGGGAAACCCCCTTCAAGGAAGGGAGTTCACTTTTTGCATCCTATTAATATGAATCGGCGTCATGACCTTTTTCGACCGCTTCCTCTGGATTGTCCGTACCACCCATTGGTTTGGAAGACTCGGTATGTTGGGAAGCTACCGCTAATCCTTCTTTCAAACGACGGCCATAATCTTTATCGGCCTCTTCTGCAAGGGCAATCATCTTCTCTTGAATGCGTGGATCGGCAGGTGCGAGTGCATCCACTAGATTGGAGATCAATTCGTCCCTTTCCCAATCCTCGAATTCACGATACGTTTCACCTGCTTGTTTCGTGTTGCTTTGGCGATCTATCGTTTCACGGACCAGTTTGCCCTCTACAAAAGGGGTATACTCTTTACCCGTCTGCTCAGCCTCTTTCAATCCTCCTACAGTCGATGGTTCGTAGTTGATATGAGGACTTTGGTTTCCTCTACCCACTTCATACTGCATTTGGCCGCCCGTTTGATTAGTCGCCGTCCGTTTTTTCGGTGCATTGATCGGCAGTTGCAGATAATTTGCACCTACGCGATGACGTTGTGTATCCGAATACGAGAATGTGCGGCCTTGGAGCATCTTATCATCCGAGAAATCCAACCCGTCTACAAGGACTCCCGTTCCAAAAGCAACCTGCTCGACTTCAGTGAAATAATCTTCCGGGTTCTTATTCAAAACCATCGTGCCGACATGCAGCCATGGGAATTGGTCCTTTGGCCAAATCTTCGTATCATCCAATGGATCGAAATCCAGTTCAGGATGGGCATCATCACTCATGATTTGTACATTTAGATCCCATTCTGGGTAATCCCCACTTTCGATTGCTTCATATAAATCCTGTGTAGCATGATTGAAATTCGTCGACTGAATCTCATTCGCTTCTTTCTGCGTCAAGTTTTTGATCCCTTGCTTTGGTTCCCAATGGTACTTGACCAGGACTGCTTCCCCCTCTTGATTCACCCACTTATACGTATTGACCCCGGAACCTTGCATCATGCGGTAGCTAGCCGGAATGCCCCAAGGCGAAAATAAGAAGGTGATCATATGGAAGGTTTCCGGAGAACTTGAGCAGAAATCGAAAATCCTTCTGCCATCCTGAATGTTTGTAACAGGGTCGGGTTTGAAGGCATGGATCAAATCGGGAAATTTCATGGCGTCGCGGATAAAGAATATTTTGAGGTTGTTCCCTACTAAATCCCAGTTTCCATCTTCCGTATAAAACTTAACGGCAAATCCACGAGGGTCACGTAATGTTTCAGGGGAGGTTCCCCCATGAATGACCGAAGAAAACCTGACGAAGACCGGTGTTTTTTTACCCGCTTCTTGAAAGACCTTTGCTCTCGTATATTTAGAAACCGGCTCGTCTCCCGCCTTGCCTGTCGGAACAAAATATCCATGTGCACCTGCACCTCGTGCATGTACCACCCGCTCCGGAATCCGCTCTCTATCGAAGTGACTCATTTTTTCCAGGAAGTCGTAGTTCTCTAATGTACTTGGTCCCCTGTTTCCAACAGTCCGGATGCTTTGATTATTCGTTATGGGGTGCCCTTGTCGGTTGGTCAAGGTTTCTTCCGATTCATTATTCGTCTCTTTTGGTTGATCAGACACTAAATTTCCTCCTTTGTAAATATCATCCATCACTCCAACTAACATCCCCAATTCCTCAAACTTCACTCACATTAATTCAAAATTCTTCAATTAATGTAAATTACGTTCTAATTACCTACAAAAAGTTCCAAAAAACACCTACTAATTGATGTGAGTATATTGTACTATTATTAATGAATCTCCTTCACACTATCGCCAATGCTACCGATAAAAATCATGGAGATTACTCCAATGAAGGCATCTCCGCAGTATATGTGCACTTATATTCACTTACCAAGTCTGACCCAACCACTGGATGAACCATAACCATTCGATTATTTCAGCATAATTTAAAGGAGCGAGCTTTAATGAAAAGAAGAATAATCACCTTATTTGCAGCAACCTTGGTTTTTTTGACGATTTTCTCGTATCCACACGCCACCGATCAAGTTCAGGCCGCTTCCAAAACGGCCAAAGTTACAGCTAGTTCCCTCCATATAAGAGAACAACCTAAGACCACCGCAAAATCTCTGGGCTTAATAAAAAAAGGAAAAGAAGTGACGATCTCTTCACAAAAATCCGGATGGTCGAAAATCAAGTATGGAAAACTAACGGGCTGGGTTTCCACCACGTATTTGGACGAGTTAGGTTATGTGACAGCTTCCTCGTTAGTATTAAGAAAATCAAATAATACAAGCAGCAAGTCTCTCGCAACCTTACCTAAAGGAACCGCCGTAGAAATTAAATCGACCAAAGGCAATTGGCTACAAATCTATGTATCTTCCAAAAAGAAAACCGGTTGGGTTTCTAAAACATACATATCTAGTTCCAAGCCTACAGCTACCGCTAAACCGGCAGCTGTCAGCACAACCAAGTACTATGTTACAGCCAGTTCATTGTATGTCCGTAAGTCTGCCAATACCACGTCAAAGAAGCTGGCGACGATCAATAAGGGCGCTGCCGTTACCTATATTAAAAAATCGGGGAACTGGGCAAACGTGAAGACGGCATCCGGCGTGACCGGATGGGCTTCCTTAACCTATCTATCTAAGAAAAAACCTACTGCATCTCCTTCAGCCGTTAAGCAAACGACTTACTATGTAACAGCTGCCGAGCTATATGTAAGGAAATCGGGTAACTCAAAAGCTGACAAAGTCACCACTCTAAAAAAAGGGGAGGCTGTCACGCTTTATGAAGAGAAAGACAAATGGGGAAGAATCAAAACGGCTTCCGGGAAAACAGGTTGGGCTTCCCTTACCTATCTAGCAAAAACCAAGCCGAAAGAAACAAAACCAGTAACAACCACACCACCTAAAGTAGAAGCACCTACAAAAGAAGAACCTGTCAAAACCAAGCCAACCAAATACTATGTCATTTCCGACTCGTTGAACATTCGCAATGGACCTTCGGCAACGAATAAAATACTAGGGGCCGTCGATAGAAGTGATAGTGTCATAGTGACGGAAACACAAGGAGATTGGGGCAAGGTCGAAACACAATCCGGTTTGGTAGGATGGGCCTCCCTCACGTATCTGTCGAAGACCAAACCGAGTGATGGATTTAAAGGCAAGGTGATCGTCCTTGATCCGGGGCATGGCGGGTCTGACCCTGGGGCATCCGGGAAAAATAATCGGGAAAAGGATTTAACTCTTTCCACGGCTAAAAAGCTGAAAGCCAAATTGGAGGAGGCCGGTGCAAAAGTCGTCATGACACGAACAGGCGATACGTATCCCTCTTTAAGTAAGCGAGTGGAAATCAGCCAGGCCAACAAACCCGATGTCTTTATCAGCATTCACTATAATGCTGGTCCCAGCTCAGCCAACGGTATTGAAACATTTTATCTAGCATCGAATGTCAATGAAAAAGAGCTCGCACAAACCGTACAAGCTGAAATCATTAAAGAAACAAAATTGAGGGACCGCGGTGCCAAAACGGGGAACTTCCAAGTCATCCGGGATAACAAGCAAGCTGCGATATTACTAGAATTAGGGTTCATCTCCAATTTGGAAGAAGAAAAGCTCATTGCCACGAGCGCCTATCAAGACACGGCTGTCACTGGTATCTTTAATGGGTTGAAGAAATACTTCAATTTATTTTAATGAATCAAAAAAGCTTTGGAGGGATTTACCTTCCAAAGCTTTTTTTTAGAAATTTAAGAAACCGCATACCCAGTTTTGCAAATAGGAATGTTTCCCCTTTATAATTAAGAGTGGATTATGATAAAAATTTTAAAAGTGAGGTGCCTTCATTGAACATATTAGGAAGATTAAGCAAGATGATGACCGGAACAATTAGCCGTTGGGTTGTCATCGCCATCTGGATTATTGCGACAGTGCTGTTAACCTTCACGTTACCGGCAGTGAACGATAAAACGGAAAATGTTCCTACTGATTTACCTGCAGACTCAGATTCTGTCGTAGCGGATGAACTGATAAAAAAAGAATTCCCTAATTCCTCAGGGATACCTGCCTTGCTTACATGGCATCGGGAAGGTGGACTGACTGATGCAGATTTAGCTGAGATTCAAAACCTTTCCAAAGAGCTTACAGAAAGTCCCTTAAAACAGCAATCCTTCTTACCTCCTCTTCATAATGCTCCACTGCCCGCACTAAAGGGCTCTGTTTCTGAAGATGGTACGACTTTCGTACAGCCCCTCTTCTTTGAGGAAAGTGCCGGGACAGCCGTTTTGGAAAAAAATATTGAACGCATCAATAAGTTAGTAACCGAACGCGTCGGTACGGACCCTTCAAAGGTTAAAATCGACTCTGAAGACCTGTCCCTTCGTGTAACGGGTCCTGTCGGGATCTCCGTCGATGCGACTGGATTATTTGCCGGTGCCGATATTCAATTACTTCTGGCAACGGTTATACTCGTTCTTGTCGTCTTATTACTTATTTATCGCTCACCACTTTTAGCGATCATTCCATTAATCGGGGTCGGTTTCGCTTACCTTGTCACAAGTCCTATCCTAGGATTCATGGCAGACCACGGCTGGATTACAGTCGATGCGCAGGCCATTTCGATTATGACCGTATTGCTATTCGGGGCGGGAACCGATTATTGTTTATTCTTGATATCCCACTACCGTAGTGAATTGAGAAGACACGAAAGCAAACGAGAAGCCATGATGGCTGCCTTTAAAGATTCTTCAGGCGCCATTGCGATGAGCGGTCTGACGATCGTCGTCTCCCTATTAACATTGCTCGTGGCTCAATATGGTGCTTATCATCGTTTCGCCGTACCATTCAGCTTATCCATATTAATCATGATGATTGCTGCCTTAACTCTCGTTCCTGCACTACTTTCTGTTTTCGGCCGGGCCTCTTTCTTCCCGATCGTTCCACGTACACCCGAAATGGAAGAAGCACGCGCGAAGAAAAAGGGCAAACCCGTCAAGATACACAAAGAAGGCGGACGCATTGGAAAATGGATTGGGAATATCGTTACAACCAAGCCGTGGACCGTCATCCTTACTTGTCTGATTCTTTTCGGCCTTTTAGCTGGCTATTCATCACAAATAAAATATTCCTATGATATCCTCTCTTCTTTCCCAGAAGACATCAACTCGCGTGAAGGGTATACCGTCATTTCCGATGCCTACTCACCTGGTGAACTTGCACCAGCTACAGTCGTCATCGATACGGATGGCAAGGATATCGATTTAACGGATTCCCTGAAGGATATGAGCCTGATCGGAAGTGTCTCAGAACCTGTAAGGAGTGAGACCAATAAGGATTTACAATCCTATGAAGTCAAATTCAATATCAACCCATACGATACAAAAGCAATCGACGCCATTCCGGATATACGCAGTTCCGTAGAAAAAGAACTGAAAGATGCGAAGATCTCATCCGTTGATGAAAAAGTATGGATTGGCGGCCAGACAGCCGAGCAGCACGATAAACGCGAAACGGTCAAGGCAGATGAATTCTTGGTTTTCCCAATCATCATCGTCTTGATTTCATTGCTACTGTTAGCCTACCTTCGTTCCGTAACAGCCATGGCTTATTTAATGGGAACGGTTATCCTTTCCTTCTTTGCCGCTATGGGCTTAGGCTGGATCATCCTTCACCACTTCATGGGTGTGGCTGCAATTGAAGGCACGATTCCGTTGTATTCATTCGTATTCCTTGTCGCCTTAGGAGAAGACTACAACATCTTTATGGTATCCAGCATATGGCGCAAGAAGAAGACGATGCCAATCAAGCAAGCCATAAGAGAAGGTGTAACCGAAACAAGTGGCGTCATCACTTCAGCCGGCATCATCTTGGCAGCTACATTCTCTGTGCTCGCTACGTTGCCGATTCAAGTGCTTGTCCAATTCGGACTCATTACCGCACTCGGTGTACTGATGGACACATTCATCGTTCGCCCATTCCTAGTGCCGGCGATTACCGCTCTGCTTGGTCGCTATGCTTTCTGGCCAAGTAAAGCCCCGATTCACGAAGAAAAAGAACGTTCTAACTAAGAGTTTCTTTCTTAGACCTGTGTCCGCACACATGCGGCACAGGTTTTTTCATTTTCTAAATAAAGGAAAAAACGTTTGACTCTGGAACCCCCAGCTCATATAATTACAATATGTTAAATTATCTCAAATTAAAGATATATGAAGTGGAGGAATATACAAAATGGCTAAAACAAAATGGATAGTCGACCCTACACACAGCGCCATAGAGTTTTCTGTAAAACACATGATGATTGCAAAAGTAAAAGGAAGTTTCAATAAATTTGACGCCAACATTTCTGCAGACCCAACCGACCTAACAACAGCGGAAATTGATTTCACCGTCGATTTGTCCAGCATTGACACTCGTAATACAGACCGTGATAACCACCTGCGTTCTGCTGACTTCTTTGACGTTGAAAAGAACCCGGAACTGATATTTAAAGCTACAGACATCAAAAAAACGGATGACGATGAGTATGCCGTAACCGGTGATGTCACGCTTCATGGAGTGACAAAAGAAGAAACATTCGTTATGACATTCGAAGGGCAAGGAAAAGATCCATGGGGTACGGAAAAAGCAGGATTCAGTGGCAAAGGCAAGGTGAAACGCAGCGACTATGGTTTAACCTATAATGCTGCCCTGGAAACGGGCGGGGTACTGATCGGGGATCAAATCACCATTTCCATTGATATCGAAGCCGCAAGAGAAGCGTAAAATGTTTCATTAATAAACCCCCAATGAGCAGAGCAACCTGCCTTTTGGGGGTTTCCTGTGAAAAATCGTTCAATAACTGGATTTAGAAAAAACAAGCGTATGCTTATCCTGTTTATCTTTGTAACTCATATATAATTTTTCCCCTTTTATTTCATACAACAGAGTATCGGAATGCTTTAATCCTGCCCATTCTGCAGGTACATCAAAATCTGCTTCATCCCCGGTCTTCATTTTCAGAGATTCCCCATCATATTGTGTAATCTCTCCTTGGATGCCCGGGTTCCCCGCTTCAGCATCATACAAAGAAAATCTCCCATTTTTCTCGATGTCAAACGCGTAAAATCCCGTATAACGCTTTCCATCTAAACTCATTTCTTCCCCATGCCACTCCCCTATAAGGTCAACGGGGGCAGAACTTTCCTTTCTCCCGTCTTTCCCACCTGGTTGACATCCATATAAGAACAAGCATGATAATACTATCAAAATACTCTTCATACTCTTTATACTCTTCATCTTCATCGTCATATCCCTATTCGCACCTTCACTTTTCATTTCGTCTACCCATATAAGAAACCACCTAGATCTATCATCTAAGTGGTTTCAGTTACTATTCAGAAAGATCCGGCCGTTTCTATCCTGCTTGGCCACTCTCTTTCAATTGATCATCCACAAAAAGGATGCCCAATTCATAATGTTCCCCTTCAAATAAGGCCCGTTGCACAAAGCGCATTTGTTGATTAATGCCGATGACCTCGAGCTTACAATAGGCCCGATTCTTTTGCAGCGCCCGGTACAACTCTTCTTCTTCCCTGACGACAACCCCATTGATCTTTGAGATGATTTCACCCTTGACCAATCCCATCTTGTCAGCCGGTGATTCAGGGATAACGCCTAGAATCTGGACGCCAAGCTTGCTTTTCGAAAAGTAAAACGGTTGCTTTTCGTCCAAATTCTTTTGCGCATAATGGATGAATTCCCGACCAAGGATCGCTAAAACAGCTGTTATGATTGCCAATAGTGGGTACCAGTAGCTTACGACCGCCAAGACTGTAATCAATATGCCAAGTGTCCCTACCTGCTTACCTTGGGCCTTTATTGCCTGTTCCGGAAGCGATCCATGAACCTTCTGCCTAAATCCAATCAAAAATGGCAGAACGATTGGAGAAACGAACACTTCACCAATGGAGAATACGGGATACCAGTCAAAAGGAACGGGCAGTTCTCCCCCAGGAATCAGTACGAACATCGGAATCAGCCAAATACGTTGCGAAACATAAACGCCAATCGGCTGCCCGCGCTTCGAAACCTCTAACTGCGGTGATGCCTTTTTACTGCCTTTCTTAACGATAAGAAAACCTTCCGCAATCAACAAAAGCCCAATCAATATCACAAGTGTCGGATAAACCGATTGATTCAGTTGGTCAAATGCATCCGTGAAAATAGGAAGTGCCATATCCTTACCATTTAGAAAGAAAAGGATAAAGAACGTGACACCCAACGTATAAACAGGTGATACCAGTCTCCTTTTCATGGTCAAGACGGCTAGGACCGAGACTGCCGCCATGATGACCACCGCCGCCATCGGTATGACAAGGCCAGACACCAGCGCGAGGAGTGACAGAATCACCCCAGTGACGATTCCCTGTAGAAGCAAAGCCCGAAGCTCCATGGTTTTCCTATAAATCTTCGTATTGAAATCACGGCGCTCCCGTTTAACCCGAAGATAGCCGATGAATAAACAATAAGCAATGGAAACGTAAAGCAATGGATGAAGGAAGAGTTTTCCCAATCCTATTAAGCAATCAATAAGCCAATCCGTTGTCAATTTCTCTCCACCATCCCTATAAGTGATTAAAAGTATGTATCAATCGTTCTAGTCAGTTACTTCCTATTCTATCAAATATGTCAGCTTTCTGCCTATTAAGATGTAGAAAAAACTGTATCCGCTCTAATAGATGAAATGAAATTATCCCCTTTCCTGCCAAGTAAAAAGGCAACACCCCGATGGGCGTTGCCTCCTTCTTCTATTTCGCCAAATAATTCAAAGCCGTCCGTAGCTGAATATCATTATCTTCATCCTGAATTTTTTCCAAGATGACGGTTTCTAGCTTAGCTGCGGTCTTAGCATCCAACTTACCAGTCACTTTCATCCCATACTGCTTCTGAAAAGCCTTGACCGCAATCTCTGTATTCCAATCGTAGTACCCATCCTCACGCCCTGTTTCAAAACCAATCCCTTTTAGGATCGTTTGCGCATACTGAATTTGGTCGTCTGTCATGTCCCGTTTCAATACCTTTTCGATGGTTAACTGATGGGCGCTGAAGTACACCGGTTGCTTGACTTCAATCGTCGGTTCGATTCCCTTTTTGTGAATCCAGTTACCAGATGGTGTCAGCCACTTGTACAGCGTAAGCTTGATATTGCTGCCATCTCCCATGGGGACTGCCTGTTGAACCGTCCCTTTACCGAACGTCTTCTCGCCAATCAGCGGGTATCCCCCGGCCTCCTCCATGGCACCGGCAAGGATCTCCGAAGCCGAGGCACTGCCTTTATCCGTCAGGACGGCAATGGGGTAGTCCTTCTTTTTCTTCAGCTCGGTGAAAAAGGATTGCGTCTCACCCGTTCTTTCGGCTATTTTCAAATATGGTTTATCTTTCGTAATAAACTCGCCTAAAATCGTTTCCACACTTGAAAGGAGACCGCCCGGATTCCCCCGGACATCGATCACCAGCCCTTCGATTCCCTTCTTCTCAAGTTCCTTCAACTGCTTTTTAAAATCCGATGCGGTATTTTCCGAGAATGTGGTCAACTCCACATACCCGATTTCCTCACCCGCTACTTCCTTGGTCGAAGAAAAAACCGTGTCCAATGGAATTTCAGCACGAACCATATTGAATTCGATCGGATTGGATACGCCGGCACGTTTTATTTCCATTTTGACTGGAGAACCCTTTTTCCCACGGATCTTCAACCGAGTTTCATAGAGGTCCAACCCTTCGACACTTTCCCCATTCACCTTTAGAATTTGGTCCTTCGGCTTTAATCCTGCCTTTTCAGCCGGGGAGTCCTTGTAGGGAGAGACAATGATGACCTTACCGTCCTCCATCCCGATTTCCGTACCGATCCCCTCAAATGAGGAATCCAAGGTCTCATTGAACTGTTTTGCTGTCTCCTTGTCCATATATACCGAGTATGGATCCTTCAATGTTGTCAGCATGCCTTGAATGGCACCTTCGATGAGCTTTGAGCCGTCTACCTGTTCAACATACTGGCTCACGATCAACCCATAAGCTTGTTCCACTTTTGCCCACTCCTGATCTTTTATGCCCTCTTGACTTTCCTGTTTCGCCTCGTGTTTATCCTGGGTGCTTGTCCAATACATGCCCCCTGCTGCCCCAATAACTAATGACATCATGATTGCCAGAGGAATTACCCATTTTTTGACCATATTTATCCCCTTTTCTACCTCGATATGTTTTTCACTATATGAGTAGTTTCAGGTAAATATGCTTTTGAACAGAGCAAAAAAAACAGACCAGGATGTGATCCTGGTCTGTTTTATGATTCATATATTGGGTATTAGTTAGGTATGTAGCTTAATGGATTGACTGCATTGGACTTGCTGTAATTCCACGTACCTTTGTGAAGCTCAAAGTGCAAATGCTGTCCATAAGAATGTCCGGTATTCCCCATGATCCCAATTTGTTGACCTTTGGCAACGACTGCACCTGTACTAGCTTGTCTTGAACTTAAATGTGCATAAACCGTTGTCCACGTTTGTCCACTAATATTATGGGTAACAAAGATTACATTACCGTATGAAGAGGACGTATACGAACGACTTACGACTCCGTCTGCCGCTGCTACAACAGGCACTGTTCCGCTTGCAGCAATATCAATGCCGGCATGCTGTTTATTCCAACGTTCGCCCATTGTCGAAGATACATAACCTGCACTTGGTCTTGTAAATGTTCCTGACGATACAGCCGGTGCAGAACTTACACTAGCCGGAGCTTGTGATGATGAAGAGGATGAACTGCTATTAGAACTAGAGTTAGAATGGGAAGGAGCTTGTTTTTTCGCTTGAGCTGCTTGCGCTGCTTGTGCTGCCGCTTCTTGTTCTGCACGTTTTTTCGCTTCAGCTGCTGCTTTTTTACGAGCTGCTTCTAATTCAGCTAGACGATTCTTCTCTAAGTCGATGGCTGACTTGATTGCTGTTTCTTGAGCAGCAAGGTTCGCCTTTTCTTCCTCTAAGCCCATTTTATTTTCTTCTTCTTTTTTCGTTTGTTTCTTTAATTTCTTAACTAACGCAGCTTTTTGTTCTTTCTGCTGTTTTTGTTGATTTTGGATTTGTAAAAGTTGAGCTTTAGCCACTTCTAAACTAGCAAGCTTCGTTTCTACGGCCTTTTGTTTTTCTTCAAGTTCTTTTTTATCCAGCTCATGTTGTTTCAAAATCTCGCGATCGGCTTCTGCAATGGCTGCAACAGCTCCTACACGGTCAATTAAATCGCTAAAACTAGATGATCCGAACAATACTTCCACATAATTCAAATCCCCACCGGACTCCTGGAAGGAAAGGGCACGTTCCTTCAGAACATCGTTACGCTTAGCGATACGTTCTTGCAACACTATAATTTCTGCTTTCAATACTTCAATTTCTTCTTTTGTTTGAGTGATTTCAGCATTTTTCGCATCAATTTTCTTTGCTGATTCTGCAATTTTCGCATCAATGGCAGCGATTTGCTCCTCAGCTGTCAGTTGTTTATTCTGGAGGTTATTGATTTTTTCTGAGGTAGTGGAAATGTCCGCTTCAACACCCGAACGTTTTTCCTGTATAGATGCCTTCTTTTGCTCTAAGTCTGAAATGGATTCAGCAAAAGCTGAAGGAGCAGCCAAAATGCTCCCCAAGCCGATCATGATTGTCGCGTTCACCGCGATAATGTTCTTTTTCAATGTTCCATTTCCCCTTTCAATCTCGTTACAACTCGTGCCATGCAACGTCTCTCTATTTTGAATGAATTTCTTCTTCGTATTTCGAGTGTAAAAGAATTGTAAAGTTTGTTCGCTTATGCTTTTAAGAATTTTCTAACGGACATTAAGCTTCCCCATATTCCAATCACGGCGCCCATGATGATAAGAATCGCCGACACTTGGTAAATGAATGGACTTGCTGGTAAAAAGTCTACGAATTTAAACGTAATCTGTGGTGATATATAATTGAACAGATTGTAGTAGAGTACTGAAATCAGGGCGATAGGCACGACAGAACCAAGGATTCCTAACCAGAGTCCCTCTAAGAAGAATGGCCAACGAATGAAGTTGTTTGTTGCCCCTACCAATCTCATGATCTCGATTTCTTTTTTCCTAGCCACAATCGTAATTTTAATCGTATTCGAGATGAGGAACATGGCTGTGAAAAGCAACCCTACGATAAGTACAATCCCGATATTTCTAGCAATTTCGACAAAACTAAATAGGTTTTCAACATAACCTTGTCCATACTTAACGCTTTGAATATAATTGATGCTTTCGATTTCTTTAGCTACCTTGATCACATCTTGAGGTGTTTTCGTTTTAATGATATAAACATCCCGTAAAGGGTTGTCTTGTTCAAATGGTTTAAAGGCATCTCCATTATCGCCTAGATCATCAATTAAATTGGTGAGCTCTTCATCCTTAGGGGAGAAGACAACACTATCAATTCCACCTATACTCGTTATCTGCTTGCTGATTGCTTGTATATCCTCTTTACTCGCTGCATTATCAATATGCGCACGAATTTCGACATCGTTTTCGACATTACCCGCGATATGATTTAAATTCATCATAATCACTAAAAAAACGCCAACCAATGTTAGAGTGACTGTTACAGCACTTACTGATGCAAACGTCATCCAACCATTACGACCAATGTTTTTAAAGCTTTCACGGAAGTGACGGACGAGTGTTCTAAATTTCATATCCGTATTCACCTCTATGTTCATCGCGAACGATTTTTCCACCTTCAATGGCAATTACACGACGTTTAAAGTTATTAACAATATCTTTATTGTGCGTAGCCATGATAAGTGTCGTTCCGCGCTTGTTTATTTCTTCAAATATGCTCATGATTTCCCATGATGTTTCAGGATCCAGATTCCCTGTAGGTTCATCCGCAATAACCACCTTGGGGTCATTGACGATTGAACGGGCAATCGCAACCCTTTGTTGTTCTCCACCTGATAACTCTGCAGGACGCATTCTAGCTTTATGCTTGATCCCTACTAGATCGAGAACTTCCATGACTCTCTTTTTAATGACTTCAGGTTCTTTTTCGATGACTTCCATTGCAAAGGCAACATTTTCGTAGACTGTGAAAGTTTGAAGGAGTTTAAAATCCTGGAAGACCATCCCGATATTACGGCGAAATAGAGGAACTTTCGAATTGCGGATTTTTGGTAGGCTGACACCATTAACCAAGATATTTCCACTTGTCGGCTTTTCTTCCCGATACATCATTTTGATGAAGGTCGATTTGCCGGCACCACTTGGACCCACTACATAAACAAACTCGCCTGGTTGTATTTTTACATTCAACCCATTAATGGCTATGACGCCATTAGAATAGGTCTTTTTGACATCTATCATCTCTATCATTCTAAAACCACCTAATTTGCTTGTTAACTTATCTATTAAAAGCGTTTTTTTCGACAGCATTTTTTAAATAACGACAGGAATCATTTCGTTTTAAGCACAGGAACATTATAACATCAAAGTTTGTCAAATTAAGCATAAAAATATTACAGTTTCATTTCAATGATTGTGCTAAGACTATCTATCTAGTATACGGAAAAACGAATGGAAATAATAGGGGATTTTATGAAGAGGATGGATGAAACGCCCAGCCTAAAGGAGGACGTTTCGGTAGAAATGTTACTTATGTTCGGAAAGCCAATCGGCTACTTTTGATGCATCATCACCAATGATGACGCCTTTTGGCATTCCACCTTGGCCTTTCAAGATGATTTGCTCAATTTCATCTTTCGACAAACGCGAACCGACTTCCGTCAAATTCGGGCCTACGCCGCCTTCAAGATTCACAGCATGACAACTTGAACATTTATTTTCATAAATCTTGGCTGCATCACCGGCACCAGCAGTGGTCGTTTCATTAGTATCCGTTGCCGGCTCTTTATCTGCGTTATTATCGTCATTCCCTCCGCAAGCAGTAAGCGCAAGAGATGTACCTAATAGTAAAGCTAACCATTTCTTTTTCATTGGACAAGCCCCCTTCTTCTTAAGTCTACCAGTACAGAAACATTATACCAATCTCAATCGAGTTTAAAACCCTCTCCAAGTACTTCTGAGGCATCCATTACGATCACGAATGCTTTAGGGTCAACGACTTTGACCAATTGTTTCAATTTGGTGAATTCAGATTGATCGATGACACACATTAAAATCGGACGGGAATCGTCCGTATAGCCGCCATGCCCGGAAATCCGTGTAACACCGCGGTCTAGTTCATGTATAATAGCATCCCTAACTTCGGGTTCATTATTCGTGATAATTAATGCCATCTTGGAACGGTTGAATCCAACTTGGATAAGGTCGATGGTCTTACTTGTGACATATAAGCTGATCAAGGCATACAGCCCTTTTTCAATATCAAAAACAATGGCCGCGCTCAACACGATGAGGCCGTCAATGATTGCCACACAGGTCCCCAATGACAAATTGGTATACTTATGAATGATTTGCGCCGCTAAATCCGTTCCCCCGGTGGAAGCCTTCCCGCGAAAGACTATGCCCAATCCTAATCCGACCAGGATACCGCCACAAAGTGACCCGAGTAATGCATCGTTCGTCCATGGTTCCCAATCCTTTGTCAGGAAGACGACAAACGGTAAAAATAACGTACCGATGAACGTTTTTGCTCCAAAATTCCTTCCAAGTACAATAAGTCCGGCAATGAATAAAGGAATATTAAATGCCCACTGAACATACGCTGGTTCCCAACCTAGCGTGGTATATAGAATCGTGCTGATTCCGCTGACACCGCCTGAAGCGACCTGGTTAGGTAGTAGAAATACATTGAACCCAATCGCGATGATGCCTGACCCTATCAACACTAGACCATATTCCATCAAAATTTGTATCAAAGGGTGCTTTGGCTCCCGATATCTCTTTCTCATTCTGGTTGTCTCCTCATAATCCTTCTTATTTAATTAGTCTTAACCGAAAGTAGTATAGCATCCCTGTTCATTTCCTGTAAATAACAGCCAGATGACGTGGTAAAGGACTAATGAATTGAAATGTTGTACAAAAAAATCGAACCGAATAAGATCCGGTTCGATTCATACCTCTTATAATTTAGAACGTAAATAAGCATCGATGAACATATCGATATCCCCATCCATCACTGCTCCAAGGTTTCCGGTCTCCGCACTTGTACGGTGATCCTTTACCATGGAATAAGGGTGGAAGACGTAAGAGCGGATTTGGCTTCCCCAGCCAATTTCCTTCTGTTCACCGCGGATTTCATCCAAATCGGCTTGTTGCTGTTCGATCTCAAGTTGATATAATTTGGCTTTCAGCATATTCATCGCTTGGGCCTTGTTTTTGATTTGCGATCTCTCATTTTGACACGTTACGACCGTATTCGTTGGTAAATGGGTAATCCGGACAGCTGAGTCAGTCGTGTTAATATGCTGACCGCCGGCGCCACTTGCCCGGTACGTATCGATTTTCAAATCTTCCGTACGGATATCTATATGAATCGTTTCATCGAATTCCGGCATGACTTCGCATGATACGAACGAAGTATGACGGCGGCCTGATGAATCGAAAGGAGAAATCCGGACAAGACGGTGCACGCCTTTTTCCGCTTTCAAATAGCCATATGCGTTATGGCCTTTGAATAGGAGCGTTACACTCTTGATTCCCGCTTCATCACCTGGAAGGTAATCAAGGGTTTCCACCTTGAATCCTCTTTTTTCGCCCCATCTAGTGTACATGCGTAGCAACATGGAACCCCAATCTTGGGACTCTGTTCCGCCTGCACCAGGATGCAGTTCCAGAATGGCATTTTTCGAATCATACTCTTCACTTAGTAGAAGCTGTAGTTCAAAGTCATTCATCTTTTGGGAAAGAATCGTGATTTCTTCCACTAACTCCGTCATAAGATCTTCATCATTCTCTTCTTTGACCAGTTCATACGTCAAATCGAGATTTTCATATGAATCATTCAGCTCGGCCAATTGGTCGACTTGTTCTTTCAATGCGTTTGTTTCATTGATGACACCTTGAGCCTTTTGTTGATCATTCCAAAAGTCAGGATGCGTCATCTCATTTTCTAGTTGTGCAATGCGTGCCTCTTTTTCATCTAAGTCAAAGAGACCCCCTAAAGTCCGTTAATCGTTGCGCTGTTCTTTCTAATTCGTTTCTGATTTCTGCCATTTCCATTTCTATTCACCTCATTAGTATGTTAAAAAAAATCCCGTATCGGGATTTGCTTCATGCAAATATACCTCTTCAAAACGATATGCATCCAGTCCGCTTTCATAAACGAAACATGAAAAGAGGCGGTAAGTTCATTTAACTTATCCGTCTCTTCTCCATTATACACCTATTTTCAGGCTAAGTTGCCATGACAATTCTTATATTTTTTTCCGCTGCCACATGGACATAAAGCATTTCGCCCGACATCTTCCGACTTACGAGCCGGCGCCTTCTTCACTTTGCCGCCTTCGTCTTCTTTTGGATTGACCGCTTGTCCTTTTATGACTTCTTTCCGCTCCAAGTTGTTGCGGATTTCAGCTTTCATAATGTACTTAGTGACTTCATCTTCCATCGAAGCAATCATGCTTTCAAACATCGCGAAGCCTTCTGATTGGTATTCACGAAGCGGATCGATTTGACCATATGCTCGTAAGTGAATCCCTTGACGCAATTGTTCCATCGCATCGATATGATCCATCCACTTGCTGTCCACTGCCCGAAGCACGATAACTTTTTCAAACTCGCGCATTTGCTCTTCTGAAAGCTCGGCTTCTTTTTGATCATAACTTTCTTTTACTTTTCCTAGAATGAACTCAACCAGTTCCGATTCATCTTTCCCATCCAAATCGGCGATTGTAATCTCACCCTCTTGGAATAGATTGCCGTTCAAGTAATCGACAAGTCCTTGCAAGTTCCAGCCTTCTTCATCGCCCATCGGCGCAAAAGCTGCAACATTACGTTGAATGGACGCCGTGATCATCGTTTCAACGATTTCACGCAAGTTTTCGCTTTCCATTACATCGAAACGCTGTTTGTATATGATTTCACGTTGCTGACGAAGAACATCATCATACTGCAGCAATTGTTTACGAGAATCGAAGTTATTACCTTCAACCCGTTTCTGAGCGGATTCAACGGCTCTTGACACCATTTTGCTTTGAATGGGTTGGGAATCATCCATGCCAAGGCGCGCCATCATACTCTTCATATTATCCGAACCAAAGCGACGCATCAATTCATCTTCCATGGATAGATAGAACTGAGTGACCCCTGGATCTCCCTGACGACCAGAACGACCACGCAGCTGGTTATCAATCCGGCGACTTTCATGACGTTCCGTCCCGATGACGGCAAGCCCGCCCACGTCTTTGACGCCTTCACCTAGCTTGATATCCGTACCACGGCCAGCCATGTTTGTGGCGATCGTAACCGCTCCCTTATTCCCTGCATTCAAGATGATTTCCGCTTCACGCTCATGGTTCTTCGCATTCAACACGTTATGAGGAATGCCTTTTTTCGTCAAGTAATTAGAAATGATCTCCGAAGTCTCAATGGCGACCGTACCAACCAGCACGGGCTGTCCTTTTACATGACGCTCTGCAATATCTTCCACGACCGCTCTGAATTTCCCGTCCATTGACGCATAAATGAGATCTGGGCGGTCATCCCGGACGATATCCCGGTTCGTAGGAATCGCAATAACATTCATATTATAGATGTTACGGAATTCCTCTTCTTCCGTCTTGGCCGTACCCGTCATACCGGAAAGTTTTTCATACATCCTGAAATAGTTCTGGAAAGTAATCGTCGCAAGGGTCATGCTTTCATTTTGAATTTCCAGTCCCTCTTTTGCTTCAATGGCCTGATGAAGTCCTTCACTATAACGGCGACCTTTCATTAAACGGCCCGTAAATTGGTCAACGATGACAATCTCGCCGTCTTGGACCACATAATCCACATCCAAATGCATGGCAACATGTGCTTTCAATGCCTGATTGATATGATGGTTCAATGTCACATGAGTGATATCGAATAAATTATCAATATTGAACGCTCTTTCAGCCCTGTTCATACCTTCTTCAGTCAGTTGAACACCTTTGGTTTTCTCATCATACGTGTAATCCGTATCTTTTTTCAGGGTACGTACAAACGCATTCGCCTGGATATAAAGCTGGGCTGATTTTTGCGCTGCACCGGAAATGATCAATGGCGTCCTCGCTTCATCAATCAAGATGGAATCGACTTCATCGATGACCGCATAATGCAATGGCCGTTGTACCATTTGTTCTTTATATAGCACCATATTGTCACGCAAGTAATCGAAACCTAACTCATTATTCGTGCTATACGTGATATCCGCATTGTATGCTTCTTGCTTTTCTTCTTTAGAATGACTGTTGAGATTCAAGCCGACAGACAGTCCGAGGAAATTGTATAACACACCCATATCAGTCGCATCACGTTGTGCGAGGTATTCATTGACGGTCACGACGTGCACGCCTTTTCCAGTAATCGCATTTAAATAAACGGGCATGGTTGAAGTCAACGTTTTCCCTTCACCTGTTTTCATTTCGGAAATATTCCCATCATGAAGGGACGCCCCACCCATGATCTGAACACGGAAAGGATACATGCCAAGCGCCCGCTTTGCTCCTTCACGTACGACAGCAAATGCTTCAACGAGCAAATCATCCACAGTTTCCCCGTTTTGATAACGTTTCTTGAATTCTTCCGTTTTGGCAGTCAGCTGCTCGTCCGATAACGAAGCCATCTCATCCGCCAGCGCTTCGACCTGATCAGCCACTTTCTCTAACCGCTTAAGTTCTCGCTTATTCGGATCAAAAACTTTATTTAATATATTAAGCATTCATTAACGCTCCTCTATTGGGAAAATGATCATTCAATATCGTTCATTCATATAAGTATGAAGGAACACACCTTCTGCCGATAATAATCTAGTCTTAATTTTACCACTTCTATTCATGAGGTACAACTTCATGTCACTTTCAGGACTATGGGCCAGATATCACTTCTTGAGAAAAACAATGGATAAAACAGGACAAAAACTGTTAAAATAGAGGGAAGATTTAAAATACATATGGGTAGGCCCACGTTTGCACAGATGGTCTTTAAAAAAGGCTATATATCTCAACTACTATAAATGGGTTTAATAGATAGTTGACTCCATTCGCTTGTAAACCTGGATAGTAGAAGACACTGTAAGTGGGTTAGCAAAGCTTATTCTGTGGGATAAATAGAACTAGTTCGAGGTGGTAATGATGATCGGTGAGCGTGTTAAAAAGCTGCGGGAAGAAAAGAAAATGTCGATGACTGAACTAGCCGAGAAAGCCGGGGTAGCCAAGTCCTACTTAAGTTCGCTCGAACGGAACTTACAAACGAATCCTTCCATTCAATTTTTGGAAAAAATCTCTGCAGTGCTTCATGTTCCTGTTGATGCCCTTCTTTACGATGCTCCCAATAAGGAAATCCTGGATAACGACTGGATAAAAATCGTTGAAGATGCCATGCATTCAGGTGTTTCAAAACAACAATTCCGAGAATTTATTGAGTTTAACAAATGGAAAAAGAACAACGAATAGAAAAATAGATAGGAAGCATAGCACTCTATCAATCTATTTACGCAAACGAAAGCATCCCTATAAACAGCCATGCT
This sequence comes from Peribacillus sp. NPDC097197, assembly GCF_050278025.1. Lineage (NCBI taxonomy): Bacteria > Bacillati > Bacillota > Bacilli > Caryophanales > Bacillaceae > Peribacillus > Peribacillus sp. NPDC097197. Next base: position 269,115 of record NZ_JBNNST010000001.1, on the reverse strand, counting down.
CCATACTGTTTATAGGGATGCTTTCCACATCTTTCTCATTTTTCGCAATTCCCCTTCGATGACTCCCGTGCAAGATAATCACGGATCTCTTCTTTCGTTAATCCTAAGCTTTTTGCCTCTTTGATCAACGTCATCCACTCTTGATCCATTTCCGTCGTAATCATATTATCAACCTCCTAAAATACTACCTTGTATTTCAGGCAGACCAGCCATCATAGCCACTTACAGCCTTAGACCTGTGCCTTTGCGCTCTCACCTTTCGATAAGTTTGCCTTTTTCACGGTAAATATTACTAAATACATAGTTTACAATCTTATTATAGGGAATACACCCTACATATGTTGCTAGTTTATGTCGCCAATTAACCAATATGAGGAAATATTTATCGACAAATTACAACAATAGGGAGAAAATCAAGGATAGATTTACATGAAACGAAAATCACGTTCGCTTTTTCAGATAATAAAAAACCTTGTTCTTTTCATTCAGGCGATGAGACATATTAATTCGCTCCACCGACAGTGCATCAAAGGCCTTTTGCACGGTCAAATCCTCGCCGCAGGTAGGACAAAACCAATTCCCCATTTCAGAACTACTAAACGAAGCCCTATTGCATGTATGGCAATTTTTCCGAAACAACATCCCATCCCCTCTGCACCTTATTAACCACTTGTTCGTTTTAAAGAACGATTAAGTCGATTATATGCCAAATTAAGGGAATATAGAAATGGGTATAAAAACCTATCTTTCTCACAAAAGAACACTTTTTGTTCGTTTTAAAGAAACTTCAAATTCACTCTACTTCATTTGAGAGCACTTATTATGAAAGGAATGTACCTATTAAATCTTTAACGTATTTCGAATTTCAGAAAACAAAACTAATACTTTATACCTAACGCGATGTTAAATAAATAGAAAAGGAGAATACCTAAAAAGCACCGCCCAGAGTCTGGACGGTGCTTCCATGCATTTCATGATTAACTTAACTTGGTTCTATTAATCCGTATCGTCCATCTTTACGGCGATACACGACGTTGGTTGTATTCGTATCCGCATTCGTGTAAACGAAGAAACTGTGACCAAGCATATTCATTTGCAGAATCGCTTCTTCACTGTCCATCGGCTTCAAATCGAAGCGTTTGTTACGGACCACTTCTATATCGCTGTCATCTTCGAATTCATCCGCCACTTCATCGACTTCCGTAGCAAAAGCGAATGCTTCTGGTGTATTGGATAAATTGTTGCGGAATTTTCGGTTGACCTTCGTTTTATGTTTACGAATTTGGCGTTCTAGCTTGTCATTGATCAAATCAATCGCGGCATACATATCCGCATTCTCTTCTTCAGCGCGAAGAACCAAATTCTGCATCGGAATCGTCACTTCGACCTTGGACGTATTATTGTTCACTTTCAAATTCACTTGCACATTTGCATCTGGCGTATTGTTAAAATATCTTTCTAACTTGCCAATTTTCTTTTCGACGTATTCTCGAATTGCTGGAGTTACCTCAATGTTTTCACCGCGTACGTTGTAATTCATAAAGTGAGTCCTCCTTAAATTAAGACTATACAGTTAGATTCTACAATACCCCTCCGGTTTCCTTTAGAAACACATCATGAAATATGTCGAAATTATGAAACAATTGTCGGAAGGTTTGAAAAAGGTTGATGTCTACCTTAGCTCTATTATACCAAACACTGCCCAATAAAGAAAAAATTAGCCATCGTAATTTACAGAAACTTTAGAAAAAATTTACACAAAAACCGTTTGAAATTCAAACGGTTTGGGTAAGGACTTATTTCTTTTTGTCGTAAAACATGCCATCCGTGGAAAGATTCTCATAAGGATTGGTGTATTTGTTCGAAGTTTTCTTTTTCTGGTTTAATTCCTTGATATCCCGCTGAATCTCTTGCTTTTGAAGCAACAACAATTGATCGACCTGCTGATTCAGAAGCATGGATTGACGCCCCAATTGTAGCTCTTCATCAGAAAAAGGCGGTTTGATATGCGAAAGAAACGCTTCACGACGGTCAAGCAACTTTGTGATTCGCTCGATTCGATCATCGCGTTCGACAATCGTCTGGTCCTGCAAGACGGTTAGTAATTCAGTGGTGACATCATGAAAATCTTGAAGCATCATCAAACTTGACCACTTTGAACAAATTGTTTTTGGCGGTTCAATTGAATGGCTTCCTTCCATGTGTTACGGAACTCGGTAACAAGCCCCTCCACTTCTTCTAGGGCCGCAATATCATTCTTCAAATTAGATTCAATCAGACGACGATTCATATAATCATAGAGGCTCATCAAGTCTTTCGATACGGCAACATCCATATTCAAGGTAACCATCAATTCATGAACGATGTTTTGGGCCTTTAAGATATTCGTATTCTTTTCTTCGATTTTACCCGCTTCAATGGCTTTTTTACCAAGTAGAATGAACTTCAGGCATCCGTTATAAAGCATGAGTGTAAGCTCTCCCGGCGACGCTGTATTCACCGAATTTTGTTGATAAGATTGGTATGGATTATTTATGGCCATTTCTTTTTACTCTTCCTTTCTTACTTAGCTAAAATATTGCGATAAACTAGAGCTCTGACTATTCGCTTTTGATATCGCTTTCTCCATGGCTGTGAATTGATTATAGTAACGGGTTTCAAGTTTTACTAACTTTGCCTCGAATGCTGAAATTCTTGTATCTAGTCCATTGACCGCTTTTCCGATGGTGAAATTATTATTAACATAGCCAGCCTTACCGGCTTTTTCTGTAATCACCTTCATGGATGATTGGATATCCGCACGCAAACGACGTGCCAGACCTTGTGAACTTTTCTCCGTATCTTTACCTTCAGACATGAATAATTTATAAATCGCATTCGGATCCTCTGAAATGGCTGCACGCAGTTTATCCTCATCAATGGTTAGTTTACCACCTTCTAAATAATTACTTGTGGTAGTAATCCCTAACTTGCTAAGCGTGTTAGTCCCTGTCATACCACTGACTGAAGTATAAAGAGAGGACCTCATCGTTGTGAGAAGGTTCTTTAGAGTAGAGTCATTTTTTAACGTCCCACTCTTCGCCTTTTCTTCCCAAAGCTTCACCTCATCTTCGCTCATCGCTTTCTTTTGCTCTGTAGTAAGAGGAGTATACGAACGATATTTTGATTCACTAGTTTTGTCTTGAATTTTTTTGATGATTTCATTGTATTTGTTCACGAACTGAGTGACTGTGTCTAAGATGGTATCCACATCAGCTTTGGAGGAGAACGTGACCGGTCCAGTTTCTTTAGTTGTTTGCTTTATTGTTATTTCCGCTCCGTTGATTTGAAAGGTGTTGGATGGTCGGGAGATTGTGAGACCATTGTATTCTACCGTAGCGTTTGAACCTAATGACCCTCTAGCATTTTTAGAATCGGCAGCTATATCATTGGTGGTATCCATTCTTAATAAACCAGTAAAAAATTCACCATTTAATTCAATCTCAGCCGAATCCTTTGCATCACCTGTATTTTTAGCAGTAATAGAAAATTGTTGAGAGGTTTGATCAAAAAAGATAGTGACGCCAGAATTAGCATTAATTTCTTTAATAACACTATCTAATGTATCAGTTGGTTTGATGGTAAGGTTATAAGGTTTCTTCACCTTACTATCATCCATATCAAATCCACCATCTTTATTAATAGCAAATATAGAAATTTTTTGCTCCACCAATCCATATATAGATAACGGCTGTTGTAAATCAATCATTACAGTCTCACCCTTAGTTGAATCTTCTTCATTAATCGGTTTACTAGTCATAGTAGCCGCTGTAGCAAGTTTCGTTACATTTATGGTGCCTGAAAAATCACTTGTTGAATTCACATTTTTAACTGAAATTGCATTTGGATTTGAAACAGACACCGTCTTTTTAATAAACGAAGATTGTTTTCCAACCCCATCTGAAATCAGTTTATCCAATTCAGATAATGCTGTATTTACCGACCGATAATCATCTCGTTGCCACTCAGAATATTGCTTTTTCTGCGTTAATTTATCCAAAGGCACTCGTTCTGCCTGCATCATACTTTTCACTATTTCATCAATATCCATCCCGCTTGCTAATCCACTGACACGTACCATCATTCATCACCTGCTTATATTTTTTCGTCCACCATTATTCCGACAAATTCCGTCATTGCAGCATAAAAGTCTAAAAGCTTTTTTGGAGGAATTTCTCTGATTGTTTCATTCGTTATGTCATCAACGACCTTAACATAATACTCATCCAGTTTTTCATGATATTCAAAGCGTACCGCTGTATGTGTTGGATTTAGAAAGGTATTTAAACTTTCAGTTACCTCCTGAACCTTTTCTTTCGTTGGCTTGTCATTCGACTCTACACTTTGTTCTGAATATGCTACTGTATTGATTTCTCTCTGATAATACGTACTGATTCCTTCTGAGATTGCTGTTCTAAGTTGCGAGGAAAGAATATTCGTCGATAGACTCTCCAACATCCCTTTTGCCCCCAATAAGATATCTTTACTTTTTATATCGGTATTTGCCAGTTTATATTTAGTGATTGGAATGGGGTTATGTAGATTTAGCGAATATCAGAAAGGGTTCATTTTAAAATTATTTGAAGGCAACCCTTTTGTTTAAGAAAAATAGTAAGCACGAAAAGACCCTAGCTAAAAATTAGGGTCCGCTTCTTACCATCAAATAGTGACTGGTCACTCCAAAAAGTAGCTGATCAACTCAATATAGAAGGTCATAAAACTAATAAGGGAAAACAGTTTACCAAAGTTCAAGTAAAACGAATTTTAGATCGTGAAGATTTTTATAAAGGTACATATCATTATGGAGATGTAACCACCTCACAAGGTCAACATAAAGCCATTTTGTAATCCGAATTTCAGTTTGGTAGATAAGAGATTGTTAGACTAACGTACATTGCGAGTCTCCTTTATTGGCGGGCTAACGCTATAACTGACGCTGTCACATTCTCTTATTGACCCAAATAAATAGAAATTACTTAGGAGGAATCATTTGAATGAACCAGCTAGACAGAACTAAATGCGTATTTGTAGGAGTAGACCTACATAAAACCAATCATGTTGCAGTATTAACTGACTGTTTTGGAGATAAAATTAAGACATTTAACCTAAAGAATGCATTCTCTGCTTTCCCCGCATTCGTTGAACAAGTGAAGAAGAAGGCAGACGGGAAAGAAATTGTATATGGTTTAGAAGATGTTAATTTTTATGGTAGAAGCCTTGCCAGATACCTACTCGACTCAGGTTTCATAGTAAAGGAAGTTAATTCTTCTTATACAAAGAAACAAAGAAGTATTGGAACTAATCACAATAAATCTGATGAGCTTGATGCTCTTGCGGTTGCTAAAACTCTCATTTTTGAATATAAACATCTCCCTCTTGCCGATCCTCAAGATGTATATCTTGCCATCAAACAAACACTCAATACTAGAAACAATTATGTTCAAATGACAGCCAATATCAAAATGTCACTTCAGAATATCCTTGTTCATCACTACCCCATGCATAAAGAATTTTTAAAAGATCTAGAAAGTAAAAACGGCAAAAGGTTTCTTCAAGAAATATCCATCACCAAACTTACTTGAAGCTGTCAACGAGGGAGAACTGATGGAAGACCTAAAAAAATTTAATAAATCAGTACCTAAAAAGAAGGCAAAAGAGATATTAGAAGCGGTTGATAGTAACGGCTGGAATAAGACAGATTATCAGAAGGAACAAAATGAAAGTGTGATATCTTTCATAAATTCCCTCGAACATATAGAAAGTCAGATTGTTGATCTTGATAAAACCCTTGATTCTTTAATCGAAGTAACAGGATATCCGCTAAAGAATATAAATGGAATTGATACAGTACTGGCAGCTACCTTCATAGCCAATATTGGAGATGTCACTAGGTTTCCTAAGGCAAATAAACTAGCTAAATTGGCTGGAATAGCTCCACTTGAACACAGTTCGGGGGAGAGCCAAAGAAATTACTCAAACAAATTAGGTAACAGAGAACTTAACAAAGCCTTCTACTCCCTTGCCTTAACACAAATTAGAAAAAATATGAACCCAATTATGTATGAATACTATAAAAGTAATATCAAAGAGGGGCGCAATAAGAAACAAGCCATGGTCTATGTAGAAAGGAGGCTAGTAAACATAGCATTTAGTATTATGGAGAATAAAACACCTTATAGACAGCCCGTCTTAGAGATTGAGAGTGCATAAAAAGAGACCCTAGGAAAATTCCCTAGAGTCTCTATTTTTTTAGCTAATCTAAGCCGTGGGGCGAAGATTAACGAAGTAATTGAAGTACGCCTTGTGGCTGTTGGTTAGCTTGAGCCAACATTGCTTGTGCTGCTTGAGAAAGAATAGAGTTCTTAGTTTGTGTCATCATTTCTTTCGCCATGTCTACGTCACGAACACGTGATTCAGCAGCAGTTAGGTTTTCAGAAGAAGTGCCTAAGTTATTGATAGTATGCTCTAAACGGTTTTGGTTTGCACCTAACTTAGAACGCTCAGCAGAAACTGTTTCAATGGCTTTATTAATTGTTTCGATAGCTGCTGAAGCTGTTGCAGCATCCGTTGAGATATCCAATCCGCCTTTTGTGTCGGCTGGAGTAAATGGTACAGCAGGAGAAGCAGTCGGATCAGCTGCAGTTACAGCTGCTGAAGCTGCGCTTGCAATCTTCAATGTACTAGCGTCCATTGCATTAATCTTTAAAGTCATAGTTTGGTCTTTATTTGCACCGATTTGGAACGTTAATTCTTTAGCTCCGTTACCATCTAAAAGTTTTTTGGTGTTAAATTCAGTGTTGTTTGCAATACGAGTAACTTCAATTGCAAGCTGGTCAACTTCTTTTTGAAGTTCTCCACGGTCTTCTTTAGTGTTAGTGTCATTTGAAGATTGCACTGCTAATTCACGCATACGTTGAAGGATATCATGAGTTTCATTAAGAGCACCTTCAGCAGTTTGAATTAGAGAAATGCCATCTTGAGCATTACGTGAAGCTTGGTCCAGTCCACGAATTTGCCCACGCATTTTTTCAGAGATTGCAAGACCTGCTGCATCGTCCCCTGCACGGTTGATACGAAGACCAGAAGCTAATTTCTCCATTGATTTAGACTGTGCAGAAGATGCACTTGATAACTGACGATGTGTGTTAAGTGCTGCGATATTGTGATTGATAATCATTTTGTATTTCCTCCTTGAGTTTTCGGTTCCCACATCCATGTGGTTTTTTACGATAAGCAGTGAATAAGTCGGCCGCCTATTTCACTATCTATCGTTGTATATATAATATCGACAGTCTAAGAAACATATTAAGCAGTTTTTAAGGTTTTTTCTTAAAATATTCATTTATTTTTTCCAGAATATTGGTTTCTGTTTTAGCGGCTTCATTATTTTCTTGCTGGATGGACAGGTATACTTCTTTTCGGTGAATATCTACATTTTTTGGTGCATTAATACCAAGTTTGATCTGTTCTCCTTCTATTGCTAGCACTGTAATTTCAATATCATTTCCTATTACGATCGATTCATTTGGTTTCCTAGTTAATACGAGCATTAGTATTCCCCCTGTTCTACTTCTAGAGGTTCAATTAGCAAATGCTTATTCATATAGCCGCTTCCATTCATGATAAACTGCTTTCCAGTTCTTTTATGAGTATTTAAAATGATAGGAGCCTGAAGATTGGCAGTTGTTTGATTGAAAGGATCATGAATGGTTAAAATAACAAGCGTTATGACTTCTTTTTCTGTTTCTATCTCTAAAGTAGAAAGTACTTCATCCGGCAGCTTCACTTCATAATCACGAAAAGTATCAAAAGGGTTTGTAACAATGAATGCTACTTCTTTTGTTTTAATAGATTGAAGAACGAAAAACGGCGTTTCTTCTAATGGCAATAAACTAAACTCCTTTTCTTCTAAAAACCCCGGTATCCCGCCATCAAACGTATAAATATCTTCCTGCCCTATTTCTATTTCTCCATGAAATTTTGTTGATCTAATCATATATGTCTTCACTCACCTATCTCATCTGGAAATAAGTTAACAAAATCTATATCCAGTGAATTTTTTTGTAAAACTTCCACACCCGTATGACCTACCGTATATTCATGAGTTGGTCTATTAATCTGAACATCAATGTTTGGTTTTTGCGGAGTTACTTGAATATCAACTTGTGCCGGTTGATAGTCCAGCTTCACACTGAAATGGGAGGGAATCCAGCCAAGATTGAATTGCTTCTCTGGATTTCTGCCGTTCTGTTTCGCCTGAGACGCTATCGCATTCCCTCCGTTTTCAATATGCCTCAATTCCGTCCCCTGTTGTGATCTTCTTGCCATACCAGCCAGCCAATCCTGGTAACCCTGCTGGGCAAATTCCTCAACCCGTTTTGATAGGCTCTTCAAATCCATATCTTCTCTAGCCTTTGACTGATCAATCGTTAGCTGCCCAGGAGTTGTTTGAATCTCTAAAGCTGCCATTGGCTGTTCAATGGATAGATCTGCTGCTTTTTGTTCCAGTTGCTGTACCGGTTGTTCGATATTCAATCCGATTTGCATCGATGTAGACTGCATGCGAATTTGTGGCATTTGCATTTTTACCAATCCTCTCTTTATAGAAAAAAAGCTATCCGGTTACGAATAGCTTAGCGAAGAAAATCTAGTAAACTCGGTTGCATGATTTTTGCACCGATACTTAATGATGCACTATGAACACTTTCTTGTGTCGTTAAATTCATGATGGCTTTTTCGATATCAACATCTTCATTCTTCGAAAGGATTTCCGTTGCAAAGACTTCCTGCTGGCCTAAGCGGTCGGTCATCAAGTCAATCCGATTCTGTCTCGCACCCACTTGGGCCTGCGTAGATAAGAAGCTATCAATCGTTTTATCAAGTTCTGCCAACATCGCACCAACATCACCATTGCCTTCGAGCGCATCAATTGTTTTTTGAATACTACCATCCTTGGCAAGAGCATCTCCAAAAATCTTGGATCCATCTGTATTGATTTGAATCGAAATTCCAGAAAACACTTCAAGGTTAATTGGTTCCGAACCATATGTGATTTTCCCGGTTGCAGCATCTAAACTATCAGAAGGTTTCACATTCGTATTTTGCCCATTAAAAATATACTTACCACCAATTTGTGTATCACCGATACTCACAAGATGTTCTTTCAATTGCTTGATTTCTTCTGCAATATTACTCTTCTGATTTTCTTCATACGTCCCATTACTGCCTTGCACAGTTAACTCCCGAATCCTTTGCAATGCAGAAACAGCTTCGGTAATCGCATCATCCGTACTATTGATCCAGTTCTCTGCTTCCGAAATGTTGCTCTTATACTGCTGGATTTGATTGAGGTTGGTCCGGTATCCCATCCCCATCATCGCTGCGACCGGATCATCGGAAGGCTTCGAGAATTTCTTTTGCGATGAGACTTGTTCCTGCAGTTTGCCTAACTTTTCATAGCTACTGCTAAGGTTGGTTAACATATTATTGGTTAGCATCGATTGCGTTACACGCATCTATATTCACTCCTATTATCGGCCTACAGTTCCCATTCCGTTAATGATTTTATCGAGCATCTCGTCGACCATCGTCACCATTCTTGCTGATGCATTGTAGGCCTGCTGGAATTTGATCATGTCAGTCATTTCTTCATCCAAGGATACAGAACTAACAGATGCTCTATTTTGATCTACGGATGCTGCAAGCACTGATGAGTTAGAAAGGTTCTTTTGGGCACTTTGAGAATCAACACCCAAGTTCCCAATAATTCCGGAATAATAGGTGTCAAAGCTCCCTGTTAAATCCTTAGAATTTAAATCCTTTGTCGAATACTCACTAAAAGCCTTCTTTTTCAAATCAGCCAAAAGCTTAGCATTTTCATTATCTCCTGAAGCTCCACTAGTTTTCCCAGCAGCAATTTTAGAAGAATCAGCCAAAATAGCATTGTTTACCTTAATGCTTTGAGCTGCACTTCCACCAGGACTGATTTCAAAAAAGTTGAGTCCTGATTTTGCAGCAGCACCTAAAGCAAACCCTTCTTGATGAATCGCATTAAATTCATTCACAAAAGCCTTCGTCATGTTATCGAGCTTTTGCAACATATCGGGATAAGAGCCCCCCGTGGTGCCATCACTCTTCTTATATCCGAAGCTTTCAATCAACCCAGCCAGTTCTCCAGAAAAATTGAAGTCCGTAATCGTTTTCGAACCAAACTTCACTCCATCTACTGCACCTGACGTATCATCATAGCTCACTGCAACTTTGGCTGTCCCAAGCATGCCCGTCTTGTTCACACTGACTAGATTGATGGGCGGTACATAAGAAGAGCCGTCTTCATTCATTAACTCGATGTTGTATAGTCCTGTCGCAACGTCGCTTGCTATGCCGTAGGCGCTTGGTTTGACGCTTTTTACATTGATACTGACAAGCTGCGATAGGTTGTCGACGAGCACGTCCCGTTTATCGTAAAGGTCATTCGGAATATAGCCATGCGGCTCGACTTTACTGATTTGCTGGTTCAGTTGATCGATGCTGTCAATGATGGTATTGATTTCGTTCGCTTTGACATTGATTTGGTTGCCAATGTCCGTTTTCACGCTTGTTAACGAGTTGTAGTAGTAATTCAATGTATCAGCGACCATCACGCCTGTGGAGGCCACGACTTCACGGGCACCAGAATTTTCGGCGTTGGCCGTTAATCCTTGGATTGAATTCCAGAACTTCTCCATCGTGGCAGCCAAGCCGCTGTCGGTTGGTTCGTTCATGATGCCTTCCATCTTCGATAGCGATTCGCTCATGGCGCCATAATAACCGATTTTATTACTTTGAGTTCTGTATTGTGCATCCAAAAAGCTGTCGCGGATACGTTGCACCGTTTCTGCCGCTACACCCGTTCCGATTTGACCCGCTACACGGGGGCTGTTCATCCCGACGGTAGGGAAACCGGATGTTTGCTCCAAGTTGACCCGCTGCCTTGAATAGCCTACCGTGTTAGCATTGGACACGTTATTTCCTGTCGTATACAAGGCACCTTGCGAGGTGGATAATCCACGCTTTGCTGTTTCGAGCCCCATAAAGCTTGAAATCATAAGTTCAAACCTCCATCTATTTTCTCTATCTTACGCTTTCGAATCAAACATGCCCAAGCCACTTTTCGTAGCCTTCTTGGCCGTTTTGCCATAATTCATATTCTGATTTTGCGGCCGTAGCATATTCAGGGAGACATTTATGAATTGAAGAGATTGATAGATTAACTGTTGATTTAAACTGTTTTGCTCTTTCAACTGAGCTACCTCTTCAATCAGTTCCGTTTTTAAATGTTCAAGCGCAACCGTTTCAAGTGGATCTGTGAATTTCGTTACAGTGGAAATGGAAGCCTCCTGATTCGCTGCACCATTTTTCGTAAGAAATCTTTCCACAGCTGCTTCTCTTTCTTGATCCGTTTGGCTGATCGCTTTAATATGCTTTTGTTCATCAATCAGCAGGGCGGAGATAGCCTCCGTGTCGCCGGCTTTCAAGATGTTTGTTTTTCTTTGCGATAATTGGTTGAAGCTTTTATGAAGGGCAACCAATTTTTCAAGCGAGTCGATGATCTGTCGTGCAGACATGTTCGCTGCCTCCTCTGCTCATAGATGATGGACGGAATGCGGTTCCGTCCATTTTAATCAAACGTTTGATTAAGGGTCATTTTCGGTAGAAATCGATTAATCCCTTGGCTGTTGCCTCTGCATTTATCTTATAAGTTCCGTTTTCCACTTGGATTTTCAGTTCATCCACCTTCGCCTGTCTAGCAGCTGGAATGGGTGATAATTGCTGCATCTCTTTTGCGGCTGAAGATATTTCCACTTTGTCTGAGGGGTTGACCTTGGACTCTTTGACATTCCCCACTTTATTAATTTGAGTATTATAGGGATTCACACCCGTTACACCGACGTTATTGATTTTCATATTCCAGATCCTCTCCTTCGGTCGATTTTTTTTATCTATTCTTATCAACATCCACATATTTACGATTCCTTTAACAGGCGATGAGAAAGACTCACGGCTGTGTTTATTATCCATACTAGTATTATCGACAAGGAATAGATTTATTTGATGATTTCCAGGAATCTTTCCTTCGACATCCTTTGTCGAATTCTGTTCTCAATACAGAATATTCTAACAAAATTCCAGCCAAGAAGCTAAGATTTACACTTTATAGATCTTTCGTAAAGTATGTATTCTTTTTATCGCGTTCTTCAATCTCAAGGCGACGCTTTTCTTCATTTTCATACGTTTCTAGACCCGAACGAATGGACTGGCTACATGAATCACATAATCTCCCGCTCCGGATGACTGTCCCGCACTTTTCACAGGGAATGCCCAGGTTCGGAAATTGAGCAATTCTCAGCTTTCCCGTTTTCACAAACTTAATGATTAGTTCTTCCTCGATACCTGTCGCATCCACCACCTGTACCATGGAGGCCGTACGATTGCTTTTCTTCCGGATGTAATCATACACCTTATCAAATTGTGCTTCTTCTTCTTTATAGCAAGCATCGCAAACATCGCGGAATTTCGTTTTAACAAATAACGAGTTACAGTTTGGACAGTTGAATAAATCCATTTCGGGTGTCCCCCTTGACTATATTCTTATACTGTATATATCGAATGGAAAAAGCGATACTTTAGGATGTTTGTAAAAATACTCACTTTTACCTAGCTAGCGTGATCGAGGAAATGTCTCCCGCACCAGCAAGTTTCAAGGCTTTGGCTGCGTGCCTTAGCGTAGATCCCGTCGTGTAAATGTCATCCACGATTACAATCGATTTGTTCTGTATCGCGTCCAGCTCGATAACTCGAAAGACCTGCGGCAATGATATCCGCTCCTCACGTGACTTTTTCGATTGCTTTTCGGTATGAAGGCGTGTAAGGAGCTCCATTGTTTCAAGACCCAATAGATCTGTTAAGGCTTGTGCCTGATTGAACCCGCGCTCCTTCAACCGCTCCCCGCTAAGCGGAATCACCGTCACAATATCAAATTTCAGTTCCTTCATTCTTTCTCTTAAAAAGGGGACGAAGGCTTCAGCCAATGCGTAATCTCCTCGGTACTTATACTTCGCAATGATATCTTTCAGGTGTTCATTATAATGAAATAGCGAGATATTCTGCGTTAAATGCCCTTTCCACTTTTCATCTTTTTCCCATCTCACACAATCTAAACATCGGTCCCCCACCCGAAACTTCTCATCCAGCTCCCTTGAGCACATCGAACAGGTCTCGCCACTTATCACCTCAAGCCTTGATTCACATCCCTCGCAGATCAATTTCGCTTCGACCTTCAGCAATAAACTCCTCCATGTCTGGACGTCCTTCATCTCTTCGTCGCAAAATAAACATCTACGCATCCAGCAGCCCCCTTTTCCTGGCCTCCAGGTTCATCTTTTCAATATGACGAATGCTCTCTAGCATCGCCTGGCTTTTTCCATAATGAAAAAACGTGACCGTGCCCCTCGGATAAGCAAAGCTTCTGCCCACACGTCCGGCAATCTGGACGAGGGCACTCTCGGAAAACACCTCGTGTTCGGCACCAATCACTGCAACCTCCAGACGTTCGATCGTGACGCCACGCTCCAAGATGGTCGTCGTCAACAACCCTGCCACCTCACCATTTCTCAGAGCCTGCACCCTTTCCTTTCGCTCCGGATGCTTTGAATGAACGGCTTCCACTTTCGGGTCCAGCTCTTGAAACAGAGGAAGCACCTGCTCCATCACTTGTATGCTCGGAAAAAATAATAATAGAGGCGTCTTTTTCTGTAGGCGGTCGCTTACCCACTTCTTGATCACAGAAGGAATCTTTTTTTGGAGAAATTGCTTTTGCCAATTGCCAGCCCACTTCATTTCAGGTACAGTTATGGGCTGCCGGTGATAACGTGCTGGAATCGTCACCGCTTGCAGTTTTCCGTTTTGGTAAGCTAGTTGCATTGGTTTGGAGGGTGTCGCCGTTAAGTAGATGGTGGTAGAGGATGGTTTCTTGGATTTCTGAACCGCAAAATGCAGCGATTTATCCATGGAGTACGGAAACGCATCGACTTCATCAATGATGATGACATCGAATGCTTCGGAAAAGCGAAAAAGCTGATGGGTGGTGGACACGGTAAGGGGGGATGGTTTATGTCGATCTTCGCTACCGCCATAGAGGGCGGATACTTCGGTTGCCGGGAAAGCCCTTTTTAACCGCGGAGCTAGTTCTAGTACGACATCGGTACGGGGTGTCGCTATGCAAATCCTCTTCCCAGCTAGCAAGCCTGCCTCGATTCCTGCAAACAGGACTTCCGTCTTCCCGGCACCGCACACAGCCCATACGAGGAATTCCCCGTTCTTTTGGATGGCTTGAACGACACAGTCCGAGGCCGTTTGCTGCCCGGCCGATAGTGTTCCCTCCCAGCCCATGACCTGATCCGGAATAGGAAACGCGAGTGGAGGACCACTCCAACTGTATAATTTGCTACATTCACTGACCCGCCCCATCATGATACAGGACCGGCAGTACGTACAATCTTGATGGCACACTTTACATGGAAACGTATAAAACAAGGAAGGATCCTTGTTCCCACAGCGTATGCATGTGAAGCGCCCATTCTCGCGCCGTACGCCACTTATTTCCGAAACATGGCCTTTTGTAATATGTTCAGTAAGGATTTCTTTTGGGAAAGGGATTTCCCCTGCCAACAGCAGCCGTCCAGCGAGGTGTTTCTGAAGTTCTTTTGAAAAGGGGAGAGTATTCACATTCCTACCTTCTTTCTTGTAAACTGATAGCTCTTGATTAGAATTCTCGCATTCTATAAATGAATCCTCTTTTATTCGCAAAAAAAACGCCTCTCCTCTGGAAAGACGTTCATCCTTTAGATTTTATACCAGCCCATTCCCATTGCGCCTTCACCCAGATGCGTCCCGATGACAGGGCCGAAATAGCCAAGGCTGAACTCCACATTCGGGAACCGCGCTTCAAGCTCCGTTTTCCATTCCGTCGCTTCCTCTTCCCGCTTGGCATGGATGATGACCGCTCTATACGGTAGCCCGCTTGCCGCGTCTTCACCAAGTAAATCCGCAATCCGTTTCATCGCTTTCTTTCTCGTACGGATTTTTTCAAACGGGACAATGACCTTGTCGACAAAGTGAAGAAGAGGCTTTACTTGAAGGAGACTTCCGATCAACGCTTGAGCACTACTAAGTCGTCCGCCACGTTGCAGATGGGATAAATCATCTGCCATGAAATAGGCCCGGACGGACTGCTTCATTTCCCAGAGCCTCGCCATGATTTCGTCTGCAGATTTGTCATCAAGGGCCATCTGTGCTGCTTCAAGAACATAAAGCCCTTGGACCATGCAGCTGATTTCGGAGTCAAAGGCATGGACCCGAATCCCTTCAACCATGTCACCGGCTGCAATGGCCCCTTGGTACGTCCCGCTTATCCCACTCGATAGATGAATCGAAATGACATCGTCGTAATTCTGCTTCAGTTCTTCAAACTTCTCGACAAACAAACCAATCGGAGGCTGTGAAGTGGTCGGCAACTTTTCTTGCTTTTTAACTTCTTCATAAAATTCATCTGCTGTAATATCCACTTCTTCCCGGTATGCCTCATTCGAGAAAATCACATTAAGCGGCATCATATGTATATGTAATCGTTCACGCATTTCCTTAGGTATATATGCAGTGCTGTCTGTTACGACTGCCGTTTTCATAGTATAGTACCATCCTTAACCATATTTACTCTCTGTACTTATTCAACATTCTATAGGAAAAAGCCTTTATTTGCATTAAATAGCTTTCCTTTCTCCTATGATTGTCATGATAAGTCAAACAAAAAAAGCCGGCCCTCCCTACGCGATGCGTAACGGAAGAACCGGACAAGATCATGAATTTATTTATTTCACTTCGACCCAGCCGTTTTTGATAGCCATGACAACAGCCTGCGTACGGTCATTTACATTCATTTTCTGAAGAATGTTACTTACGTGGTTCTTGACGGTTTTCTCACTGATATAAAGCGTTTCACCGATGGCACGGTTACTTTTTCCGTCAGCTAGAAGTTGAAGGACTTCACACTCGCGTCGAGTCAACAGGTGAAGAGGTCTTCTGATTTCCACAGCGTATAGGGAATCGCGATCAGCCCCTTCTTCAGCGGCCAAACGGCGATATTCCTTGACCAGATTGTGCGTCACTTTTGGGTGAAGGTATGAACCGCCTTCAGCAACAACACGAACTGCATCGATCAATGCATCTGCGTCCATTTCTTTTAACAGATAGCCTTGTGCTCCTGTTTTCAATGCATGCTGTACATAGTTTTCATCATCATGAATCGATAAAATGATGACCTTTGTATCAGGATAACGTTGTACAAGCATCTTCGTTGCTTCTACCCCGTTCATATTCGGCATGTTGATATCCATGATAACAACGTCTGGCTTGTGCTCTTCTACGAGGTCCATAGCCTCGCTTCCGTCATCGCCCTCGGCGACAACGTCAAAGGATGATTCAAAATCTAAAATACGCTTAACGCCTTCGCGGAAAAGCTGATGGTCATCGATAATGATGATACTTGTCTTCAACGGCTTCTTCCTCCTAATTTCTATTTAAATGCCTCTGCATTTGGATGTTTATTTTAATTGATAAGGGACTTGGATCAATACCAACGTTCCTGCCCCCGGCTGCGAGTCTATCGTCATGCTTCCTTCGAGGAGCTCGACTCTTTCCCTCATTCCGACTAAGCCGAAAGAACCCTCTTTTTGGATGGCCGCATCGAACCCTTTTCCATCATCTTTAATGACGACGGTCACTAGCTCTTTGGAAATGGATAGTTTGACACTAATATGTTTGGGCTGAGCATGTTTTAATGAATTCTGCACGGCCTCTTGAACCAGACGGAACAAAGCGACTTCCATATCGGAGGGAAGCCTTATGACTTGGCCCATATTGACAAAATTCAGACGCACGCCGCTATTGATATTATAGTCTTCGGTTGTTTGTAGATATTTTCTGAGGGTAGGAACTAGTCCTAAATCATCAAGCGCCATAGGACGAAGATCATAAATGATTCTGCGCACCTCATATAATGCATTACGCACCATGACTTTTAAGCTGCGGATTTCCACAAGTGCTTCATCAGGACCTCTCTCCCGTTGGACACGTTCAATTAAATCCGAACGCATCATGACGTTGGCGAGCATTTGTGCCGGACCGTCATGAATTTCCCGTGAAAGCTTTTTCCGCTCCTGCTCCTGGGCTTCGATGATCTTCAAGCCGAAGTCTTGCTTACGCTTAGCTTCTTGAAGGGCTTCCCCTACAAATTTCAAGTCCTGGGTTAAATAATTCTGTACAACAGAGATTTGCGAGACAAGATGTGCGGCTTTATCAATCGTGTGTTGCAATCCTTTTATTCTGAGTTCAAGTTCATCCCGTCTATTACGAAGCTCTTTTTCAAGCTGCCTGTTCATTTGTAAATCGACTTGCAACTTATGAGCCCTTTCATACGCATCGCGCACCTGTTCCTCAGAAAAATGGTTGAAGTGCATACTGACTTCAGAAAGCCTCTTTCGAGCAAATCTTGCTTTAGAATCCAGTGAATCGCTGTCATTTATCATTATCGCAACTCTTACTTTCACATCTTCAAGCTCTTTTGTCAGTGATTCGAAATCTTTGCGGCATTGCTCTTCAATATCAAAGACTTCATTCCTGCTTTCACTGACCGTGCTTACCATTGTTTCTAAGATCTTGTCCAATGCTTTAGCATCAACCTTGTGTATGGACATCAAGATCCCTCCACTTAAATCAACACACTTTAACCATGTTGTTGTCATTTAGACTATGTATACGGAAAAATATTCTTTTTCCTAATTCATGAATGTTTATATTACAGCAGGTAACATTTAAGAAGAAACCTTCATGAACATATTGTACCAAAAAAAGAAGAAAAATACGTTACTTTCAATAATGGATTTACACAAAATATACATATTTAGCATACTTCGAGCTCACTGGGCTGATACAGAATTGAGGATGAACGGCCCACTTGTAAAGATAAGAAATCTCATTATCCCATACAACTTATCCTAATCAAACAAAATTGAATATTCTCCAACCTTAATTATTATACGAAACAGAAAATTACTAAAATGGCATAATTCCTTATATGCATGAACTCTATCAGGAAGAGTCAAGAATATAGTCCAAAACGCATTGATTTAGCCATAAAGATATTCTTTTAAGCATAAAAATACAACTACGAAAGATTTACAGTCAATAAAATTAATTATAACACGTACAAATTTTTCTTATATTAAAGTTTCTTTACACATGTATGATTTACGTCAAACTTCGTTGCCACAATTCAAGCTAAGATTTATAATTAATCGATTATATAGAAAGAACGAAGGTGGAAAAGTCATGCTCCCTCATTATTTAACGGTAAAAGGACGAGGGGAACACGAAATCGTCATTGAAAAATCCCGGTTCATTTCCCATGTCGCCCGAGTCGAAACAGAAGAAGCAGCACAGGCCTTTATTCAGGAAGTAAAGAAAAGACACAAAGATGCAACTCATAATTGTTCAGCTTATATGATTGGCGAACAAAATCAAATCCAAAAAGCCCTTGATGACGGCGAACCAAGCGGAACAGCAGGTGTACCCATCCTTGAAGTCCTTAAGAAGAAAGACCTCAAAGATACAGCCGTCGTGGTTACCCGTTATTTCGGAGGCATCAAGCTCGGTGCTGGCGGCCTCATCCGCGCTTATAGCAAAGCCACTTCAGAAGGAATCAATACAACAGGTATGGTCGTTCGGAAACTAATGCGTGTGATGTCTACAAGCATCGAGTATACGTGGCTCGGAAAAGTGGAAAATGCACTACGCTCCTCTATTTATCAAATGAAAGATATCCAATATCTTGATCAAGTCATTCTCCTTGTTTATGTGGAGGAAGGACAGAAGCAGGCGTATGTAAATTGGATGACTGAGCTGACGAATGGCCAAGGAAGTATAGCAGAAGGCGAGATTCTATATCTGGAAGAGGAACTCCTGTAGGACGTGTTATTTCCTTTTTTTACTATTTTTCACTTGAAAAAGAAATATTTATTTTACGAATTCATGATATCCATGTAAAATTAACTGTAATACTTGACGATATATATTGAAGGATTCGAAGAATAGCGGGTTAAATCTGCTATTTAAAAGGAGAAGAAAAGATGTCTACTACTAGACGTGTTTATAAAATTAAAAAAACAAAGAGAAAAAGACGTAAAAGACTTTGGCTAGTTCTAGTCCCCCTGTTGGTTCTCGTATTAGGCGCCACAACGTATGCCGCTAGTTTATATGCGAAAGCACAGAACGTTTTCGATGGTTCCTACGACCCTGTTGAAGCTTCAGCGAAGCGGGATGAAGCAATAGACCCGCTCGAAGACAACTTTTCTATCCTATTTATTGGAATCGACGATAGTGATGAACGGGACTACCAAGGAAATTCACGATCGGATGCCCTGATTTTGGCTACATTCAATAAAGATCAAAAATCTATTAAGCTTTTGAGCATCCCACGTGATTCATATGTGTACGTCCCAGAAAAAGGCGTGACCACGAAAATCAATGCGGCACATGCAGCAGGTGGGCCAAAAGCTACGATGGACACAGTGGAAGAGTTGTTTGATATCCCGGTTGATTATTATGTCAGAATGAACTTTAACGCCTTCATTGATGTTGTCGATTCTTTAGATGGCATCGAAGTCGATGTGCCTTATGAAATGCATGAAATGGATTCTCATGACAAAAAGAACGCCATTCATTTAAAAGAAGGATTACAGACAGTCGATGGTGAAGAAGCATTGGCCTTTGCCCGGACACGTAAGCAGGACAGTGATATCCAACGTGGTGAACGTCAACAGGAAGTCTTGAAAGCCATCATCTCCAAAGCAACTACGGTTGGCGCTATATCAAAGTATACCGATGTAATGGAGGCTGTAGGCGACAACATGACAACGAACCTTCAATTTTCACAAATTAGAGGCTTCATCAAATATGTGACGACGGATAATGGCCTTAACCTCGAAACGGTCAAGCTTGAGGGTACCGATTCGAACATTAACGGAACGTACTATTATCAATTAAATGAAACCTCCGTTGAAAACATTAAGCTGCTTTTAAAATCCCACATGAACCTGGGACCGACAAAGACTAGCAGTCAAGCAGATGCCGCAGAATCACAGATTGAATAATGAAAAAGGGACTCGACCTCGAGTCCCTTTTTCATTTGACTGAGCTATAGATTCCTTCCCCATCTGCCCTTTAAACTCCATAAATCACAAGCTTATAAAAAGCGTAAAATAAAGAAAAGGCTGTCCTGAAAAATCAGGAACAGCCTTTCGTTTATTTTTTCATATTACGTGCATTAAGCATTTTCAACAGCGGCTGGTAATCGGAACCGACCAGCCCGATTTTCTCGACCAATATCTCAATGAGCACGAGGATACCGGCTACAAGAATCAACGCTCCCCATAATGTCGCAAAGGAGAAGATTATCGCAGCGAGTCCAAAGCATGCTGCTAATGCATAAATGAGTATAACCGTCTGCTTATGAGTGAAACCTAAGTTCAATAAGCAATGATGTAAATGCGATTTGTCAGCGGCCGAAATCGGTTGCTTATTGACAAGCCGGCGAATGATTGCAAAGAATGTATCCGAAATGGGAACCCCCAAGATGATGATCGGGACAATCAAGGAAATCATCGTTACGTTTTTGAATCCAAGCAAGGAAAGTACCGCAATGATGTACCCCAGGAACAGGGCACCTGTATCCCCCATAAAAATCTTTGCCGGGTGAAAATTGTATTTCAAGAACCCGAGGGTGCTACCAATGACAATCAAGGCAATCGTCGCAACAAATAAATCTCCTTTGATAAGGGCCATCGTCGCGATGGTCACCAAAGCGATCGTCGAGACCCCACCTGCAAGTCCGTCTAGGCCATCAATCAAATTGATGGCATTGATGATGCCGACAATCCATAAAATCGTGATGGGAATACTGAAGATCCCAAACTCAAGCTTATCCGTGAAAAATGGAAGATTAATAAATTCCACTTCAAGCCCGCCCCATAACACGATGATGAGAGCAGCTAAAATCTGGCCTAAAAACTTAGGCGCAGCCCTTAATTCATATATATCATCCGCAATACCAATCAAAATGATGACAAGGGCGCCGACCAACAGTGGCAACTGCCCTAAAAAATCATCCGTGAAAACCAGTACAGTAATTAAAAAACTCAAGAATATCGCCAAACCACCCATGCGTGGCATAATTTTTACATGAACTTTCCGCTCATTCGGTTTATCGGTTGCTCCAAGTTTAAAGGCGAGTTTCCCGACAAATGGAGTCAAAAGAAGAGATAAAAAGAATGCTACAAATAAGGCCCCTATTAACATCAAGAACCACCTCTATTCAACTTAAAATCTAATACCCTAATAATCTATAAAACAAACTATATATGTCATTACTTAATTTTTATTCATCCTCAAATAAATATTATATATGTTTTCAGCTAAAATCTCTATAGGAAAGTTGTTTTTTGCAAATTTTTGTAAGTTAATTCCTATCTTTGTCAACTTTCCGTCTTTTTTCAGGTTGATGGCCTCGCGGATGCTTTCCGTGATTTCCTGGACATTGCCCACCTGGGTAATCCAACCATGTTCTCTATCGGGTATGAGTTCCTTCACCCCTCCGACATCACTCGTAAGGGCTGGCAATCCAGCCCTCGCCCCTTCCAATAAAACAAGCGGAAAACTCTCGCTTATCGAAGTCAGCAAGGTCATATCTGCCAAAGGATAGAGCCTTTCCATATCATCACGGTACCCTAAAAAGAACACATGGTCAGATAATCCCTTATCCAAAACCACCTGTTCTAATGCACGCCTTCTTCTGCCATCTCCAACAATCAACAGCCTTATATGAGGAAAATCCGAAACCATGTCAGCTACTGCTTCCAAGGCGAATTCATGCCCTTTCACCGGTTCAAGCCTGGCTGTCATGATCATGACGAAATCATCCGCTTCCAAACCTAATTCCGCTCTTTGATAAGGTTCGTCTATCTTCTGTTCAAAATTTATGCCATTCATGATTTTCGTGATTCTGGTGGGTGATATTCCCTGACCAGTCAATTCATCTTTAAATTCATTGGAAATCGCCAATAGATGATCCGCTTGCTTTAATGACAATAGATGCAAGCTTGTATAGAGCTTCCCTTTTAGCCCCATCCCTAAAAAATCATAAGCAGGGGAGCTGTGTACAGTAAGGACCCACGGACATTTTACCAGCCGCTTTAAAAGCACCCCGTAAATATTAGCCCGTGGTCCATGTGTATGAATGATGTCTATATGATGTAGACGGATAAAATTCCGTAAAGGTTTCAATATGGTCAAATCAAATTTGGATCGTTGCCTGAAAATTTCGGTTTGAATGCCAGAAGCCACTGCCTGACGATACAATTCCCCTTCTTCAAACACGCCAAGCAGGCACTCTTCTTTATTTAGTTGATTCAGCAAGGACAGAATATGGAACATACCACCGCCGGTTTCATTTCCAGCGTTTAGGTGCAAGATTTTCATCCAGTCCACTCCTTATTGTTTAGGAACGCTGTACCTTTCTCCTTATCCGCCTGACCTTCCATACGAATTGTGGCAACACCAGCATCCGCTTCCATCGGGAAGGCTCCTGAATCAGCCGGTACATCCATTCAAGACGCATTTTTTGCCACACAACGGGAGCCCGGTTCACCTTCCCTGCGAGAACATCGAAGCTTCCGCCGACTCCCATGAAAAGCCCTTTCTTAAACAAGGGATAGTGGAGCGATGTCCACTTTTCCTGCCGTGGAAAGCCTAAGGCCGTCAAAACGATGTCCGGTTCAAGATCCGCTATCGATTTCGCCAAGGTTTCATCCTCAATATCAATATAACCGTGATGATGGCCGACCAGGTTTAGTCCAGGATACTGCTGTTGGACTTTGGCGGCCGCTTTTTCAATCACGGATTCCTCCGCCCCCAATAAATACACTTTAAGTGCTTGTTCATTGGCAATGGAGAAAAGTTCATTCATCAAGTCGAACCCTGTAATTCGCTCCTGTAGTGGCTGATCCAGCCATTTGGACGCCATAATGATACCTATGCCATCCGGGGTAATGTAATCCGCGTTCGTAATGATGTCCTTATAATCCTGATGTTCATTTGCATACTCCACAATTTCGGGATTTGCCGTTACGACAAACGTTTTTTCTTGATTTCTCATTCTTGGATAAAGCATCTGATTTATAAATTCATCCATATTCGTATCTATAAAGGGAATCGTTAAGATTTCCACAAACTTCTCGCTCATATTTTTTCAGCCTTTCATATGTACTATATATTTAGAGGGTCAGGAATTATTCAAGGTTTTTCTCATACACATCTTATAACGGAACCTTCATGCAAAGGTGGTTTATCGTCATTGAAGCTTCTTGAAAAATATTCACTGCCCATTCTGATCGCGTGCCTACTCTTCCCATTAGCCATGCCTAATCCGATTGTCGGCTACGCCGCAACCGCAACGATGGTCGTTTTTGCATTCATCCATAAAAAACATCTGCTATTCATTCTATTCATGTACTTCCCTGCCCGACCCTTATTCATGGAACTAAATAACGGATTAACCTATACCGGTGACCTTATCATCCTCATTTTGTTTTTGTCTATGCTGATTGAAAAAGTGAAGAATAAAGAGTGGTCCACCGCAAACTATCATTTTACGGTTCCATTTTTGTTGTTCTGCTTAGTCGGGGTGATCGCCGCGTTCATGACCGGTGTGAGTCTCATTCCGATTCTATTTGAACTACGGGCATTGCTCGTGACCTTCTTGCTCCTCTACATTATCGGTGAACTACATCTAGAAAGAAAGGATATCTTACTCTTTTTAAAGGGGATGCTCCTATTTGCGGTCGCACTTTCCATTCACGGTTTAATCGAGAAAGGTTTCTCGCGCACGATTCTCATTCCTGACAGTTGGGGCGCATGGGATCTCCCTCCTATAAACAACATGAGAATTTATGGAGCAGCCGCCAATCCCAATGTATTTGCCTTATTTTTAGGCATTCAGTTCTTTTTTAGTTTCTTTCTCTTCCAAGCTGCCAAAAAACATAAAGTCTGGATCTTTCTTTCGTCCGCCTTGATATTCGGGACTTTTTTATTCACCTATTCCAGGGGTACGATGATTGCATTCGGGTTGGCCTCTCTCCTGTACATCATCCTGACAAAAAACAAACCGCTTTTTCTATATGGGTTGGGTTCATTCCTTTGTGGCCTGCTTCTCATTTACTTTCCCATTTCATTCACATCAAGCAATGATGATCTGTCCGCTTCCGTTCCTGTCGACACGATGATAGGGAGCCTACCTCCCGAAGGTGATCAGGCCCTCTCCAAGCGGTTTTCAGAGATTTATTCTGATGAGAGCTTAAGCCAGAGTACAGAGTGGGGTCGGTTATATGTGGTGATCAAAGGAATGGAGATTTTCATGGACCATCCTGTAATCGGTACAGGGCTTGCGACTTTCGGAGATTCCGCCACCCTTTCTTTTTCATCGCCGATTTATCAGGAATACGGAATTGGCGAAAACATGTATACAGATAACCAATACATCCAGGTTCTGGTCCAGACCGGCCTGCTCGGCTTGGCGGCCGTTTTCGGATTTGTTTTTTTAACCTATCGCACACTACTTCACAGCAGCAACCGGTCGGCGGCCACCTTCACCATCTGCCTATTGCTGGCAGCGCTTATAGCCGGACTTTTTTACAATATCCTTGAAGATAAGACATTTACGCTCTTCTTTTATAGTTGTTTAGGCTTTTGTTTACAAAAGGACATCTTTTCAAAGGGTTGAACCTATGCCTGCACTTTCACATGTTGTTAAATCGGTAGGAATCGTCACCATCATCGGTGCCATTGGAAAAGTCCTGGGCTTTGGGCGGGAATCCATCATCGCTGCGTACTTCGGTGCATCATCGACGGCCGACATCTTCTTTGTCGCAAGCCTTATTCCGACCATACTATTTACCGCACTCGGCAGTGGCCTTCAAGCGGGTGTCATCCCCATCTATTTGGAGAAAAAAGAGAGAAACCCAAGAAAAGCCGATGAGTTCATCAGTGTTTTGGGCTCCTTTTTCGTGATGGTTGCCATCATCCTGACCCTCCTCTGCCTTCTCTTCACAAAGCCGCTCGTCTGGATGGTAGCCCCAGGGTTCACGGGTTCTGCACTCGAATTAACGGAAGTATTGACTAGGATCATGCTGCCAAGTTTACTGTTTTTCACACTTGCCTACATGGCAACAGGAATCCTGCAAGCCAATCAGCGTTTCCTGCTTCCCGCCTTCACGTCAACGGCTCACAATACGGTGATCATTGTAGCCACGGTCTTATTCGCAGCACCCTTTGGTGTGAAAGGATTGGCCTGGGGATTTTCAATCGGGGCCGCCAGTCAATTCTTGATTCAATTCCCGGCATTAAAAAAGGACCATTTTCACTTGGTGTTTTCTTTCAAATCACATAAACGGGAAATCATTGAGGCATTGTCGATGTTTTACCCGATCATCATCGCGGCATTGGCACTCCAGCTGAATAGTGTCGTCGACCGGATCATCGCGACCTCACTTGAGTCAGGAAGCGTGTCGGCCCTTAACTATGCAAACCGGCTGCTTTGGCTGCCACTGAGCATTGTCCTTACACCCATCATTACCGTACTTTATCCTTCCATCGTCGGTCGTGCCCTTGAAAGTTATCGTGCTTTTCTCACTCTTACCTTAAAAGGGCTGAAGGCACTTGCCTTTTTATCAGTCCCCTTTATGATCGTCATGTTGGTCAGTGGGAAAAGCTTGATCGCACTTGCCTTTCAACGTGGTGCCTTTGATGCGTCCGCAACAGACACCACCTATGCCGCTTTCTTCTTTTATGCGGCAGCCCTTCCCTTTTTTGCAGCGAGGGATTATTTGATGAATGCCTTTTACGCCTTGAAAAAAACGAAAATGGCGATGTATTCCTGCTTGAGTGCCGTTTTACTGAATATCCTGCTCAGCTGGGTGCTATCGCGTTTTCTCGGTGTCGGAGGAATCGCCCTTGCAACAGGCCTTTCGATGCTCCTCCAATGTATCTTCCTGTTCAGCTTGCTACACGTGAACACGACAAAAGCGGATGCATCCTTATTCACTGACATTCTTCAAGAGATGGGCAAGCTTTTGGTCATGGGTAGCATCCTCTATGGAATCGCTTCATGGCTTCATCCATATAGTATAGAGTTTCCGATTTTCCTTGAATTGAGTATGATCAACGCTCTCGTATTCGGAGGTTATCTCCTTCTATCCTTCCTTTTTAAAAGCAGCAGCCTGCACATTTTAAGAAACATCCGTTCAAGAAATTAAAGAATTCCATTGAAAAGAAAGGATCATCGTATGAACATTTTGATGACAACGATATTTTCCTATCCCCACGAGGGAGGCCTGTCCAGTCACATCACGACGTTGAAAAGCGGCTTAGAATCGATGGGACATACGGTGGATATTTTATCCTTCTCGCACTTGCCGCCATTCAGGAAAACGCTTCTTGCAAAAGCCCCTGGCTTTCTATTGAATTCAATGAAAAAAGGAAGCGGACAGTTGTTTAACGACCGGCAACGGATGAAATTATTGACTGCAACCATTAAAAAATCAACGAAAAGGTACGACATCATCCATGCCCAGGATATCTTTGCGACCCTTGCTTCCATTGAAGCCGGAATCCCGACGATTCAAACGGTGCATGGATATTATTCATTTGAGGCAATTAGCAGGGGCGCCATTTTCGAGAACAGCGAGGAGGACTTACTGCTTCAAGAGTATGAAAGAAAAGCCTATCGTTCGGCGGCAAAAGTCGTGACGGTCGACCGGCGCATCAACGAATACATCGGCCATGCTGCACATGTCGAGGCCACCACCATTAAAAACTTCATTGATGTCACTGCATTCAAACCCAAAACCACCAACCGGGAAGAAACGCAAAAACGATTCCTAATTCCTTCACATAAAAGGATGCTTCTCGTCCCAAGGCGGATGACGGAAAAAAACGGTGTCATCTACCCCCTTCTTGCTCTTCCAGAAGTGCTGAAAAAGAATCCTGATACGGTGTTAGTCTATGCCGGGACAGGGGAGCAACAAAGCAAGCTTGAAGAAACGGCAACAAAGCTTTGTCTACAAGAGTCCGTGCTCTTCCTCGGTTCTGTTCCCTATGAGAATATGAATAACGTGTATGGCGCTTCTGATATCGTCCTTATCCCGAGTGTCCATTCACACGGAGTGGAAGAAGCCACCTCCATTTCAGCCTTAGAAGCGATGGGCTCCGGGTCACCCGTCATTGCCAGCAGGATCGGCGGACTTAAAGAAATCATCACAGATGGGGAAGACGGACTGCTAGTGGAGGAAAAGAATCCCGTGGAACTCGCTCAAGCCATTTCAAAGTTGCTTAATGATCCCTCCCAAGGCGAGAGGCTTGCCATAAAAGCCAGAGAAAAAATCGAGCTGGAATACTCTCACCTGGCAGCCGCCAAGCATTTTATGGACGTGTATCAAGAAGTGATCGACGCAAAAACAGGCAGACCCAAGTTTTGAGTCTGCCTGTTTTTTATACCGTTGCTTTACTGCGTTTCTCCATTTGTTCTTCGCGATATTTTTTTTGTTCCTTTTTGGACATCGCCTTATATTCCTTCAAGAACGTTTCATATTGTGGCATGACTTCTTTCATCGTGCCATATGCTTTAACTTCCCCATATTCGAGCCACAATGCCTTCGAACAGAACTTCTTCATCTGACCGATTGAATGGCTGACGAAGAACATCGTTTTGCCTTTTTCCTTGAATTCATTCATCTTCTCTAAACACTTTTCAGCGAAGTTTTTATCGCCGACCGATAAAGCCTCGTCAATGATCAGGATATCCGGGTCGATATGCACCGAAATGGAGAATCCAAGTCGTGACTTCATCCCACTTGAATAGGATTTTACCGGTTGATTGATGAATTTGCCCAGTTCCGAAAACTCGATGATTTCAGGCTCCAGCTCACGGATTTGCTTTTTATCGAAACCGAGCATCAGCATTTTCAATTCGATGTTTTCTCTCCCGGTCAATTGATTGTTAAGACCGGATGAAACGGCGATCAATGCCGTCTTACCATTGGTCACGACGTTTCCATCCGTTGCCGGTACGATTCCGGCAATGATATTCGATAACGTGGATTTCCCTGAGCCATTGACCCCGACAAATCCGATGACGTCACCTTTTTCCGCTTCAAAGCTAACGTTTCTCAGCGCATAATACTCTTCCCCATAGCTTTTGGGCAAAAGGAGGTCGAGAAGCTTTTCCGAGTTTTTATTATATAATTTATATTTCTTCGTTACGTTTTTGACAATTACCGATTTTTCCAATATCTCACTTCCAGTTTACTTAAAGTCAACAAAGCGATCTCTAAATCTAACATGCAGCGAGGAACCTATCAAAAAGAAGACGAGTACGACTGCCCAGAAATAAAGTGTGTATTCCCAATGACCGATGAAGTACCATGATTCCCCCAACAACGAAGCGCGATACCCTTCCACTATATAGTATAGGGGATTCAGCTTCATAATACTGACGATCGTCGGATGCTGGGTCGCATTTAGTATCCAAAGGATGGGTGTTAAATAAAACAAGATTTTCATCAATGACTGGATCATATTGTGTACGTCACGGATGACAGTCGATAACGTCGACGTGATCAATCCGAACGAAAACAGCAACGCTACCGTTGCAACGATGTAATATGGCAGTTGAACGATGTAAAACGTCGGGACATATCCCGTGAAAACTAAAAGGATGATGATGACTGCTAGTAACATAAAGTGCTGATACAACTTCGCAAAAATGACATAAGAAGGAATGACACTCATGGGAAAGTTCATCTTGGACACCATATTCAATCTCGAATAGATCGATTTGGACGCCTGGGTCGTGGCTGGGTTCACGAAGAACCAGACGACAATCCCCGCCATCAGCCATGGTAAGAATGGATGGCCATCTACATCTTTACGATTGAAGATCCCGAAACCGAACACGAACCAATAAATCGCAATCTGAATCATCGGATTGATGATTTCCCAGAGGATCCCCAGGTAATTATTGCTGTTGGCGCTTTTCATTTCATAGGCTGACAAGCGTCTAACCAAATAAAAATTATTGATTTGTTCTTTTAAAACGGTCAAAGCTGAACTCATATATTACACAGACCTTCCTAAAAACACTTTTTCTACGATACGGCGTGAAGCCTGACCATCCTCGAGTGCACAAAACTTCTCATGGAACTGATCCAACTCTACGGGCTTCTCCAATTCCATCGCCTTGATGCTTTCAATGACAGCATCCGACGACCTTACTAACGGACCTGGTGCGGTCCCTTCAAAATCGAAATAAAACCCGCGAAGCTTGTCCCTGTATTTTTCAATATCATATACATAGAACAACATCGGTCGCTGTAAATTTGCGTAATCAAAGAAAACCGATGAATAATCCGTTATTAATAAATCTGAAATGAGATACAAATGGCTAATATCCTCATAACTCGATGCATCGTAAGCAAAGCCTTGATAAGCCGACAAATCCAAGTTCTCGGAAATCAAATAATGAAGACGGAGTAAAATGACATACTCATCCCCTAATTCCTGTCTCATTTGATCCAAATCCAGCTTTATTTCAAACTTATATTTTCCTTTGCTATAAAACTCATCGTCTCTCCAAGTGGGGGCATATAAAATGACCTTTTTCTCCACCGGTACCCCTATTTTCTGTTTCAATGAGTCGATTGTAACACGATTATTCCCATTATACAGTAAATCATTGCGTGGATAACCGGTTTCCAGAATTTTAGAGGGGTCGACATTAAAAGCGCGCGCAAAAATCTCGCTGGAATAGGCATTCGGAGAAATCAGATAATCCCATTTGCTTGATTCAGCATGGAAATTCTCTTTATAGCTCTCCGTCGTCGTCCCAGGCATATGGACTTCCTTCATATCTGACGCAAGTTTCTTCAATGGTGTACCATGCCAGGTTTGCAAATATACGGTGTGCTTTGGCTTTGGAATCCATAGCGGCATCCTACTATTCGTCACCCAATAATGGGCACGCGTCATCTTAAGCAACCACCCTACCGAAAATCGTTTGAGGTGTGGAATGCCCGCCTCTTCAAACAGCGCCGTATACCTTTTGTCGACACTCCAATACATTTTATATTCAGGATGGTTACTCTGCAAGTATTCATATATCGCACGTGGATTACAACTGTATTGTTTTCCTAAAAAGCTTTCAAAAACAACAAGCTTTTGATTGACGGGCAACACTTTCCCTGCCATGCTGAATGCCATTTTATATGCTCTAAAAAAGATGGCTTTCAAACTTTTTTTCAATATGGATAGCAAGGAAGGTTTATTCGGCGTTTTCGGTTTTTCAATTGACATATCTTTTCTCCCTGTTTATTGAGTAGTAGTAGTGGTGGTGATTGAATGCTTTAACCCAGAGAATAGAACCTACTTCTTTAAAATATTCAAAACTAAAAATAAGCTCGCCCATATCAGGGAGAGCTTATTTCCGTGTACACGTAACAGCTACTCCAAAGACTTTATTGCTAGTCCTAAATTATTTGCCACTGTTGTATAAAACTCCACATTTTTATTATTATAGATCATCTTATTTTTCAGGATCCTTTTAATATTCACCAATTGATAATCATTATAGCGAATGAATACTGCAAATAATGACTTTTCCATTCGATCAATTTTATCTAAAGAAACAGTGAAATGACCTCTATTATCTTCTATTTGGACTTCACAATTGATTTCATTGTCAATTCTTTTTCTATCACGTATCAATACAGAGTCTATGTTATCTAGATCATCACCATAGATCTCAAAACTCTGATGATAGACATTATCCATAACAAAGGAATCTATTGCACGAGCTAGCATCGGTATCCTTACGTAGCGATAATCATCTTTCAGAAATGGAAGTTCATAATAAGGTAAACCATCTATAATATGATATTTTTTATTGGAATCTCGTTTTAACCATTCAAATAACTTTACGAAATCATCAATACGATCCTCCATAAATAAATCAATGGCACATTTATAAATAGGTTCTTTAAATTCATTCTTAAAGTCATATGACAGAGTTTTCGTTGTTTCGACAGCTTCCCTTAATATTTCTATAAAATCATTTTTATGCTTAGATTTCACAAAAGTTTGACTATCGAACGTTTTAACAATATCGTACTCATAAATCCGGTTAAGAGCCGCCTTTTTCAATTCATTGGCAATATCCTTGGATTGAATATATCTTATTACCTCTAGATCCGCTTTTCTTTTATCTAACACATTCGTAGCACGTGTTAAGGACGATGGGTTCTCAGAAGTTCTATTGACATAATAAATAGGTTTTTTAGTAGTTGATACTGCTCTCACTTTAAAGAAAACATCCGTAAAAAACCATTTATCTTCACCAAATTTCAAATTAGGAAAACCAATTTCATTTTCTTTAACCATAGGCAGTTTCATCATTCTAGCCGTTGGACCCATATGATAAAAAAAGTGTGAAACATCCATTGGGGTAATACTTCTTCTTTCTTTAATGGAAGCAAACTCACCTATAACACTCTCTGACTTAGATTCGACTTTTACCGTTTTCCCCACTACATAATCATCGCCTGTTTCTTCGAGGATGTTATAGAGGGTTTCCAATCCATCATGAGCAAGCCAGTCATCCGCGTCTAAAAAAGTTATATATTTGGATGTCCCCAATTCTATTCCAATGTTTCTGGGGGTACCAGGTGACCCATTATTTTCTTGTAGGGTAACTGAACAGATATTTTTATACTTAGCTGTATACTCTTGAATGATTTTATTAGTCCCATCTGTCGAACAATCATCAATAATGATATATTCGATCTGATCTATACCTATGGATTGATTTACTACTGAATCAATCGTTTTTCTTATGAATTTTTCGGCATTATAAGCAGCAGTAACTACAGTAACTTTTCTAACTTTTCCTAAAAATTTATTTCTTAAGCTTGAAGGATTATTTTTTATAAGAAAATTACCGCTCTTTAGAAGTTCCCTCGCTTTTTGACGCACCAAAAAATTCATTCGATACACTCCTTTTAAGTCTAAAGTACATATTTCAATAAAACAGCTTTTGTACTATATACCCTTTTAAGGAATCAATTATCAAAGAATTTATCAACGATTCTTTTCGCTGCCTGTCCATCTTCTATTCCACAATACTTTTCTCTAAATAAACTATATCTTGTTTCATATTGCCTATTGATTTCATCAATATTGGTAATGGATTCAATAATATCCTCAGTCGTTTTAAGGAATGGCCCTGGTGCTTCACCTTCAAAGTCGATATAGAATCCACGGATATTATCTCTGTAATCTTCAAGATCATAGGTGTAATACAAAATTGGACGAGCCGTATTAGCAAAGTCAAACATGACTGATGAATAGTCAGTTATCAATATATCACTAATTAGGTAAAGTTCCTGTATGTCTGAATACTTGGACACATTTATAACAAAATCTTCATACCCTTCTGGAATTTTGAGCTTGTTACTAATCACTACGTGCATTCTTAGTAATAGAACATATTCATCTCCAAGTGCTTCTTTCATTTTCTCTAAATCTAAATTTAAATCAAATGTAAATTTATTATTTTTTGAGGTTTGATTATCCCGGAAAGTAGGAGCATACAGGATAACCTTTTTCCCTTTCGGTAACTTCAATCTATCTGTTACAACATTAGCAATCGTTGAAACGTCTTCTCTATAAAACAGATCATTCCTCGGGTAGCCAGTTTCTAATATTTCTCCTTCATAACGGAATGCACTCCTGAAGGCATTAGAGGCATACGAGCTTGGTGACACTAAGTAATCCCATGTCTTTGTTGCACTGTGCACTCGATTTAAATATCCATCATCTCTACCTTGAATATTTTCAATGTCGAATTGCATTTTTTTCAAAGGTGTACCGTGCCATGTCTGTATATAAGTAGTTTCTTTCCTTTTACTTAAATACGTAGGGAAGTTTTGATTATTTACCCAATAGCCTGCTTTCGCTAAGTAATAATAATATTCCGGACTTAAACGTTTTATCCGTATAGTATTCTTATCCTTCACAGGTAAATTACTGTTGTAAACCCAAACCTTTTTATAGTTATTATCCCTTTTCACTAGTTCTTCAAAAATGTACTTAGGACTATCGGAATATTGCTTCCCGATTCCACTTTCAAAAAGAATAAGATTTTGATCAACTGGAATGACTTTAGACATGATTTTATATACTTTCTTCATAACAGGGAAGTAATATTTACTCTTTCTAAAACGATTCATTAAGAGCTTGATAACCGGATGATTGTAAATTTTCACTGCCGTCTTTTCATCTTTGCCTACATTTTGAATGACTTCAAAGATTCTCTCACTAGCATGAACATCACGATATTTAATAAAGCGATTGGCTCTGTCAATGTACTTATTCTCCATTGTAAAATCATTTTTGGCATACTTATCAAGTATAGCAAGCAGTTCATCCAATTCATTACTGATTTCACCCGGAAGATCGTTATCTAAATCCAAATGCGATGGTCTTCTCCCGATGAAACGATCTCTATCAAATTGATAGTAAATCACTGGCTTATGCAGGAAGCTAAAGTCGAAGGCCACACTAGAATAATCCGTTATCATAATCGAGCTTTCCTTAATCAACCTTTGAACGTCCACTTCTCCCTGACTAATCACCCTTACTGGAGCATCTTTAAAATAAGAAGTGAATTTCTGCATATTGGGGTGCAAGCAAAATATGATTTCAAAGCCGAAATTCTTAGAAAGAGCATGTAAAAACGGATGATTTACTAATTCCTGATAACGCTCAAAATACTCGCTTTCCAAAAAGATTTCATCGGATGTAATCCAATCTCTCCAAGTTGGAATAATCAACAGTTGTCGTTTTACTGAAACATCATTATTAAAAAGGGAATCAAACCTAGATAAACCCGTAGCAAACACTTCTTTTTCATTGTAGCCAAAATCTGTAACAATCATATTCTTTTCAAAATCTGAACTCACTAGAAAAATATCCGTTTTGAAACCAGATGTTGAGTTCTTCCCGTAATTAGCCACCATATTTTTTGTGCCCATTACACCATGTTGAAGAAAGACTTTAATCGACTTAACCCGCTTTTTAAAGGTAGACGTTCTTAGAGGGTATAAATAATCTGGATGATGTGAAGAAATAACACGTGTCGATTCCAATGTCTTTTTAATATGTTCCTTGGATTTGAAGTAGAGTACATTTCCAAGTGGCTCTACGTTCTTAGCTTCAACAGAGCCTTCTTCAATCACATAATAAACTGCTTTATCCGGATGATTCTCTCTCATATATTTAAAGAAATGATATCCTGTATCCTGTGCTTTATAAATTCTTTCACCAATCAGCCAGACATCTTTCTTCTTTTTAAATACATTCAGGAATCTTCTCCATCCCATTTTCCTTCTTAGATATTCATACGTATCTTTCGGGAAGTTAAACACTTCTAAAGACAGATTGGAAGCTTTAAACGTATAGTACGGATTGATAATCGCAACGGTACGATTTCTACTAACGTTGGTCTGTTTAGTAAATAATTTAGCTCGAGTCGTTGGTCTCCCAATACGGACCAGCTTCGGTTCTTCCTGATCATGTAACTGCAGCCTCATATAAATATCATATACATCATCTTCTAAGGATTCACTTACTATTTGTTCCAGATCTAATTTAATATTATATATATAGCGATTCAGACCAAACTTCTTTATATTCATTTCTTGGTTATATATAAAAGAAATATCTGCCTTATACTCTTGATCGCTTTGTCGTCCTTTGATTACACCTTCTCCAGATAAAATTTTTGAATGTCTAGTGAAGATTTGACCATCGATAAGCATCATTTTTGGTTTATTGATTATTTTTTCAATTTGAGATTTTATCGAAGTATTAGGTGTGACATTCATATAAAGAGACAAATTCCCTTTTTTAGTTATAGAGAATATACATTGTCTATCTTTATCGTTATAAAAATCTAATTGACCAATGTTCGTCTCCTGGAAACGGCCAAGTCGAATAAGATATTCAATATTTAAATGCCCATCAACTTCTACACAGTCGGCCCCATGCTGCACTTTGAATAATGTCTTTTCTCCAATCAGTTCAACAGGAACGGTGACCTTTATATAACAGTCATAAACAGCTGGTTCATCCTCTTGTATACTTTGGATTAAATGTTTCAGGTTCAATTCAAAGTTAAAGTCAGATGAAATAACAGTTTCAGCTATTTTTACTTTTTTTTCTTCATCTTCTCTAGAAAAAAGCCAAAGTTCTTTTGCACAATAATATTCTTTAGAGAACTTCCCTTTGATCAATACAAAATCTTTATCTTGAGTAATGGTCAGACTTTGTTTTAATTTAATTTTAGGAGATTTTCTTGCTTTCCCTATTCTAAAAAGCTTGTTTATCATGGCGAACCACCTATAATTTATTATTTAAAAAGAACTATTTTAAAATATATACTTTAAAATCATAAACTTTTTTCATATTTTTCTCAATGTTGATGATAATAAGGTCCAATTAGCCAGGCGGATCCTCATTTAAGATATGTCTTTTGCCTTCTAAGTAATTAACTCTATGCAGAAGAGTACATTATATAATGTAAATCACTAAGACAGACATTTAAAGTAATTACTCAATAAAATTTGTACATACTAAAGTAGAAATCAGAAAGTATCACCAAAACACGTACTATATAATAATCCACCGAAAGGACATTGTTTTCAAATTAAAAAGACCCGCTGTCAAAACAGCGGGGTCATTCACGTTCCACATCCATGGTCACTTTCTCCGTTTGCACAAATGCCTCTACGACACGTTTAGTTGATTGTCCACATTCAAGATAACAAAACTTCTCATAAAATTCTTCAAATCGTTCACTTACCTTAAATTGCCTACTTTGAATATCTTTCACACCGGCAATAAGCTCTTCTGTCGTTTTTGTCAGAAGGCCCGGTGCCTTTTCTTCAAAATCAAAATAAAATCCCCTTAAGTTATCACGGTAATCTTCAAGATCATATGTAAAGAAGATTATCGGTCTTCTTAGGTTTGCATAATCAAAGAATACAGATGAATAATCAGTTATAAGGATATCCGATATTACATACAATTCTCGAATATCTTCTAAGTGGGAAAAGTCATACGCAAAGCCTTCAAATTCAGTAAGGTCCATATTTTGGCTCACTAAATAATGCATACGCATAATAGTAATATAGGAGTCGCCCAGCTCTTCACGCATTCGCATTAAATCCAACTCTAGATTGAATCTGTATTTCCCTTTCCTGTAAAACTGATTATCTCTCCACGTAGGGGCATACAAAATAATTTTTTTATCAAGTGGCAGATTGAATTTCCTTTTAAGATCATTTATTGTTTCTTCGTTATTAGAGTTCTTCAGGAAGTCATTACGCGGATAACCTGATTCAATCACGTCCTTATTAAATTGAAACGCCCGTTGGAAAATTTCCGTTGAATAGGTATTTGGTGACACTAAGTAATCCCATTTACCTGCCTCTTTTAAGAAGTTCGCTTTATATTTACTGGTATTTGTTCCAGGCATATGTACTGCGTCCATGTCCATAGCTAGGCGTTTAAGTGGCGTACCGTGCCATGTTTGCACGTAAATCGTGTGCTTTGGCTTTGGAAGCCATATCGGAAACCGAACGTTATTCACCCAATATTTCGCCCTCGTCATAATTAGAAGCCAACGTATTGAAAATCGTCTAACATACTCGACGTCTTTTTGAGCAAAATAGTTCATAGAAGCACGGTTCACACTCCAAATCAGCTTATAATCCAGACAATGTTCCTTCATATATTCGTAAATAGCCCTTGGACTATCACTATATTGCTTTCCGTGGTAACTCTCGAATACCACCAGCTTCTTATTGGTTGGCACCAACATCCCGATAACTGTGAAAGCAGCTTTATACCAGCTTATAAGCCGCTTGCTTCTACGAATTTTCACCCATCTCTTTTTAATCCCTTGAACAACCTCAGCTTTGAGGTTATAACGGGAAACGGAAAGAGATAAGTACTCTGAGACTTTTGTCGATTTAATTCGCAGCTGTACCTTTTTGTCCTTCACCTTTAAAATATATCTAACAGGAAGACCTTGAACCGAATTGCATTTCATTCTTAAACTCAACAGCTGTTTCTGAACACCATTGATTTTATAATCAAGCACCATGTAAAACGAAAAGTGCTTAACTTGTTCTAACTCTAATTCCTCCAGGAGATTAACTTCACCTTGAAAACCTATATTTTCGGGTAATTTACTTCCGATATACTTTTTGCCCTGTTCAGCGCGATTTACGCTTTTTAAAGGAACCATCCTTTCATTTTCCGTTAAATTATCCTTAACGAGCAGCGTCATCTGACCAAACTCATAACCGTTTATTTGAAATAATGGTGGATAATTAAAATAACCAGAAAATTGAATAGTTCCATCCTTTTTTACATGTAATTCATCGAACATAGAAAATAGTTTATAATCACTCGCACAAAAAGAAAAATTCCCCTTTTTAGTAGTATAAGGATAAACCACTTTTTCTAGGTCTTCTTGTACAATGGAATACAGATTTAACTCGTGCCCTTTGCTTTTAATTCTAGACTTAACCTCGTTATTATCTAATATCCTTAAAATATGAAGGTCCCATATTTCGCCTTCAACGAGCTTCTCTATATCTGAACTGAATGGCACCATTATTTCAAACAAATCAAAGTCATTCAGTTGATCCTTTTTCACAAAATCCAAGTACATACGATTATCTTCATTATATCTATTCGTTATAACAAAAAAGAAATCTTCCACACCTTCCAAGTACGTCTGCTTAATGACCACTTCAATGCAATAAACATCTTTATCTAAGCGCACACTAATTATCTTTCTATTTTTTAGTAAACTATTCTGCATCCGTAATCTTTTCTCCTCCCGAACTAATATAAAGAATATTGCGACTATTATAAAAACACGAAGTTCAACGAAGCAGTCCCCGTAATTCTTCCACTTAAGAAATACTTAAAATCCACTTTTCAAGTAATACCATCATAACTTAGAAATAGAAATTTTTGAATTACGTCAGAAAAAAATGTAAAATTATATCCAAGTTGATTAGATATGTTATATCTTCAACAAGATTGTAAAAATTTTGTGGTTCAATTGTAAATTTAATAAGGTATAATTAGGTGTACTGCTTACTATCTAAAAAGTTTAAGAATAGTGCTTTACTATTGATTCCTTACTATTTGACCATTCAGATTTCTGCTAAATATATAAATTCACAAGTACAGGAGGAGAAAATCATGAAAAAAGTTATAACTTACGGAACCTTTGATTTACTTCATTGGGGACATATTAATCTACTTAAACGCGCTAAAGATTTAGGAGATTATTTAATCGTTGCTATTTCCACGGATGAATTTAACGCATTAAAAGATAAAAAGTCCTACCATAGCTTTGAAAACAGGAAAATGATTCTTGAATCCATACGATACGTAGATGAAGTCATTCCGGAAAATACTTGGGAACAAAAAAGAGAAGATATCATTCGTGAAGGTGTAGATGTTTTTGTCATGGGCGATGATTGGAAAGGCAAATTCGATGAATTAGCTGAAGTTTGTGAAGTCGTATACCTGCCAAGAACCATTGGAATATCCACTTCACAAATCAAAGATGACCTTTTAAAAGTTACAAATGGCTAGGGAAATTGCGATCGAGATTTATTTATTAGGCTTCAAAGTTCTTTTCTCACTTTTCAAGCTATTCCCATTAAGAAATAAAACAACTTTCGTCACTACATTCGGAGATAACTGCCAGTACATTAAAGATGAAATGGACAAGCAAAACATTTCTTCCCAAAAAGTGATTCTAACGAAGGCAGGCAGCCATATACAAGTAAAGGACGATGGGACAACCATCGTCCTTCCGTTTGAGACCAAGAATATCATTGCCTTAATCCGATCCATTTATCACCTGGCCACATCCAAATGGATCATTATGGATAACTATTTTGGTTTTCTCTCGACGGTAACATTCAAAAAGCCCGTAAGCCTTGTGCAAGTCTGGCATGCGGCTGGTGCCGTCAAGAAATTCGGCGCCATGGACCCTTCGATTGTCGATCGTTCATCCAGGGCCAGAAAACGATTTTTAAGCGTCTATCAACAATTCGATTATGTCACGACCGGTTCAGATAAAATGGCCGGGATTTATCAGGAAAGTTTTCAGTTGCCGGATTCCCATATACTCAGAACAGGAATTCCGCGTACCGACTTCTTTTTTAATGAAAGTGCAAAGCAGGATGCAAGACGGGCACTGTTGACCAAATATCCCGAACTTGAGAATAAGAAAATCATCTTGTATGCTCCCACTTTTCGGAATGCCGACTTAAACTCGGGAAAAGTAGCGCTCGATTTAGATTTGCTCTACAGAGAACTACAAAATGAGAACTATGCGGTACTACTCAAGCTTCATCCAGCTGTAACAGCTGAACATGATGTCATGCATCAGTTTCCTGGATTCGTGTATCCCGTTACCGGCGATTTTCACGTGAACGAGCTTCTTGTAAGCACAGACCTTCTCATAACGGACTACTCATCGATTCCATTTGAGTTTTCCATTTTACAAAAGCCCATGATCTTCTTTGCCTATGACTTGCAAGAATACGAAGAAGAGCGTGGGTTCTGGGAAGACTACAAATCTTCGATGCCAGGGCCCATCGTCACAACAACAGAAGAACTTCTCGAGAAAATTCGTACAGCTGATTACCAGTTAGAAAAAGTCGAACCCTTCAAGCAAAAATGGAATCAGTATTCAAACGGGGATTCGAGCAAAAATCTGGTCGACTTCCTTTTTCCTAAAAAATAGACTATTTCAACCACCCCAAATACAAGGGTGGTTTTTTATGTAAATTCATATATTTTCTGGTAGAATACTAGTAACGTAGACTATTTTACTAGGAGGTTTCATTTCTTGATACAAGCTAAAAAACTTTTCCTTACCCTCTGTACCCTTTTTCTCTTCATTGCCATTCTACAGCCAAGTTCAACGCATGCCGTTTCCAAAACAGAGACCGCAGTCGCCAATGCGGAAAAGGCA
The DNA here is from genome assembly GCF_050278025.1 of Peribacillus sp. NPDC097197. Lineage (NCBI taxonomy): Bacteria > Bacillati > Bacillota > Bacilli > Caryophanales > Bacillaceae > Peribacillus > Peribacillus sp. NPDC097197. The sequence continues at coordinate 228,749 of NZ_JBNNST010000001.1, read as the reverse complement.
GCGTCCACTTTATATACGTTGAGTTATCTCCCTGGTAAAGCGACCGGGAAAAACCTGCCTGAGAAAGAATATAAATCGGCAAACACCAAGTATGCGACAGCTCTAAAGGAAGTCAATAAGCTATCCAACGGCAAGGCGAAAACAAAGTATAACAATCGTCTCAAGAAAGTGAAGACAAAAGTGGACACTGGAAAGGTTTATATCGCCGCTGTTAAAGCCGGGAAAGAAATAGACAAAAAACGGATGAAACTAGAAAAGGCTTTGAAAACCGGGCCCTACACGCAATCCGCTCATACGGCATACCTTTCCCTTATAGCCACCTTTGATAAGCAATCCATTAAGGTCACTCAGGTAAAAGGAACCAAAACAAAAGAAAAAATGAAATCACTGTATATCAAGCCTGTCGAAAAGCATAAGAGGAATTTAAAAACGGTTTCGACCGTGAAACAGGCCATTAACGATACCAAGAAAAATATGAATGCCACTAGCCTAAAGATCCTGCCATATTATAAAAAGGTCATTCTATATATCGATACGATTTCCAACACAAAACAAAAGGCACAACTGAAGAAGGAATTCAGCGCAATACAGAACGACCTTGCCAAGAAGGAATTCTCAAAGAAAGATCAACTTGGCGAATGGGTTGCCCTTCAATCTGACTACGATAAGGTAGATGGCCTTATCTCTCGGGGAAAGTCAGATGCAAAGGTCCCACAAATTCGTGATTCCATTATGAAAAAGATAAAAGCTCTTCCTTCTGAAAGAAACTTATTGGAGCAAAAACTAACGACCATCATGTCCGACGTGTTTCTAAGCACGAAAGAATTAAAAGCCTTGCTAACGAAGAAGGCAATCGAAAAGAACATTCCACCTGAGGTTGTTAAAGCCATTGCCAAAACGGAGAATGGAAAGTGGCACCAATTCACGAATGCCGGCGACGTGTTCACAAGTTCGGATGGTGGGTACGGAATCATGCAGATCACGCCCCAATCCAAAGAAGACAAAAGCTATGATTGGGATAAAGTAAAGTATGATACGGAGTATAATATTCAGGCCGGCGTAGAGATCCTACTAAAAAAGTGGGACTATGCCAATGTGAAGAGACCTGTATTGCCTAAGGTCAATCACTATAAAACAGACATTCTTGAAAACTGGTACTTTGCCATCATGGCCTATAACGGTCTATCCGAACGGAACCACCCGGCTGCAAAGGCTCCTTATCAGGCAAAGGTCTATCATTTGATTAATCAACAAGCCTTTGTAAATCCTTATATCTTCACCAAAGATGATGTGGATATCAAGGTTAGCGACAGCATCCTGAATTTCCAAAATAAGCTGTCTTATCAAACACCTAAACAAACAAAATCCACTCAGCTCCATAAAAAAGGAGCCTCATTCACGTTAAAGAAGGATACGCTATTTAGAAATGAGCCTTCGACAACCAGTTCCAAAAAGCAAACATTTAAAAAGGGAACGACATTCAAGATTGTAGAAAGCTCCATCGAAGACAATAATGCCGCCAACTTGTTCAATTGGTACAAGATCCAAGTATCAGGTTCGAAAACAATTTGGTATATCGCCTCTTCCAATGTTCAATAACGAAAAAAAGGTACCGATCGGGTACCTTTTTTTCGTTTATTTATAACTCGGAACATCATACACGACCGTATAACTATTGAGTAGAGAATAAAGCTCTACATAATTTTTGGTCTGTTTAACGGCCCAGCCAATATCACTGGCATATTGATGGGTGGCATACCCTTTCTCCACCAACTGATCTGGATTCCATCTCATTTTATAAAGCGTATCCTGACCGGCATAAATATAGTTTTCCGCTGCGAATTGCGCACCTTCCACGATAGCCTTGCTTGGGGTTGTCCAGCCTTCATTGAACGCCCTTCTTGCACCGCACTCCAAAGCGCAGCTATCATAGGCACCGATTCCGTACATATTGTAAACCTTGGCTTCATAATCCTTCGCATCATCCGCCAATACAACTATCTCTTTTTCCTTATTGGCTGCATAAACGATGTTGCCTTTGCTGTCTTTTTTCGTTTTCACTTTGATTCCCTTAGCCAGCCTTGAGGACCCTCTTCCCGTTTCAAGATTAGCATGGGAAATAAGATAGATTTCGTTCACGCCATACTTGAACCCAGCCTCTAAGAATGAACTTGCTTGATCTTTCAAGATCCCCTTATCATGGAGGATTTTTTGATTGATTTCACTTTCATTCAGTGCGGAGAACATTGATAGTTTAGCAAATTGATAATAGGACGTATCCGATTTCGTAAAGTTACTCGGATCCATATAATACTTCGTATCAGCTTTGGAAGCACTAACCCAACCAGTTGTAATTTTATAATACTTCTTCTTATCGATCGTTTTATTATCTTGGATCGTCACCTTCGCGTTCTTCGATAACGAACCTAATTTCCTTGAGTCCGTTGTAATGATGTTTACCTTTTCCTTCGTTGTCCCGCTCGTCTTCGTCGAAGCAAGTTTCACACTGCTTGCAGGGATGAAAGCTTCATATTTTTTATCAGTTTGCGGGTTAGTCGACATTTGCTTCGACAGGGCGGAATCCAAGGTCACATTATACCCGGTCTTTGCTGCCCTGGTGATATTCGATTTCTCTTTTAAATCCACCTCAACTTTAGCAAACCCCGTATTGTCATAGTACTCCACTTTGATGACATGAATGCCTGCATCCAATTTCATCTCTATGTTAAAAGGATGTGTTCCATTTTTCCATTGATCTACTTTTTTCGTTCCATCTACATATACCCGTATCCCATCATTAGCACCGCCTGATAAGATATACGTACCCGAGCTTGTCAGCTTTGTCCGTTTCTCGAATATCGCTGAAAAATGATTGGTCGGGATTCCAGTGGCTGGCTTTTTCGTGCCCCAATCATAGTCCAATGTAGCGGCACTTTGATAGACCTTGTTCCCCGTCAAATCCTGGTTACCATATAAGGTCACTGCCCATCTTTCTAACGGTGTAACCTTTTCCGATTCCTTAAGATCGACTTGTAATTGCGCACTTCCACTTTTATTATAGTATTCTACTTTTATCGTATGAGTCCCTTTTTTCAACGTGAGGTTCTTTTCGAAGTTACGCGTGCCATCCTTCCACTCGTTTACTTTCCTTACGCCATCCACATAAATGCGGACGCCATCGTTCGCTTTCCCCATTAACACGTATTTCGTATCTTTTTTCACGACCACTTTCTTTTGATAGATAGCCGAATATGTACCTTTTGCTATTTTATCAACCGGGGCTTTTGAACCCCAAGAAAATTTCAGATTGCTAGCCGTGGTACTTACTGGCGTTCCCGTGAAGTTAGAACTTGGGAAAAACAAGCCTGTCCATTTGTCTGTTGGGATGGTCTCCGGTACCTTTTCAACGTCGGCATTCAAGTAGGCATTGCCCTTTTGATCATAATATTGCACTTCCACCTTATGATCTCCCTTTGCCAACATAAGGTCCTTCTTAAATGAATGAGACCCATCTTTCCAATAGTCTACTTTCTTCTTACCATTTACATAGACTCTTACACCGTCATTCGCTTTTCCGGAAATACGGTATTTCGCGCCCTCTTTGACCGTAAGCGTTTTCGTCAACTTAGCGGAAAATTTATTGACCGGAATCTTTGCTGCCGGGGATTTAGTGCCCCAGGCAAAATTGATATCACTTACCGTCTTCTTGACGGCGGTTCCTTTGAAGTTAAGTTTCGGATAATACGTTACGCTCCATTTACCACTGCTCGCCTCAGCAGTCGTCCCTGAAAATCCTCCGCTTGAAAATAACACCAATCCTAAGGTAACTACGCCAACCATTAACCACTTTGTTTTGATAATTAACTCACTCCTAGTCCAATTTTATCGATATACTGTTAATAATATCGTATATATACATAAATTGTTAAGAAAAATGAGTAATTTTAGCATAAATAGGGTACTAACCACCTAGGTTGAATCACTCATAGACATTTTTAGAGGTGATTCGACACACTTCTCAAAAGGAAAATACTAGGTTGCGCTTCAATCCATGATACTATTTAGATATGAATCTTCTAGAACAACTCAGGAGGAATATGTTAATGAAAAAATGCATTCCCATGCTCTTTATCCTTCTATTCTTTTCGACGGACTGGTCACTTGCCTATGGTTCCGAAATGAATTCGAAGCCGAATGATAATCAGAATCAAGTGTCTTCTTCCACCACAAGCTATCAAACCGAACAACTAATCATTAAGTTCGATAGGGAGACTACCTATAACGTTAAAGAATCCATATTACAGAGCATTCAAGCAAAAGAACTCCAAACCATCCAAAACGGAAACTTCACCCTCATTTCCCTCCATGAAGGAATGGATAGGCAAGAGGCCATCACCTCTCTTAAAAAGTGGGATGAGGTAGAGGCGGTAGAGCCCAACTATAAAGTGAGGACGAGCTATATTCCTACAGATTCGGGTTACTCCAAACAATGGTACGCAAAGAAAATCAATATGGATACAGCTTGGGACCTAACCAAAGGATCGCCAGACATTAAAGTAGCCGTCATTGATGCTGGCATCCAAGCCACTCATCCCGAACTGAAGGACCACATCATCATGCCATTTAATGCTGTTACCGGGAGCAACAAAACGCTACCTTCGAATGACCACGGTACCCATGTTGCCGGCATTATCGGTGCTTCTCTAAATGGAAAGGGAATCGCTGGGATTGCCCCAAACGTCAAGATTATTCCGGTCAACGTATTCAGTGAAAATGAGGCGGATATCTTCACAATTGTCGATGGGATCGATTATGCCGTTAAATCTGGGGCGGATATCATTAATCTGAGTCTGACAATGGAAGATTATACAGAGGTATTGGATTACTCCATACAAAGTGCGTGGAAGAAAGGGATCCTCATCGTAGCTGCAGCCGGAAATGAGGATACAAAGACTGAACAGTATCCGGCCGCGTTAGAGCATGTATTAGGCGTCAGCGCCACAACAAAACAAGATAAGAAAGCTGATTTCTCCAACTATGGTGCATCTATCGATTTAGCTGCACCTGGTCTGGATATCTACTCTACTGTTCCTTGGAATTCCTATGATGTCATGAGTGGGACATCCATGGCTGCTCCAGTAGTCAGCGGCGTGTCCGCATTGGTTTTATCGAAGAATCCATTCCTTACTCCAGCAGAAGTGGCGGATATCTTACAAACATCCAGTAAGGACCTTGGAGTGATGGGCCGAGATGATTTCTATGGACATGGCCGTGTCGATGCCTATAACGCATTGACCCATACTCCAGGACCCTTATCAAAGCTGACGACATCAAGCCAAACACTGATCGAAGACGGAACGAATTCCCTTTCCCTTTCGTTCAAGGCAAAAAAGGGAACGAGTATATCCGTTTTCATTCATGATGCCAACAATAAATCCATCCGGAAACTTGTGACAAATAAAAAGTCGGACGGGCAGGTCTTTTCAACGAAGTGGGACGGGAAATTGGATAATGGCTCCTATGCTCCTTCCGGGAAAGTGAAAGTCACTGTGAAGATTTCCAGCAAGAAACATAGTGTTTCCAAGAGCACGTATGTCACGGTAAAAGATGAGGTAACGCCTGAGCTTACTTTCAATCAGAAATCAATTAGTTATTCCCCACTCGGAGGCGATCAATTGGAAATTCCTTTTCATCTGAACAAAGTTGCTGTATTAACATCAACTCTAGTGGATAACACCGGTTTGAAAATAGATACCCTATCAAAATCTAAGACTTTCAAAGGTGGGAAGAACACACTTTTCTGGGATGGAAAAACCAATAGCAATAAACAGGCGAAGGATGGGGTTTATTCGCTCCAAGCCTCACTACTTGATATGGATAAACATACAGGAAAGAAGAAGATACTTAAGGTAGTCGTTGATACTAAAGCCCCTAAAGCAACCATGAAAAATTCAAGCACAGTTTTTAAAATGACGGGGGCTTCTACAATCACCACAACCATCACCAAGAATGAATCGGTTGCTTCTACTATTTCCATTATCAATTCAAAAGGTGACACCATAAAAAAACTAGAATCGTTGCGAAATCATCAAAAAGGAAATCATATAATTACCTGGGATGGAAGGATATCCAATAATATCTATACAAAAGAAGGAACCTATCAGTTTAAAGGAAAGTTAACCGACACCGCCGGAAATACCCGCATATTAACAAGCACCCCTTTTAAAGTAGTCGACAAAAGAATAGGAAAGTGAGTGAGATACATTTACCATGGTGAAAAAACACTCACAATATAGGAGAAAACAACTGAAATTACACAACTATTTTACAACAAAATAAGTCAGTTAATTTATACCATTTTATCCATGTAACATAAATGTAATATATTTTTTTCCATTTAGTTTGTTAGAATAGGGAAAAAGACATGTTAGAGGTGGAATACGTGAAAAAGAGTATCGTTGCAATTTCGACATTAGCCGTCCTATCTTCGACTTTTGTTTCTCCAGCCCTTGCCAACTCGTATACAGTAAAAAGCGGTGATACCTTAAGCAAAATCGCCCAAAAACACAAGACGACCGTAAAAGAGTTAAAACTACTTAATAACTTACAATCAGACATGTTAAAGATCAATCAAAAGATTATTACGTCTAAATCTCAAACAACAACTAAAATAAAAGCTACAACAGCGTCAGTTTCCGTAGAAAAAACAAAAAACTCCACTTATACCATCGTACCTGGAGATACGTTAACAAAAATCGCCAACAAACATAATCTTACACTCGCTGAATTAAAAAAACTAAACAACCTGAAATCCGACATGATATATGCCGGTAATAAACTGATTGTTTCAAGCTCTAAAACAACCACGACCATTGATTTACCGAGCAGTGCCAAGCCAGCGAATGTCTCAACACCTAAAGTCAATCCCACTTCGAATACATATATCGTTGTAAAGGGCGACACCCTATCAAAAATCGCTAGACAGGCAAACATATCAGTAGCTGACCTTAAATCATACAATTCCTTAACCTCCGACATTATAAGAATCGGTCAGAAATTATCCCTGGTTAAATCGGCAACTCCAGCTTCTGCAGTAGAAACTCCTGAAAAAGTAACAGACTCAGGTAATAAAGTGGATACACTCATTTCTGAAGCAAAAAAGTTAATCGGCACCCCTTATTCCTGGGCAGGAGCCTCCCCTTCAGGATTTGACTGCAGTGGATTCATTTACTACACGTTTAAAAAAGCAGGCTATGAAGTATCCAGACTTTCTTCTTCCACCTATTATGATATGGGCAAGAAAGTGTCTTCGCCAAAATCAGGTGATCTCGTTTTCTTTGCGACTGGATCAAGTAAATCCGTCGTCAGTCATATGGGCATCTATTTAGGAAATGGACAATTCATTCATGCTTCTTCAAGCAATGGAATAGAGATTAACAACGTTTCAAACTCCTATTACAAAAGCAAACTTATAGGCTACAGAAGTCTATAATTCTTTTCACCAGACTATATTTCTATAAGTCTGGTATTTTTTATGTAAAAATTATAATTTATTCTAGTTATTTATGTTAATATAGTCATTATTAACTAGATACTAACTAGAAAAGGTGGCACAATATGTCCAGATTTCGTCTTTTATTACTTTCACTCATCGTCCTCTGTGGAACTTTCCTATTCTCGAATTCTACTTTTGCCAAGTCAATTGTTAATCCTAACCAAACCTATTCCACTACCACAATGTTAAAAGATATAAAAAAACTAGAACAGACCTATCCAGGACTAGTCAAAAAAGAAGTCATTGGGAAATCCGAATACGGTCGTAATATCTACGCTGTCTCACTTGGAAAAGGAGAATCCAAAGTCTTCATTAATGGATCTCACCATGCACGTGAATGGATCACGACCAATCTCAATATGGATATGTTAGATACATATGCCGCTGCATATAAAAGCAACTCCAACATAAACGGCTACAATGTTAAAAAGCTTCTCAATAATACGACCATTTGGTTTGTGCCAATGGTCAACCCGGATGGGGTCACCTTACAACAATACGGTCTAAAATATTTTCCTACAAAAGACCATGCCAAAATCATTAAAATGAATGGTGGCAGCAAGAATTTCAAGCGCTGGAAAGCCAATGCCAAAGGCGTGGATTTAAACCGACAATATAGTCCTAATTGGAAATACCTTGGTGGTCCTAAGGTTCCCTATTATAAAAATTACAACGGATCAAAAGTGGCGGTCGCATCCGAAACGAAAGCTCTACTATCATTTGTAGATAAAATCGACCCAGAAATGGCCATTTCATACCATTCGAGTGGACAAATCATCTTCTGGAAGTATCAGCAAACCGGAAGCCGTTATGCCCAAGATGCCAAATATGCAAGTAAACTAAGCAAAATAACTGGCTATAGCTTGGTTAAATCGAAATCATTCGGTGGAGGTTTCAGCGACTGGTTCTCCAATGTAGAAAAAAAACCAGCCTTCACTATTGAAGTGTCGCCAGCAGTTGGTGAAACCCATGTACCCCTTAGGAATTACGCTAGAATCTGGAGTCAAAATGCAAGCATCGGCCTATATACAGCACAAGAAGGATTCAAGCTTTACGATACCCGCAATACTGCAGCTAGTGATAAAGTGACCACGCAAATCAAAACATATAATAAGACAGCAGCAAAATTAAAAAACTATTACTCTACCGACATTAAAAGCCAAAGTAAATTGAAAGTGACCAGCGCACATCTGTCCCTATATAACAAAATGAATAAAGAAATTAAAAAACAGGAAAAGGCAATCGCCAAGCTTCCCGCTAAATATCGTACAAAGCCAAATGCAGCATTAAAAACGACTAAATCATATCGCGATAACTCTCTGGCCTTTATGAATGCTATTCATGCTGGAGACGATCTTATTCAAACAAATAAGAAGTTAGCGGATCACTTAACAGCAGGAAAACTAAATAGTACAACATTTACTACCTATGATAAATTGGTCAAGCAGACCAGCACTACCGAAAATAAAATCAAAAAAATGTTCAGTAAGAGTGTTCAAAAATTGGCCACACTCAAATATGTCACTCCTGCTAAAACCAACAAGAAAAATGCAGACTACGATATAGCAAGATATGAATTATTATTGGATATGGAAGAACAAGTGAATAATGAACAATACGATGATGTGAAAAAAAATATTACTAAATATAAAAAATTAAAATCTACTAACTCCTACAAAAAACTAGAAACTATGTTCAAAAATAGGCTAAGAGCAATTGAGAATGAGCTTCTTCTGCTAGAACCAGATGTCCCGACAGTACCTGAACAGCCTGCGCCAATTGAAGACCCGGAAGTTCCGGACCCAGATTCTGAAGTTCCAAAAGACGGCTCAGACGCTTAATAAGAATAACCACCAATCCCAGTGAGCGAAGGAATCTTTGTCATTTAGATTCCCTCGCTTTTCCCATTTAAAAAAGGTAAATATGTACTGCATGTACAAAAAGAAACTATTCTTTTTTTAGTAAAAAAAAGGTATATTAGACATACCATCTAGGTATTTTTTCACACTTTTCCATTTAAGTGGAATGGTTCGAGGAGGAACACAAATGAGATCAGAACGTAAAAAAAAGAAAAGAAAACGTAAATCGTTAAAAGTATTGGGATTCATCCTTCTTATCCTTTTCATTGGTGGAGGAGCTTATGCAACATCTATATACCAGTCCCTATTAGGAACAATAAACACTATGCAGGGTACTGAGCATAAAACAGATAAACGCGTCGAAGATATAACGTTTAAAAACAAGGACCCCTTTTCATTACTGATACTAGGAGTAGATGAAAGAAAGAACGATAGTGGTCGTTCAGATACGATGATTGTCATGACAGTAAATCCTAAAAAAGAATCAATTCAATTGTTAAGCATCCCCCGAGATACGCGTACAGAAATTATCGGGAGAGGTACAACGGAGAAAATGAACCATGCTTATGCCTACGGTGGCGTTACTATGTCGATCAACACAGTCGAAGCCTATTTAGATATACCAATAGATTATTACGTAAAGATGAATATGAAGGGCTTCCAGGACATTGTTAATGCTGTTGGCGGCATCACAGTCAATAATGATATGAACCTCAACTATAAAAATTACAGCTTTGCAAAAGGAACAATTGATTTAGATGGTAAAGAAGCTTTGATATATTCCCGCATTCGAAAAGAAGATCCTCGCGGTGATTTCGGTCGACAAATGAGACAGCGACAAGTGATACAAGCGGTCATTAAAGAAGGCGCAAGCTTGTCCACTTTGACCAATTATGATGATATCCTTAAAGCCATCGGAAAAAATGTAGAAACTAATTTAACGTTCAATGAAATGTTAAGCATTCAGAAAAACTACAAATCTTCCCTCAATAATATTGAACAATTTACACTTGCAGGAGAGAACCAACGAGTTGATGGACTTTGGTATAACATTGTATCCGATGAAACAAAAACCGAAGCACAAAATCGTTTGAAGATGCATCTTGGCATATAAGAAAATGAGGGAGCCACTCCCTCATTTTCCAAATCAATCACCTCAGGTAAGGCTTCCCCTAATTTAATCAAACGTTTGATTAAATCATTAAACCTTCAACCATTCTTAATTTGGATTCTATGGAATAGTACTGCCTAATCATCAACATTCTATAGGCATCCCTCTAATCCAAAGAAACTTTAACTTTAATGTGGTGTCAGTTCTTACTAAACTACCTAGTAACCTTCAAATGGCTAATGAACCCTCTCATACAAAGCAATCGGAATCATTAATTGTAAGCGAACACATTCATGATACAGCATGACTACTCAGTATTTTGTCAGATAGATATTTTACCTAATAGAAAAAGATAGGTATAATATTAATGATTGAATTATTTGAAGCTTTTTACATAGTTGCCATAACAACGAATTATCATTGGAGGGAACAAAACATAAATGGATAATCATGACGAAACAAATGATCTTTTAAAGAAGTTGCAGGAGAATCCTCCTAAAATCATTGGTGGTTATAAGAAACAAGGATGGGCAGTAAAAACTCTCGAGAAAACGAGTAACCCAGATGTGGAAAAGGAAGAAGATAACCTTATTACCGCTAAAGCCGTACTTATGGCTAATGATGAAACCTACTACCCTGCCTTCTTGACTTTGGACATGGAGAAACATGGACAAATTAAAGGTGTGTATCTTATTTCTGAAACGGAAGAAGAATTCACTTTGATCCCTTTTGAATTAGCCCTACCACATACCGGTAAGGGAGAAAACGAGCTATTACCCTTGAACTATCGAACCCTTGTGAAAATTGAAGGCGATCAAGTACAAAAAAACTGGCCGGAATTTTCTTAATTCCTCAAAAAACCTTGCTATCTAAAAACCTAAATATTCTTAATCCCATAACTAATTAACTTTTATGGGACCATAAAAGCCCTCATCGCTTATGAGGGCTTTTCAGGATCTTTATACAGAACTAGGCGGATATACTTTCCAACGTGACAAATCAGGATTTTTCTTTTTCACGAGTTCTCCTGGAAAAATAAATGTCCAGGGCTTACTTGTATTTGATTTCACTTCAAAGTTATCAAGGGAAAAACCACCTTGGCAAACTTGATCTCCATCCGCATCCTCGACAATCAATGGCAGTTTTTCAATCTTAATTTGCTTTTCACTACCATTCCGAATTAAAACCGTGACGGCTAATTGATCATTCTCCTTGAACGTAGCTTCTAGTCCCATGAAGTTCACTTCGCCTTGGTTAAGCTTGGGTAACCCGGCAACAAGTTGTTGCAGATTCTTCTGTTGAGCATCCGAAAGCTGCTCTCTCCATGTTGGTGCCAAATCCAATGCATGTTCTTGAGGCGCCTGATTTTTCAGTTCAAAAGCTATCTTCCAGCCATTGTCCGGAATCTCGGCTAAGGTATCTTCTTCTTCAAATAAGAAGCTCCATGGCATACAAGAAACAGCAGGGATTTCGCCCATTTCCGATAAATCAAATGACTTCTTCGCCAAAGCTTGCCCGTTTTCATCCAATAATAATAAATCCACTACTTCAAAGCGGACCGCTTTATCTAATGTATTACGGATGAAGGCCATAACCACTACTTCCTCTTCAAACCTTGATAATTTAACTCCTGAAATGGAAATTTGATTTGGTTTTAATGACGGCAATTGTTGATGGTGGAACTGGTAAACATACTTTTCTTGCTTGGAAAAATCAGAGTCATCATGAAAAACCAAGGTAGTATAGATCGCATCTTCTGCATTTGAGACAGACTCTTCCGCTGTTGCTGTCTCGATTTTGACTTTTTCTTTTGCTTTTCCACTTTTACTAAACAGACCCATTATTCATCTTCCCCCTTCTCATCAAGTTCCTCTTCTTGATCCCTTTGGCTTTTTACATACTCCATAAAGTGGACACTGATGCCTGACTCGATTTGACCTATAAGCTGTTCGAATTGTACAAGCGCTTCTTTTTCGAATAACATATAAGGGTCTTGTTGACCATACCCGCTTAACCCTATGCCTTCCTTCACTCTATTCATTTCGTCTAAATGACTCATCCAGTTCGTATCAATTTGTTTCAACATAAAGGCACGTAACCGGCTTCCCCACTCAGCATCCTCTTGTAAAGTCAACAACATAGGTTCCATTTCATTGAATGCAGTAAGTGCCTTTGCTTCCACTTCAGAACGGTTAAGACTTTGCAAATCGTCCTCTTTCCAATCCAACGATAAGTAGACAAGGGACAGCTCTTCAATAAAAGCCTTCGAATTCGGCTCTTCCATATATTCAGGATAATACTTCGCCACGAGCTTACGGATGTAATTCTCAATATATTCAAGGAGAATTGTAAACATTTGATCCGTTTCCATGTCCAGAATCCGATCTCTCATCGAATAGATAATTTTACTTTGCTCATTTAAAGCGTGTTCCAATTTCAGCAAATGATTACGGCTAGACTGATGTGTTTGCTCAATCGTTTCCTGAACCATTTTCACGAATTTTTCCGGAGCAGGACTTACGACCAAACCGGTTTCATCTGTTTTAACTTTCTTTACGTACCGTTCAATTTCTTCTTCCTCATAGTAGACAAACAAATCGTCCTCTAAAGAAATGATAAATTGTGTAGAGCCCGGGTCACCTTGCCGACCCGAACGACCACGTAGCTGCATATCGATACGATTGCTTTCATGTCGCTCCGTACCGATAATATGAAGACCGCCCAATTCCTTAACATCTTCATCCAGCAAAATGTCCGTACCTCTTCCAGCCATGTTCGTTGCTAACATTACTTGACCCTTTTGTCCGGCCTTGGCGATAATTTCCGCTTCGCCTTTTTCCGTTTTCGCATTGAGGATCTGATGTTGGATTGTTTCTTTCTTCAAATGAATGGACAACGTTTCCGATTGCTCAATGGAAGTCGTTCCAATCAAAATTGGCCTTCCTTCATTATGGATACGTGTTACTTCTGAAACGATTTTTTTGATTTTACTTAATTCATCTTTAAAGATTAAATCTGGTTTATCCTGTCGTTGAATGGGCTTATTCGTTGGAATTTCAATAACAGGCAGCTGATAGGTTTCCCAAAACTCCTTTTTCGAAGGCATGGCACTTCCCGTCATCCCTGAAAGTGAATGATATAAACGGAAATAATTTTGGATGGTAATTGTAGCCTGGGTTTCATTCTCTTCAGAAATCTCCAAGCCTTCCTTTGCTTCAATGGCCTGATGGAGACCTTCACTAAAACTTCGGCCCTCCATCACCCTGCCAGTAAATTTATCTATCAAGGATATCTGTCCATCCTTGACGATATAATCGACATCCAATTTCATAATGGCATGTGCTTTAAGTGCTTGCGTCACATTATGCAGTAGCTCTTGATGCTCTATATCATATAAGTTATCTACTCCGAACGCCTTTTCAATCTTGGATGCGCCTTGATCTGTTAAAAAGGTAGCCCTTGATTCGTTAGCAACCTCAAAATCCTCATCCTCTTTAAACGACTTCATAATTTGAGCAGTAATATGAAACAGCTCAGTTCCATCGCTTGATTTGCCTGCAATGATTAACGGGGTCCTTGCTTCATCAATCAAGATGCTGTCAATCTCATCGACAATGGCAAATCGATGTCCTTTTTGCACTTTCTCTTCTTTTCGAAAGACCATATTATCCCGAAGGTAATCGAAACCGAATTCCGTACCTGTCCCATAGGTAATGTCTGCAGCATAGGCTTCCTGCTTTGCAGAAGGAGCCATTTGTGAAATATTCAAGCCGACTGTCAGACCCAAAAATTCATGCACCTGCCCCATCAAATCCTTATCCCGGCTGGCGAGATACTCATTTGCCGTGATAATATGGACGCCTTTACCTTCCAATGCATGTAAATAACTCGGCAAGGTTGCAACAAGAGTTTTCCCTTCACCCGTATTCATTTGAGCGATTGCACCCTCATTCAAGACAAACCCACCTACGAGCTGAACATCATAGTGCCGTAGACCCAATACACGTTTCGATGCTTCCCGCACTACGGCAAAAGCCTCAGCTTGAATATCCATTAACGTTTTTCCAGAAGCTAGCAAACTTCTAAACGTATCTTTCATACCTCTTAATTCATGATCCGAATATTTTTCAAACTTACCCTCTAGTTGGTTCACATTATCTACAAGCTTATAAATTCGCTTTAAGTCTTTAGAACTCTCATTAAATATCTTTTTCATACCAGTTAACATAGGGTTTTCTCTCCTATAAAATCAATTGAACGCACTATAGAAATTATATCATATATAGTTATAAACTGGAGTGTTAGCAATAATTACCTATATGAAGTAATTAATAGAATTAAAGGTTTAATACTCACTTTTTTATGCATAATTTGACTTTTGTAACAGAAATGTAATGTAAAATGTCGTTTATTGTAACAAGACTATATTACTATGTAAGAACCAATATTTGTTTCAGGAGGAAAATTCATTGAAAAAGTTATTTAGTAGTCTAGTTGTCGCTGCCGTCTTATTGCTTTCACCTCTACAGCATCAAGCATCTGCTAATATTGGTGATCAAACGTTAGAACCGAAAATGAAACATTCCGACGTACGCCAACTTCAAAAACTTCTGAAGTTTAAAGGTTACTATAAACCATCAGGCTCCTACTCAAATAATTATAATGAATCTACTACAAAGGCAGTAAAAGCTTTTCAAAAAGACCACAAGTTAAAGAAAAATGGGATATCCAACCGATCGACCTTTAATGCCTTGGGCGTATACAACATAGATAATGACAAATTAATAGAAAAAGCTAAGAAATATATGGGTGTACCATATAGATGGGGCGGAACTTCTCCCAAAGGTTTCGATTGTTCTGGGTTCATCTACTATGTCTTTGAAAAGTCACAAGATGTCGTCTTGCCACGTACAGCTGCAGATTTGTATTCTAAAGTTGGTTTGAAAACATCAGAACCTGAACCAGGGGATCTTGTATTCTTTAAAAATGGCAAACGTGTTTCACATGTTGGAATATACATAGGTGATAATCAATTCATCCATTCTGCCACTTCTAGAGGAGTTAGCATCTCAAGCATGGACAACTCCTACTGGAAGCCGAAATATATCGGGTCAAAAACCCTATAATAAAAGAAGGTTCACTGAAATAAATTTCAGTGAACCTTCTTTTATTAGTACACTCTTTTTCCTCTCTGCACTATAAATGATTTCCGACTATCTTCATATATTAGAACTCGGTAAACTAACATTTCATACGATTTCCTAAAAATACTTATTGTTTTTTTAGAATTGTTATTCAGGTTTTAAAGATAAGTATCTTAATTATTAAATCACCCAAAAAGTGAATGAATAACCATTCATATACATTGTTCTTAAAGAAATTTAAATTAAAATCCTACTTTAGTATCTTTTGTTTGTCCAAATAATTACTATTTTATGAAACTTTAATCCTAAAAATATCTAATTTCAAATAATATTTTGTCAAAAATAAGAAGGAATTAGAATAAATGGTCAGAATATACTTATAAAAGTTTGATTGGACGGCTCCCAGTCATCCTTTAAAAATAAGAGTTTATAGGGGGTTATGTATGAAAGGATCAGGATTTCAGTTTGGCGGCTCCCAAAATAGGACGGGGTGGATCATTGCTATCGTCGCTGTCTTATTAATCCCATTTATCTACGCAGCACTTATACTTACTGCAAAATGGGGGCCCTACGACAATTTATCCAGACTTCCTGTCGCTGTCGTCAATAAGGATATAGGCGGCACTTCAGGCGGGAAACCGATTAATGTCGGCAATGATTTGGTAGCTGAGTTACGGTCTGGCGATACCCTTGGCTGGGACTTCGTTGATGAAAAGACCGCTAAAAAAGGGTTGGAAAATACCGATTACTACATGGTCATTGAAATTCCGGAAAACTTCTCACAGAATGTAACAACAGTCTTGGATACAAATCCGGTAAAACCTGAATTGATCTATACACAAAATGAAGGGCTACACTTTATGGCTGCTCAAGTAACCAAAAGTGCTACAGAACGTATTCGTGAAAGCTTGGCGGATAAGGTAACAGCCACTTATACGACAAGCTTGCTCAATCAACTGGGTGATATTGAAAACGGTTTCAAAGATGGGGCAGATGGTTCTCAAAAAATCAATGATGGAGCCGGAGAACTGAAAAATGGTACCGCTCAAATCCTTGACTCCCTGAAACAAAAGGCACCAGACATCGCAAGGCTTGCGAGTGGGGCAGCAGAATTAAAAGCTGGAACAAGCGTGATGTATAGCTCTCTTGCTGGTAAACAGGGAGACATCGGCAAGTTAGCGGATGGTGCTAAACAAGTAGACAATGGCGCTCAGACCTTAAATGGCGGAGCTAGAAAATTAGATGCTGGTGCCAATGAGTTAAACGCCGGGGCAGGTAAGCTTAATAATGGAGCTCAAGCACTGAATAGTGGTGTGAACCAAGTCAATAACGGGGCCCGAAAACTCAATGGCGGTATTAGTCAGGTTAACGATGGCGCTCAAAAGTTGAACACTGGTGCCACTTCTCTGAATGCCGGGGCTCAGCAATTAAACGGTGGGGTTAATCAAGTCAGTGATGGCGCTCAAAAACTGAATGCGGGTGCCAGTTCTATACATGCCGGTGCTGCTTCTCTGAAAGGTGGCGCTAGTCAAGTCAATGATGGAGCCCAAAAATTGAATAGTGGAACAAAAGAATTAGTGAATGGAGCCTCTACTTTGCAAGGTGGTGCCAAGCAAGTATTAGATGGCTTAACAAGTGCGGAAGCAGGAAGTAATACATTAAAGGCAGGCATTTCAACTCTTGCTGAAGGTAGCAAAGGAGTTTCTACAGGTGCAGCGGACGTAAACTCTACAATAAAACAATTAGCCCCAGGCGCTAATACTGTTGCATCAGGCTTAGCCGAACTTGCCGAGCAAGTACCTGGACTTAAGGCAAGTCCAGATTTTCAAAAGCTATTAGAAGGAAGTCAACAGGTTGCTGGCGGTCTCGGGTTATTAGCAGAAAAAACTCCTGGTTTAGTAGCGGGAGCTAATCAGATATCAGGAGGATTAGCCAGCGCATCAACAGGGGCTAACACTTTAGAAGCTGGACTAAACACTTTAGTAGCAGGACAAAAGCAAGTCTACGGAGGAACGCAAACTCTTGCTAAAGGTGCAGGGGACCTCTCCACTGGAGCCAGTCAGCTTGCAACAGGTACCGGTTCATTAGCGGCAGGTACCACAACTCTTGCAGCCGGAACTGCTACTTTGGCTTCTGGTAGTAAGGACCTTGTAGCCGGAACTGGAACGCTTGCTAAAGGCAGTAAAGATCTTGCAGCCGGAGCTGGCACGCTTGCTAACGGCACTAAAGACCTTGTGACTGGAACCGGAACACTTGCAAAAGGAAGTAAAGACCTTGCAGCTGGAACCGGAACGCTCGCTAAAGGCAGTAAAGATCTTGTAGCCGGGGCTGGCACGCTTGCTAACGGTACAAAGACCCTTGCTTCTGGAACAAGTACTCTAGCGGAAGGTGCTGGTAAGCTTGCCGCTGGAACGGGAACGCTTGCTGCAGGTAACCAAACTGTGAAAGCCGGATGGAACGACCTTACAATTGGTGCAAACAAACTCGATAACGGAATGACGCAAGTGAGTGACGGCACGAAGACCGTGAAAACAGGTTGGAGTACTTTATCCGATGGTGTCCAACAAGTAGACGGTGGCGTCGGACAAATCAAGGATGGCAGTAAGACATTGACAACCGGCTTATCTGGCGGTGCTGATAAATTAAGTGCCATTAACACGGATGAAAAGAACATTGCCATGTTTGCGGCACCAGTGGAATTGAGTGGAAAGTCCATCAATACATTCCCTGGATACCGTTATGCGAATGCTCCATATATCCTTTCGTTAGCATTATTCGTAGGGGTTTTGGTCATGGCTTGTCTCTTCAACTTACAATTGCCAGCGGTGACAGAGGGTTCCGCATTTAGATGGTACGCGATCCAATTCAGAAACATGGCAGTGCTCGCGATAGCTCAGGCGCTCATCGCATCTGTTTTCGCTTCCTTCTATTTAAAATCAACCTTTACAAACGGGATCATGTTAATCCTATTCTCGGTATTCATCAGCTTAACTTTCTTGGCCATCGTGTTCTTCCTAGTGGCTTTAGCTGGAAATATCGGACGTTTTTTAGCTTTTACTTTCTTAGTTTTACAACTATCCACAACAGGTTCAAGCTTACCAGTTCACATGCTCCCAGAAGGATTGCAAACATTAAGTCGTTTCTTACCACTTACGTATACAATTAACGGCTTTAAATCAGTCATAACCCTTAACAATTTTAGTTTATTCTGGTCAAGTGTCAGCGTTATCGCCATATTCCTAGTCGTGTTCGCTGCCCTTTCCCTTGCAGTTATTTGGTTCAAGTCCAGCAGAAATTCAGAACGTGCAGATGTTGCAGCATAAAAGTTTTTACCTTCCTGATATTCAGGAAGGTTTTTTTTATGGATCTCTACTAATAATAGAAAGACATACATCTAATGGAGGATTCCACATGACTAATAAAATCAGATGCATTCAACTATTCATACGCCCGTATGGTCTAGCATTAGTATCCCTCCTCCTCATTTTCCTGGCCTACCCGATTCATGGACAAGCTCAAAAGCCTCCCAAAAATGTAATCCTGCTCATTGGCGATGGCATGGGTGTAGGGGCCATCGAAATTGCCCGCCAATTCGAATATGGTAAATCCGGGGTGCTTCATATGGAAAAGTTAGAACATGTCGCCCTGATGCGCACCTATTCCGCTAATAATTATGTGACCGATTCAGCGGCCGGAGGGTCAGCCATCGCCACTGGCATCAAGACCAATAACGAATCGATCGGGGTTGACTCGACTGGAGTAGAGATCGACAGCATTCTTGATGCCTTTCAAGCACATGGAAAAAAGGTCGGGCTCATTTCCACTAATATGGTTGTCGATGCCACCCCCGCCGCTTTCGGCGCCAGCGTAAAAAACCGCTGGACAGGTGGTTCCCAGATTGCCCGGCAGCTATTTGATCATCGGATTGATGTCATTCTTGGCGGTGGCGCTTCCTATTTCGAGGAGGAACGGCAAAATGGCGTCGACCTTGTCGCCAAATTTAAAGAAGCCGGTTATTCATTTACGGCGAATAAGGAAGAACTCGCTTCCGTTCAACACCCTAAAAAACTGCTAGGGCTATTCCACCCCACCTATATGAATTTCAAGCTGGATAGAGAAGTGGTCCACTCACAGGAGCCCACGCTCTCCGAAATGACGGCAAAAGCACTTGATGTCTTATCTCAAAGTGACAACGGATTCTTTTTAATGGCGGAAGGGGCACGTATCGATTCAATGGAACATGCCGCAGACTATCCAGGAATTTGGAAAGAAACGATCGAATTTGATCAGACGGTAAAGAAAGCTGTCGAATGGGCCAAACAAAGGAAGGATACCTTGATTGTCGTGTTGGCTGACCATGAAACGATGGGAATCTCCGCTTCGGAAACGATGGATATCACTGCATTGAAAAAAATCAAAGTATCTACTCAGTTTATGGCCAAGCAACTTACCTTTGATAAAGACAATAAAATTGAACCAAACAGCGTCATTTCCGCATTCAAGAACTATGCCCAGATCTCTCTTACACCTGAAGAGGCACAACAATTCATCGAACACGTAAGAAGCAATAGAACGCTTGTCTACCCGCAGCATAGCATCGATTGGGAAATCGGCAGTACCATCGCCAAACATTATAAAGCTGGAGTAGCGGACCGAAGTATACGTGCAGCCAGTTCGACAGGAGGGCACACCGCCAATATGGTACCTGTCTTTGCAACCGGACCTGGAAGTGAGGCATTCGACGGCGTACTCGACAATACAGACATCTCACAAATCATTGCAAAAGCGGCCGGCGTTCCCTTTACCCCAGGCCAACAATTATCCCAAAACTAGGGCTGACACATAGTCAGCCCTAGTTTTTTATATTTCATGCTTTAGCCAAAAGGGATCGAACATGTATTATAATGATTCATATATCAAGTTTTACATAGAAAGGAAAAGACCATTTTGGAATTGAATATCACGTTATTTAGGATGATTAATGATTTAGGAAAAGAGCACGCTTATCTAAATCCTGTGTTTGTTTTTCTTGCTGACTATTCATTGTATTTCTTAGCTTTGGCTGTTGTCGTTTTCTTTTTTACACGTAATGGTAGGAATAGATTGATGGTTGTATGTGCAGGCCTTACATTTATTTTGGCAGAGGTAGTGGGGAAACTAGTGAGCAACCTCCATACCAATTATCAACCATTTTCCGTTTTGGACGATGTGAATAAATTGATAGAGAAAGATATCAATAATTCTTTTCCTAGCGATCACACCATCCTCTTCTTTTCCTTTTGCATGACCTTCTGGTTATTCAGCAAAAGCCGATATCGTTTTTTATGGTTGATTGTAGCAGTACTTGTGGGAATATCGCGTATAGGGGTAGGCGTTCATTATCCCGCTGATGTTCTTGTCGGCGCATTGATTAGCACGGTCGTATCATTTATTGTTTACAAAGTTGTCCCAAAATCAAAGAACATTCAGCGTCTTTTGAATAAGCAAGAGAATGTAGAAAAAACTAAATCGGCAGATTTATAACACATAAGAACCGCTAGTTGAATTCAACTAGCAGTTTTTTGTTTACTACTCATGAAAGACATCTTCTTTAGGAATTTAATCATAGCTGGTTTGTTAGTCTATTTTGAGACAAGGTAGATTTTTTCGGTATATAAGATATATTCGTTATATTTGTTATTGATCCGGATAAAATTTTCTGCGGTATTTATCGCTAGATTGTTTGAAAGATCATGTTTGTTTTTCTTACTCAATACATTGTAAGTAATATCGTATTGAGAACCTGGTCCTGCATTCTTCCAGGTGGTAAATTGAACAGGTCGGCCAACTTTTTGAAATGTATTATTCTTGAATGTCGGGTTTTTCGCACCACTGGCTAAAATCCCTCGTTTTCCAGGCTCGCCGTTTTCCACATTTTTTATTGTATTGTTAATGATTTGTGCATCAGACCAATTCATAACCCGAATCGCATCGCTACGTGTTTTCTCTATGTTATTTTTTTGGATAACTACTTTATCATGATATTTTGCGCCGGAATACTTATGAGTCCCTATCGCACGATCAAGATTTTTGAACGTATTATTTTCGATGGTAATATGTTTGTTGGCTGTTTTATCAAACTTACTCCAAGTTTGGCTCCACCCAAGCGTGGTTCTGTCTGGTGTATCAATATTAATCGCTTCTTTATTTACATTTTTGGATACTTTCGAATCTATAAACGTATTCTTACGGATCATGACATGATCCGAGGCATCCATTTCAATAAAATGGCCGGAGAACATATTCTTAAAATGGATATTCTCCACCTTGATGTTTTTATTATGACCCATGATGATGGCGATGCTGTCTTCTATATACTTTAAATCGACAGTAACATTACCTTCGCCGATGAAGGATATATTCTTCTCTCCATTATATTTTCCATACACACCCTTCTTAGAGGACTTGGATGGCCTTATAAGTTGGAACATGGATTTGGCTGCAACGAACTGGTTCGTTCCCGTTTTCTTTCCTTTAACCAGCTTTACGCCATCCTTCATCTTGATTGTTACGTTCGAAGGAACATAGAGTGTATTACTGATTGTATACGTACCTTTTTTCAGGACAAGCGTACCGCCACCTTTTTTCTCTAACTCTTCAAGGTATGAACGCAATAAATAATAATGCTTCGTATACGAGTTATATGTAGAAAAATTCATCATATTATTCTTATAGGTTTTGCTTGTTGGTGATATGGTATAAGTTGGTTTTGCCGCTGCCTCTGCTGAATATGTAGGTAATAACACGCTGAACAATAACATAGCGGCTATCCATAAAAATCCAATCCTCTTTCTCATGTAGCAAACTCTCCTTTTTCCTGTTTAATTCTCCATATTAATAAAGTCATTTTTTAACATACTTCCCTATAATATCATTCATTCGTTTGTTATGAGTAGATTCAGCTATAAAAACCCCATTTTTTTCTAAAATTTATTCAAAAAAATGCCATCTCTCAATGAAATGGCGTCTCGAATCGTTATTTTTTTATATAGGTTTTGGATACATACCCGCTTTTAGTACCGTACTTCACTTTGTACCAGTTCCCTTGTTGTGCTAAGATTGTAACGGTCTGATTTTTCTTAAGCTTACCGACAATCTTCGAGGTTGTATTGGCTTTCTCTCGTATATTTAAAACAGTTGCGGTCACTTTTCCTGTTGTTTTCTTGATCGTGATTTTCGTTGTAGCCATTCTTTGGTTATCACTTGCGTCACTCGCGGTGATGAGGGCTGTATACGTGCCGTTGGATACATTTTTAAAATTCCATATAGCCGACTGATTCCCCTTCTTCAACGATTTTGCACTAGTTGGAGTGGCAATTACTTGCCCTTTGCTATTTTTGATTTGCATCGTAACCTTAGCATCTTCGTTTATATGATACGAAATGCTTGCCTTTTCAGTGCTGTAATTCCCTGATGTGTCGATGCTTGTAATTTTCGGTGCCGTTGTATCTTTACTTACCTGAATCACCTGTGTTGCCATACCCCTATTTCCGCCTCGATCTGTTGCGATAATCTCTGCGATATAGGTTCCACTACTGACATCTTTTATGTTCCATGTAGCGGACTGACTCCCCTTTTTCAAGGCTTGTTCACGAACAGGAGTGGCTACAACATTTCCCATGCCATCTTTAATCGTTAAGGAAACGATCGCATCTTCATTCATGCTATACGTAATGCCGACCTTATTATTAGAATAATCCTCTGTCGCCTTTACAGCAGTGATGCTCGGTGCTGTTGTATCCTTATTCACTACAGGCTCCTGTTCAGGCTCAGCATCGGCATACTCCCTTACAATCGTCGTGTTCGGGTAATAAAATCCTAAAATCTCTTGATACGTTTGGCCAAATTCAGCTCTATATTTCGCTCCATACTGACTCATTCCAACCCCATGGCCAAAACCTAGCCCATCTATGGAAACTCTCTCCGAATTGGTTGATATGGAATCCACTACTAAATAACTCTTCATCTTATCCGTACCTACCATAGCCCGGATCTTTGAAGCAGGGACATTCAGTTCCGTAACTGTTTGCTGTACTAATTTGCCTTTCTCATCAAGCATATCCTTCACATAGAAATTCAATTGGATGGAGCCCTTTGTCACTCGTCCTCCAGAAGTTTTATCTGATAAAGCTAAAACAGGAATATCCGTAATTTTAATATCCTTTTTGTTATAGCCATTACTTTGAAGCCAACTTTTCAAGTTAGGAACGACGGCTGTATCCTTTTCCTTAACACTTGTCCACCAATCTCCCGGCTTCGATAAATCTTTTTTGGAAAGATCAATTTGCTGCTTATCCAGTGAAACCGACCATTTTATTTTCGGATCAAACGGATCCTCTTTAATGTCCAGATAAGCTAGAGGTTTACCGCTTGTCCAGACATTGGAATTCAGTTCCGTCATGCCGCCATTGCTTGAAGAAAAAAGCGCCTCAATCAACTTTCCATCATGCTTGATAACAAGCCCCTTTGTTTGTTCCACCGCCAAATTAGAGCGGTCATGACCGTCGGCTCCTCCATATACTTGGTAAGAAACCGTATCATCAATCACCTTAGACTGAAAACGGAGTGCGTAGGTACGGGCTGCGATCGTTTGGGCTTTCACGGCCTCAATATGCCATAGGGCCGGCATTTCCCTAGGAACGACTCCCTTTACATACTCCTCAATATGAACATGGTTGATTGGCCGTACATAACCGCCTTCAACCGTGAACTCCAGTGCTCCAGGATACTGACGGTTGTTAATGGTTAATAGGGAATCTTCCTTAACCGGTGTTACGGTAAACGAAGAATATGCTTCTAGCTTCTTTGCATTCTTGTATACAACAAGCCTTCCGGTCTCCACTTTAACCGTCAGTTCCTCCCCGCTCTTGATAAAGAGCGCATCATCAGATGTTAGATAGTCACCTGTTGCCGTTACCGTCACGGATGTTTGATTACCCAAATAGTTTCTCAGTTTCACCTTCATCTCTGTAGATCCTTCTGCTGCCACTGCTTCATATGCTGGAAATGTAGAAAAAATGATAAAGAAAGCCATACATATATACCTCAAACTTCTCATCTTACTTCCGCCTCATCTCTATACTTTTTTATAGATAAAAACTTTGATAGATTGCTATATTAGTAATATCGGCAAAGTTAGTAGGATTCTAAGAGGTATATAGTAAATTAGTCACAAATAAGAAATTTCTAGCAGACCAGCTTATACCATATGTTTTAATTACCTTGGCTTGAATTTAGCTTATCTTTTAACTTCTTGATGTGTTCATTATTATCCTTCTGAAATACGTTGTTATTTCTTGAGGTTTATTAAATTCTAGGCTTTTTTATTTTTTTCAATTTTTGCATGGGATTTTTCTAAATGAAGGGAATGTTAAAGAGGGTTGTATTTCTTGGTTATTTATTTTAAAAATATATCTCTCAAGCCCATTAGAAATTTGCTATCTCGCATCGTGGTCTGGGAAGGTTACTAAATGTTCAGCAATGAATAATAGTAGCCTTTGACGTTTATTGATGGTTTCGTATTGTAAACCATTGATTTTAGCGAACCTTTTGGTAGTAAGTTGTTGTATCCGTACAAAGCATACAAGATGGATGAATATACTTCCCATTCACTGCATCAAACTCTTCAGCTTTTACACGCCATGTTCAGCCTTAAAAGCAACAATAAATTTGATTGTTCATTCTTATCAAATTTTCTTCTCTACAATAAAAACGCATACGTAATCCATTGCGGATTCGTATACGTTCATTTGTTGATGAAACATTTCTTTGATCAAATTACTGCTTTTCATAAGTAATAATAAATGAGCCAAGTACACTCTTTACTTCCTTGGCCTTCAGAACTACTTCATCTCCTTTTTTAACCTTCGGATTGTCGGTTGACACGAAATTCAAATGTTCTCCAGTCTCGATATTGTAACCAAAAGCACTATCAGGTACAATCTCATCTACTTTAACTGATACAGTTTTCCCTTCCAAGTTATCTCCTTTATTTAGTGCAGATTCAAATTGTTCAGTTGTATAGTCTGGTTCATCAGCTCCACAACCAGCTAATAATAATGCAAAAATCATACAAGAGCTCAATATTACAACTATTTTTCTCATTTTCATCGTTCTCCTTTAGACATGAAAGTTTTAACGCCCTATATTCTAAAATGATAAATTTTTTATAAAGAATGTGCGTTCGCGTTATTATACTCTATATATGAACTACTTAACAATTAGGAGTTTACTATACTTGAAGCTAGCCAAAAATAAGCTAGAGAGAATGAAGTGGCCAAGCGCTTAGGTTTACCCTAAACACTAAACGAGCCATGGAATTAATTCTATGGCCCGTTCAAATTCTCGTCTCATGAAATAATCAAATATCTCTAAGGCCTTAGCTCTTTTTCCTTGATACTATTCAATTAGCTTTTCAACCCTTCTCTATAATTTTTGTACTCGCTCCCCATAGCTTTGAATGAGCGATTCAAATGAGCACTTGATTAAATGATATTCCATAGAGGTTGAGAAAGTCTTGTTCAATTTCTTTAATTAATTCGATTGGTATTTTATTTATTGCTTTTGGATATTCAATATCGCTTAACGTTTGTATCATCTTCATTGGTAACTTCTCCTTTATCTTCCCGTTCTATCTTGACTGCCTAAGCCGACTGGATCATAAGTCAAATCGCCTTCCATTTGACCTCCGTGAGCTTTCATACTCCCTCTCCAAAATCGAGCGATTTTAGAAATTTATCTTTGTAACCGTAAGCATAGACTGCCGATTCCACCATTTCATTTTCCGTCCTGCGTGCATACTCTACAATAAATCCAAAGCTGACTGCTTATCGGCTCTAGAAGTCTGAATATAGGTTTTCGAAGTAAGCTCTACTGAATAATGACCCAGTATCTTACTGACCGTGACCACCGGAACTCCTCGCCTTAAAAGCAGGGTTGCACAGGTTCTTCTAAACAGATGTGGGTATAGTTTCATGCCAATATCATCAGAGATTTTAGCTAACCAATTCCTAACCGCATCTCTATGCATTTTAGGACTTCTTTGAGTGACAAATAGATATTCGCTATCATGATATTTTGACTCTTTTCTCTCTCCTGCTTGATAGATTTTCATTAATTCCATAAGATCATTTCGAATTCCAATTTCTCTAACCTTTCCGGCTTTGCCCCGAACGGTGAGAGTAGAGGTTAGTGGTTCAATGTCTACATGCTTAATATTAATGAGTTCAGAGACTCGAACAGCTGTATAAAGCAAGGTATGAACAATCAAACGGTTTCGAATGCTCACTTTCAAATCATCCTGGACATAGGCCAGCACCCTCTCGACTTCTCCATCTGTTAGTGCTTCGACAACCTTCTCACTTCCATTTGCGATGGGCACTCGGTCCTTCCTTAGTTGAATAAAGTTTTTCCTTACCAGCCCTTTCATCTGTAAGAAATCATTGAATACCTTCAGGCTGTTCACCTTTTTATTTATAGTGGATATCTTTAAATTTTCGTCTAACATATATTGTTTATAGCGGACAAAAGAAAAGCGGGAAAGTGGCTGGTTCTCATCAGCAACTTTCTCCACAAGGTACAACTGAAATTGCTTTACATCATTACAGTATGATTCAATGGTTTTTGGACTCTTCCCATCTTCGATAAGCCACTGTCTGAATGCATCTAATAAGGCCAAGTGGTTTCCCTCCTAAACAAAAAAGCCATCGATGTATATTAGGCACCCATGACCTTATTCTATAAAATTCCTTGTAAACTTTTTGTACGTATTATTAATCTCTTGCCAGTCGTTACTCCAGGCGTGGCGTATATTTTGTGAATCAATGATCCGATAATGTTCGGAGAGTATGTTCTGTTGTAGTCTCCATCCGTTACTGGATTCAATTGTTCTCCAAAATATTTTTCCACCAAAAGTTTTCATAGGGAAATTAGGTAATAACATTTCGCACTCTCCTATTCCTGTTTTTTTGTCCGTCTGACGACATTCTTATGATAAAGTCGTGAGTCTTCAGTACCCTAAACTAGCTACTTTGCATGGGAAGGATAAGTTCTACTGGTTAGCTTTTAATGAGCTTAGTTTTGTCGTGAATTTCTGAAAAGAAATGTCGGGGGTTCACTCCAATGACTCGGCCACCATTTCCAAATAGGTGATGTAATTTTGAACGGATTCCCGCTGACTGTAGCTTGGAATACTCCTGATGGCTTGATTTATTTCTTCCTCGTCTATTTCGACAGATGATTCAATTACTTCATCCATAATTTGCTCGACCAATTCCTCCTTCGTTAACTCATCCAGACCATAATATCCACTAGCCGAATTAAACTCCCGAAAGAATGTCACTCCGTTTATCGTGATTTTGTGGTAATTCCCCATTTTAATCCCTCTCCTTTTTAATCTCTTTTTTATATACGACTTCTTCATTTTTCAGAATGAGTTGCAAATGCCACTCTCTTGTCCCTATATTCATCGCAATGATTCCAAGCCACTCCGTTCCATCTTCTTCACGATCAAACACCATCGTCTCGAAGAGAAACGGTTCAGGAAGTCCATTCAGCATGTCAGGTGGAATGAGTAATTCATCTATCTCATCCAGGTACAGTTCACTTCCTTCGTAGCTTATCTGTCTTTTATCGGCTTCTATATGAAATTCGTTTTCTAGGGTTTTTACGAACCAATCTAGTTCCTTCAAATGCATCCCTTCTCCTTTAATGAGACGAAGTTGTCATCGCCTACGATGATGTGATCCAATAACTTTATCCCTATAATCTTTCCAGCTTTGACTAGTCTCTTCGTGACCTCTATATCTTCACTTGATGGGCTACTCTATCCGCTGGGATGATTGTGTCCCACCATGATAGAAGCGGCATTCGATATAATCGCAGACTTCATGACTTCCCGGGGATTTACGATACTCGCATTCAGGCTACCCACGTGGCAGATGTTTATTGAAAGCGGTTGGTTCTTCGTATCCAGACTAATTACGATAAAGGCTTCTCTATCTAAGTCTCCCAGGAATTGATTCATCAGATGATATCCATCTTCAGGCGATCGTATAGATCTTTCTTTGTATAACGAATTGATTCCTTCATTAATTTCACACTAACGATGTTTATTCTCTTTGCTGGATGGTTTTCCATTTAGATTTCACCTCCAATAGAAATAGCCCTAATTCCTTGAAAGGAATTAGGACTATTATCTTGATTTACTTCAAAATCATAATATATGGTTATCTTTCTATTTGATTCGATTTCGTTTTTTATGTAAACAAAATGCCCTTCAGTGTTTCTCTCCATGGCTAAGTTCGTGCATCTTTGATTACAACATGGAAAGTCTTTCTCATTCTCCATACAAAACAAACCATACAACGTGTATTATCCTCCTCAATTAGAAATAGCCCTAACACCTCGAAAGGAATTAGAGATGATATGGATACTTTACACTATCATAAAAAAAGCTTATTTTTCTATTTGATTCGGGTCCCTACTACCTGATGCAGATAGTCATGTCAAAAAGAAAAACCCTGCGGAGATTTCTCTCCACAGAGTTTTAAATATTGATTAGTGTATCATTCACCTATTCAATAACTTTAAATTACTTAACTAAAGTTACATTGATAGATACAGGAGCCGCTAATAGGTCTGCATTAGCTGTTGTGCTAACTGCAGGTACTACAATTGTTACAGTACCAGCTTTAGAATCATCAGTTAAAGTAAGTACCCCACTAGCATTTGAAACATTATTTAAATTAGTTACGACTGGTGTAGAATTTACTGTCAAACCATTAGCTAACAAGTCTGTTGCTGTTGCAATTTTATAGCTCATAGTTGCAGCAAATTGGTCTTGAATAGTTAGTGCAGGGTTTAACAAGTATTTTGTTCCAGCTGTATTTAGTTTACCAAACAGTAGTTCCTTCGAAGTTACTGAAGTACCACCTAGGTTTGATAAATCCACAGTACGGTTTGAAGTGTTTACTACAGCTTTTGTAGCTACAGAGTCAGTGTTTTTATAAGCAACACTAATTGTATCAACTGCTACTCCACCTACTGTAGCAGTAACATTTACTGTTCCAGAGTTAACAAGTTTAACTACCGCATCACTGTTGAAAGCAATAGTTCCAGTACCAGCAGCATAAGCTGTTGCAAGGAAAGCGGCATCTTTAGCAGTAGATGTAGTAAATGTTAATGCTGCAGCACTACCATCAAGTGCTTTAGTATTAATTACATTACCGTTTTTATCCAACTCGTTAAGTACGAATTTTACTGCATCATCAACATCTGCACCAGTTTCTGACGTATCATCATCGGCATCTAAAACGGCGTTTTTAGAAGCTAATGCTAATTTATAGGTAGCAGTTTCAGTATCAAATTCGCTAACTGTTACAGCAATAGATTTTGTAAATACTACTGTTCCAGCAGCATTTTTATATTCTACAGTGACAGTTGAAGAACCTTTTGCTACTTTATCAATAGTAACTGTTCCATCAGCAGCAACAGTAGCTGTAGCAGCCTTAGTATTGCTTGATTTAACAGTTAATTTGCTATTATCTCCAAAAGTTACTACTGTTCCCTCTGTGTTTAATACAGGTGCAGGTGTAGTAGGGAAGTCAATATCCTCACCATACTGGTCTAATAAAGAAACTGAAACTGTATCACTTGTTTTAGTTGCACCTGTAGCTGTATCAAGTGAAACTTTATCTTTACTTAATTTTGCATCAGTAATTTTTTCGTTAGCAACTACTTCAAATGATACAGTAGTTTCAACATCGCCAACTTTAATTTTAGCTTGTGCTTTTCCAGCCGTAATCGTTTTAATTACAAATTCTCCATTAACAACCTCTACGTTAGCTACAGTTGGTGTTAAGTTTGTAATTTTATAGTTAGCAGCAGTAGAACCACTTGCTTCAACTGGGCTTAATGCAACAACATTACCATCTACATCTTTACCAAATAGGTTCAATACAGCACCATCTTCATTGACTTTCAATGTAGTGTTCAACTTGTTTAGCTTTTTAGCATTCTCATATGTTGAAACATTAGTAGCTGCTCCAATATGAATCCCATCAAATGATGTTACTTCTAATTCTGGTGCTACTGTTACTTTCACCGCTCCAGTAGTTGCTAAAGTATCAGAACCTTCTTTTACTTTTACTTCTACATAGAATGATTTGGTAGTCGATGTTGTTACGTCGCCATTTGCAGCTACTGCACCAGCATCAGTTGAAGAAATTTCAAGAGTTAATGAATCATTATCTAATACTAAACCATTTTTGTCTTTAACAACTACTGAATCAAGAATACTTTCTCCATCGTAGAATTTTGTAGTTGATAATGCAACTGAATTAACAGCAGCAATTTCATATTTAAATTCTACAGTTTGGGCTTCTTTTAATTCAGAACCTGTAGCAGATTTAACACCATTTACCGTTACTTTATAAGTATCTTTATCTGTCAAGGCTTTATTGAAAGTCAATTTAACTTCTTTTTTGTTATCAGCACTAACTTCAGCTTTGATTACTGTTACGTTATTATCAACAGTAAAGTTTTCAGCAGTAGCTTCGCCAATTTCTCCCTCAAAAGTTACAACCGCTTGTGTAGCGTTAATCGCACTTTCATTCTGTTTCAACCGACATCAAAAAACGCCATTAACCCTTGAATATATAGGGTTTATGGCATTTTTTATAAGCCACGGTTTAGTACGGGTAATACTGATTATCATGCATTGGCCCCTTTTGCCTTTTTATTAAGAAAAAGAGTCAAGCACAATACATCAATCGCCGTTCTATATCCTTAAATTTACAAGTAAATAACTTTACATCCATTCATCATACAATTCCTTTCGTGCTTGAACATTGAATTGAACATATACTTTTGTACACGTCCATTCTTCATGTCCTAGTAATGCTTGTATATACTCTAGAGACATTCCTTTAATTGCAAGGTGTGTAGCGAATGTGTGACGTAATGTATGAGGAGTCACCCTAAAACCAAGTTCTTTGCTGTATTGTATAAACCAATCGCCTATCGAATACCGTTTAATCGGCCCATCCTTACACCTATTTAAAAATAAGAAAGGAAAATCCCCAGTTCTAGTTTTTAAATAAGTTTTTAAATATTCCTCACAATCTTTTGTAAAAAGAACCAGCCTATCCTTTTTACCTTTCCCTTTCTTAACTACAATAGATCGCTCTGACCAATTAATGTCTTCTATCTTCATGGCACATAATTCACTTATCCTGACACCTGTTGTATAAAGAACTTCAACAACTGTTCTTTGTAACACTCTTCCTTCTACAAGGTTTCTCAACTCTCCCAGTTGTTTCACTGTTAAGTATCTCGGAGGTTTTTCTCTGTGTTTTTGCACTGGATTTGGTATTGCCCAAAAAGGATTTTTAGTAATCATTTCTTCCTCAAAGCAATAATTAAAAAAACGTTTCACTCTAAAAAATTTGGTATTTACCGTTACCTCGGCATATCCTTTTGCAATTAATTGATTCAACCAATTACGTATATCCCTAGCTTGAATTTCTTGAATAGATTTTTCACTATGACCTACCAGTTCCTCCACATTGAATTGGATATATTTAAGGGTACTTTGCTCAAACTTGAACTTATTATCCTCTAAAAATTTCATCATTAACTCTTCCATTTTATTCATATCTCTAATCAACCCATGTATTTTCTGTAACGGACAATAATTTCACTTTTTAGAAGCCTAGCATATATTTGCGTTGTCGCAATATCATTATGGCCCAATTCTTCCCCAATAAATGATAATTCTGCACCTTTAGCTAGTAGTTCCGTCGCGAAGGTATGACGTAGTTGGTGAGGATGCAAGTTTTTAAGACCCGCCTTTTCTCCAATCGATCTTATTGTCCTATAAATTTGACTAATAGATAAACGCTCTCCTCCTAATGATAGGAAAAGGGCAGGGGATGTCGATTCCTTTCTAGTTATCATATAACGTTCTAATAGAATTGCACACTTTTCCGTAAAATGGACTTGACGAATTTTTTTACCCTTCCCAACTATGGTTGCAGTCCGGTTATCCACATCTATATCCGCATAGTTGAGCCGATTTACCTCTCCAATTCTGCAACCTGATGTTAGCATAAATTCCAATATCGTTTGACTTCGTAGAGAATCTTTTTCACTTTGCTGTCTTACTTTTGCAATCTCTTCTTTTCCTAAGTATTTTGGTGCTGATTTCGGAAGCCTCGGAAACCATCGGCTCTTGATTAGGGAGCGTTCAATTAATTCTTCTTGAACACAGAACGTATAAAAAGACGATAAAATACTTAAACGTACTTTAAGTGACCTCTCTTTTACATGCCCTTGATTTTCACAATACCATTGATAAATGGTTTCTGATGAAAGTGAAGCAAAGGACTCTGTCTGCATAACAAAAAACTGTTCTAAAAAACTTCGATACATTCTAATTGTTGTCTCACTACGATTTGTTAGTTTCAAACTTAACAAAAATTCACTGACTGCATTCTGATTTTCTATATTCGGAAACTGTTTTGCTAACTCCCAATAATTAATCATTATATCTCCTTTCACTATTTATCCTTGGTAGCGGTCATATTGTTTTTTACGAGCATGCTCCATCAACCGAGTATAAATTCTTGTAGTATTTATATTGACATGACCAAGCAGTTCTTGAATGTAGCTTTGAGGCATATTCTTTTCTGCAAGATGAGCTGCAAATGTATGTCGCATCGTATGTGGCACGACTTTAAAACCCAATTCTGATGTAAATTCCTGAAACTTTTTTTCAACAAAAACCCGACTTAAATGTCCTCCTCGATTGTTTGCGAATAGATAAGGATTGGCGTTCTTTCGATTACTAAGATACGTTTTCAAGCGTTCTGCACATTCGTGGGTGAATAGGACAAAACGCTCCTTGTTTCCTTTTCCTTTCCGGATCCATATCTGTCGTGTTTCCCATTTGATGTCTTCGAGCTTAATCTCAAGGAGTTCACTTACCCTGACACCTGTTGCATATAAGGCCTCAACGATGGCACGGTCTCGCGGGTCACTTCTGGTCAGTTCTTGAAGAAAAGCTACTTGTCGCTTTGTTAAGTAATAGGGAAGGGAATCATCTTTCTGAGGTGTATGTACAGTTGCTGTGGGATTTTTCGTAGTTTTATTTTCTTCCATACAATATTGATAGAAGGACTTCAACGCACTTAATTTTAAGTGAATTGATCGTGGTTTTAAACCCTGATCTTCCATAGAGGCAAGCCAGGCACGCACATCGTTCGCCTTCACTTCATCATAATTCTTATCACAGAAAGCAAAGAATTGTTTCAACGATATAGTATAACTGCGGATTGTTTCTTTAGTAAATCTAGTTTTATGATCATCAAAGAAAGATTTTTGGATTTTCAGATTCATTGTTTTCACCCCATTTTATTTTGGTAGGCTAAGAGCATATCTTCTGTTGGAATCCGTGCATAGACACGTGTCGTATTCAAATCTGCATGACCCATTTCATCCGCAATAAATTCTATATTGGCCCCTCTTGCCAGCATATTTGTCGCAAATGTATGACGGCAGCAGTGTGGATGGAGAGATTGTGTGAGACCTGCCTGTTTACCTAATTTAGTCGTGATGGCATAGATTCCACTCTTAGTCAGGCGCTGCCCAAACTTGTTTTGAAAGAGAGGGCCTTCTAGATCGCTAGAACGTGTTGCTAAATATTCCTTTAGAACAAGAGCACATTCCTCCGAAAAGTGAATATGCCGGATCTTTTTTCCTTTTCCCTTTACAATGGCTGTACGCTTTTCAAGTTGAACATCCGGAATATTTAATTGGGAAGCTTCTGAGCTTCGGCATCCCGATGAGAAAAGAAACAAGATGAGCGAGCGGTTACGAAGGGATAAACTTTCTGCTGCCATTTTTACACGGGTATACTCCTGCTCGGTCAGATATTTAGGCAGAGCATGGGGAATTTTTGGACGCCAGCGTTTTTTTATGACCATAGTATCCATATACTCTTCAGCTAAACAGAATTGAAAAAAAGAAGAAATCGCTGAAAGAAAAAGATCTATGGTCTTTGGCTTTTTACCCTCGGAAAACTCGTTTAACCAGTGTAAAACATCATCTGAAGTTAGCTCCTCCAACTGAATTGTACATTCTCTGAAAAAACGTTCTAATATCCATCGATATTTCTTAATCGTTGCTTCTGCTTTGTTAGACAATTTCATACTTAATAAGTATTCGTTTAAAATAACTCTTGTTTCTAAAGGGATGGCTTCACTATTGCTCTGCCAATAGTTATCCGAATTGTTCACTTACTATTTCTCCTCCTTTCTATTTAAATTTTCTGTCATCAATGATAGCTACATTGTTATCAACTATTCTATTTTTAAACATAGGGCATAAGAAAGAGGGTTATTGCTAATATCTACAATAACCCAAATCTTAATTATTCCGTTTTAATCTTTCAACTAAATAAACATTATGTTGAAAGTTGGTTAGAAAAGTTTACTTCGTTTTAATAAATATATTTAATGTTGTATTTTAATCTTTCAACTAAAAAAATATTATGTTGAAAGATTCTTAGAACAATTATAGTCAAATAGAAGGATAAATATTCAGTCCAAATTTTTTTTAGAAATATTTAAATATATCTAAATTCCCTGCTATATGTATCCCATTATTTCTTGCATATTCCGATTTTACCTGCCGCGGATAACCAATAATTTCTTCTACTGATTTATTTTTAATTTTTGTAGATTTTCTATAATAGCTAATTGCTAACCTGTTATTTTCAGACATAAAAAAATACACACCTTTCTTTAAGATAAAAGTAAGATGTGCAATAGATATTTGTTGTATACGTTGAAATGTACCTAGGGATTCAAAAACATTAAAAATTATGTGAGTAGCTACTACACTCTAATTTTTAATTATAAACACGGCTCTAAAGAATTTTATAATATCCTCCCCCAACAGAAATAGCCCTAACTCTTTTAAAGGAATTAGGGCTGATGTTACTCTTATACACGATTATAATATAAGCTTATTTTTCTATTTGATGCAGGTTCGTTTCTTTTATGTACAAGAAAACCCTGCAGAGATTTCTCTCCACAGAGGCTTCTATCTTAAATTCTTATTTAAATTAACTTTTTATGCTTCTTCAGCTGGGTCTTTTACTTCTTCAGCTGGTGCTTTTACTGCGTCAAGATTAATTTTAAACTTCACAGTAGTAGTTACACCATTAACTGAAACTTTTGCTGTTAATGTAGCACCGTCTTTCAAGTTAGACACCTTCGCAGTTTCGGTACCATTACTCTCAATTTTAGCTTCAGTTTTATCAACATTAACTACACTAGAGAAAGTAACTAAAGCATCTTTATGGCTATCATCAGCAAACGTAATGACTAAGTTTCCTTTTTCACTAGTAGCAACAGTTCCTTCTACTCCATATTGGTCAGTAACAGCAATATTAGTTAAATTACCTGCTGTTAGAGTACCAGTAGTAATAGTAAGTTCAGCTGAATCTACAGTTTTTTCATTTTCTACATATTCAACCTTTGCAGCTTTTGGAGCTACTGCAGAGATTTTACCTTTAACAGAAAGTTCGTCACCAGTATCATTAATGATCACTTTTGCAGTTGCGTCCTTAGTTTCAGGCAATCCGTTTTTGCTATTTGTTTCTACTTGTGACTTATCTCCAGATAGCTTATTTGTATCTGAGTTGTATTTAAATCCGCCATTTCCTACTACCACATTATACTCATCTTTCGGTAACTTAACTTCTTTACCATCCTTTGTTACACCATAAACTTCTAGGTCTTTGGCATAATCAACATCATCTGTAGCTAACAAAGTTCCTGCATCAGTAACTTTATAAGAAGCGAATTCCGACTGAGCTACTGTAGTAAATCTTACATCTACAGATGACTCGTTCGTTTTACCTTTATTAATTGTAAAGGTTACTAAGGCAGAGTCTTTAAGAGCTGTAATTGAAATAATACCAGATTTTTTTTCAACTTTAATTTTAGCATCATCTGCTGATTCCACATCGACAGTAAAGCCATCTGTAATAGTTCTGCCATATTGATCTTGAACGATAAAGTTTTTATCTTCAAGAGTTATTTTTTGATTTTGATAGATAGAAGTTGATACTTTAGAGTCAAGATTAACTAAAGTTTGAGCAACTGCATCAGTCTTAACTTGGAAAACTTTATTACTGAATTTATTAGTTGGCGTTGTTACAGAGACAATTAAGTTTCCTACTTCATTAGCCTTGACAGAATCCGTAGTTAATTCAATGTAAAGTTTTCCGTCTTTTTCAACAATTTTTCCTTCTTTTGAAGTAGCTCCAGCAAGAGTTACTTTAACACCAGTAGTGTCGGCAACTTTTGTTACAGCCGCACCTTTGTTATTTGTAATTTCTACTGGCACTAGTACTTTTTCACTTCCAGCAATAACGCCTTCAGGGGAACCAATTGTAACCGTATCAACTTTAACACCTTCTGCAACAGTTACTAATTGGCTTACTGATTTACCAGTTGAATTAGAGATCAATGTAACTAAACTATCACCTTTTGTACCTGGAACCACTTTTAAAGCTAATTTCTTAACTTTATTTACTTCAATTTCTTCAAAGATTGCTTTCCCATCTTTATCTTTTGAAAAATCAGCAACTGTTGTGTTAGAAGCTAGAACAGTAAGTTCATTTTTCAACTTATTTACATCAGTAATTTCATTACCATACTGGTCTTTTACATCCACTAATACATAGAAATTATCAGATTTAGTATCTTCAGATAAAGTTTTGCTATCTTTGTTATAAATACCATTTACCGCTACTTCAGAAACTTTTGCCTCTGATGCAACTGTTAATGTTGCATTAGCTGTTTTTGCAGTATTCTTATCAATAACAGTTACAACAACTTTATCTCCAGCTTTCAACACACTAGAAGACTCAAGTGATAATTTACCTTTTTCAGCTTTTAATTCACCATTTGGTGAGCTAACTGCTAAATTAGCTAAAGAAGTTGATGTTACGTCTTCTCCATATTGATTAAGAACTTGGTAACCTACAGCGCCTGTTTTTTCACCTGATTTAATTAGACTATCAGAAAGAATTTTAATTTCAGCTACCTTTTCATTTTCAACAGTAACTGAACCATTAAGTGCTTCTTCAGAAAGACCTTTTACAGAGATATTATAAGTACCTTCAGTAAGTTTAGAATTAATTTCTAAAG
Source organism: Peribacillus sp. NPDC097197 (assembly GCF_050278025.1). Classification (NCBI taxonomy): domain Bacteria; kingdom Bacillati; phylum Bacillota; class Bacilli; order Caryophanales; family Bacillaceae; genus Peribacillus; species Peribacillus sp. NPDC097197. The sequence continues at coordinate 190,821 of NZ_JBNNST010000001.1, read as the reverse complement.
TTGCTGATTTCTTATCCTCACTCCACTTAGTAGCACTTACTCCAATTGTAGAAGCACCTTTTTTGACTTCAAATTGAGCTTTGCTAGTATCTTTAACAGGAGTTGAGAAAGTTACCTGAACAGTTTTAGTGTTAATCGCACTTACTTCTTTAACTGCAGGTACTTGAGCATCTTCGAATTTTTTGTTGATTTTCACAACAGCATTTGTGATGTTTTTAGCTAATTTAGTATCTAACTTAGCAACTTTAGCTGCTGTTTCTTTTGTATCAACGATTAATTTTTCAGCTGCTTCAAGGTCTTCTTTATCAACAAGGACAGAGATTTTTTTGTAAGCTTGGTAAACTGTCATTTCGTCGTTTACAGAGTTAACAAGTTCATTTGCTGCATCTGCATATTTTGCAGTTAGAAGTTCACGAGCATCTGGTCCGTAGACTTTCTTCACGTTTGCTTCGAATTCTTTGATTTTTGCTTGGTATGCTTTTTGTGCAGATAAAACTTTAGATTGTGTTCCACCAGCTACAGCCGCTGTGAATGCTTCTTTAGTAGGTTTAAGGTTAGTAGTAACTGCTTTTAAGTATAGTTCAGCGCGGTCTAGATATTTTTTGTTAGTATCTAGTTTTTTTGTAAGAGTCGCTTTTTGAGCTTTAGTTCCGCCTTTTGAAGCGATTTCTTTTGCAGCTGCTGTATAAGCATCTTGAGCTGATTTTACATCTTTTTTGATTGTTGATAATGCAGGAAGCTTACCTTCCACGCGAGCCGTTTTGTTATACGTGTTGAATGCTTTAAGCATTGCTGATGAAGCTTTTGTAATCGCTTTGTCAACTGAGCTAGTAGCTGCCTCTGATTGTGTTGGTGCTACTGCGACGAACGCTGATGCGGCAATTGCAGTTGCCGTTGCTAATTTAATTGCTTTCTTTTTTCCCATGTTAGAAAAAACTCCCTTTCAATATCTAAAGTAGTGCGTTAGGAACGCAAGCTCATATAGAGCGAAATAACTAACGACTTACAAAAAAACGCATTTAATACTAAATGACCAATTCATAATTCCTACGACAAGTAATAATATCAATGACTAGTTCTTTTAAACTAGAGAACTATAATTGGGTTAATTACCAATCCGTTCTACTTAATCTATAATAATACAAGTTTTTTGGAATTTCTACCTTTTTATAAATATTTATTGGGAAAAAACCTAGTAATTGTTTCCAATTATTCTTTTAACTAGATTTAAAGCTAACTAAATTTGATAATAATAGTTTTATATTCCATATAATCAAATAAATGAATTAGATATTACTATTTTGTCATTCACAAATACTATTGACCTATATTTTGTTATGTTATGACATTTTAATGAAGTAATCGTTAATTACCAGCCTTATTCTTGATTTAAACTGGGCGAAACTAAGGATTTTTCAGGTATAATTTTCTTCGTCCACTCTCCTTTCTACGGGTATTTAGTGACACAAAAAAGACACCTATTGGAAATAGGTGTCTTTTTTGTGTCACTTCAAGTATTTCTTCAGAACCGGCTTCATTTTATCACTTACCAAATGGCTGCCGCCCCGTCCTTTTACGTCTTCCATCATCCAGGCCATGATCAGCTCTGGGTCTTCAGTATCCATGGCAACCAGCCAACCATTTTCGGTTCCGCTGGAATTCTTGGATGCTTTGGTCTCGGCTGTGCCTGTTTTCGTAGCCAGCTTCACTCCAATATCGTTTAAATCATGTGCGGTTCCTTTAGGATGCTCCACGACCTGTGTGAGCATCTTGGTGATCGTAGTTGCTTGATCTGCAGAAATGATGTTTTCTTTCAACGGTTTCTTTTCCGTTTTATCGCCTGTCACTAAGGAAGGGGCCATGATGTTTCCTTCATTTAAGAAAGCCGAGTAGGTCATTGCCAAGTGAAGGGTGCTCATTTGGACTTGGGCTTGCCCATAGCTCGCATCAGCCAGGCGTCCTTCGCTATCGAGCTTTCCAATACTTGATGCTTTAATCGGGTAGTCAAAGTTCAGGGATTCATCAAAACCGAAGTCTTGGAGCCCTTTTGAGAATTTATCTTTGCCAAGCTTCAATGCTTGTTGGGCAAAGTAAATATTATCGGAATAGATGAGGGCCTTTTCCATATCGATCGGCACTCCAGGGTTCGAGACCCTTGTGATGGAATGGTCTTTCCAGTTCGATTTCGCCCATTTTGTTCCTTGAATGCTGAGTGCAGCTTTAGGGTCGATTCCATTTTTCAATTCAATCGCCGCCGTTAGTGCTTTAATCGTCGATCCCGGTGCAAAGGTTGAACTGAACCGGTTCAGCAGTGGCTTGTCCGGGTCATCTTCCAATGCCTTCTGTTCCGCATTCGTGATGCCCAGTACATATTTGTTCGGATCAAAAGAAGGACTGGATACGAGCGCCAGTGTCTCGCCGGTATTCGGATCAAGTGCTGCCGCCGATCCCGCTTCGTTATCATATTGTTTGAAGATATCCTTTTGAAGTTCGGCATCGATTGTCAACGTGATCGTTTCGCCTTCTTCAGCCGGCTTCTCGGCGATGATTTTTTCCTCGCCTTCTTCTGTCTTGATGAAGATCTTGCCGCCCGGTTTCCCTTTTAGGCGTTCTTCTAGAATTTGCTCGAGGCCACGTTTTCCGATGACGTCATTCGCGGTGTACCCCTTGCCTTTTAATTTCTCCAGATCTTCCGCCGAAGCCTCCCCCACATAACCGATTAAATGCGCAGTGGCCTTTTTATAAGGATAGATCCGTTCCTCGGAACTGTTGGCAGAGACCCCTGGGATGCTTAGCAACTTATCCAAGGTTGCTGTCTCATCAGAAGATATTTGCTTGATGGGCACGAAATAACTAGGCTGCACCCATGATTGGTTCAATTTCTTTTCGACTTCATCCGTTGTCATATTAAGAGTACCGGCCACCTGTTTGACGGTGGCTTTTTTGTCACCCATTTTCTCTGGTACGATTCCGATTTCCGAAACCATCCCATTCATCGCCAGGCCACGTTCATTCCGGTCGACAATTTCGCCACGGATGGCCGGGTAGGACTCGACTGATATCTTTTCACCAGCTTTGAGATCCGGGAAGATATAGCTTTCATCCCATTTAATGTACCAATTTTCTTCCTTATCTCTCTCTTCTTTGACAAGGGTCGCCTTATGGTCGGAACTGACAGTTCCCGCTAGCGTGTCCATGTCGACGGTATAAGCCAATTTCACCTTTTCATCATCTTTATGTTCTTTTGCTTCTTCTTCTTTTGGTTGAGTATAGCCCACCTTGACTTGGTCGGCTTCGATTCCTTTATAGATCTTTTTATATCGCTCTGCAAATTCATCTGCACTGACTTGTTTCTTCGTATCAGCTGACAGATAATCATACATTTTCGCAAAATCTTGTTTATTCCATAGTTTCGTATAGGCCGCAAAGCGTTCTTCTGGACTAGGTTCTTCCGAGCACCCCGCCAAAAACATGACACTCATCAACAAACAGCCGAAAACTAATGCTAATCTTTTCATAATCTCCTCCTAGTGAACAGTAAGAATGATATCTATAGTTTATCAAAGGTTGGGAGGAAAAGGGGAAATTTGTAATGACACTTTCCCTCTTTTTACTATTTAGGATCATTAACACAAACAAAAGTCCTGCACATATGCGCAGGACTTGATTGTTATAGCACTTTCTTTTTCCGGCTTTTTTGTTCTTGAAGCCATTTTTTCAAGAATAAGAAGCCCATGACAAAGGAAATGATCAGGCCGGATGATGTTACCAATACAGCGACCCATTCATACAGTGTGTAATTCATATAATCTTCCAACGTCAATTTCTTTTGCCAATCCTCTATATACAGGTTCATCCCGAATATGCCGGAGATGACCGTATAGATGGTAAGGATTTGCAGCAGGTAATTACTACTTTTCCCGGAAAGCTTATCTTGGTTTTGGTACAAGTAGGAAAGCGTTTCTTTCACTTCTTGATAGAGCGGTTCGATCCTGAATACTTCTTTCGTCATTTTGAAGAGCTCTTTCCCTGTGAAGGTGCTGTTCACTTCAGCAAATAAGTACTTCGCCGAAAACTCGGTGATCATGAAGATTAACAATTCCGTATCCGACTGGTCTTTTTCCACATCGATTTGGGAATGGTCATGAGCCAGTTTCAACAGGACTATTTTATAATAGAAGTAAAGCAGCATGGAATAGAAGTGTTGCCCGTACATTTCACTCGCAAGTTGGTTCTCTAGCTTGCCTGTCGCTTTTGTGACACAGGCAAAATGCCCCTCGCTCGTGACATAATACGTTTCCTCCCCCCAACGATCGTACACCCTCTCCTTGTAATACTTGTCAATATAGTTCGGGTTCAGGGCGCCGACATAGGGTTCTCCATCATTATCATATCCATTTAACTGACTCGTTCGGTATAAATCCGATTTGTTAATTTCCCGATCCTTCGGGAGATTCGTATAACTGAGGACAAACATGCGTTCATCCACGAAGAAAGGCAAACTTCCGAAGTAGGATGTGTGGTCTTCTTCGTCATCAATATATTTCTCAGCAGGAGGGATTAACTCCTCAAAGATGAAATCTTTCACGTATCCATACTCATTATTCCTACAGCCGACCTTCATCTCGATTTCATCTTCCGCAATGGGTTCGAGAATCCGGAACGTATCCGTGAAATAAAGGACATCATCATAAGGAAGGTTCTCAGGCAATGTAACCCGGATATTAATCATCCCGATATGAAACGGGCAAATGTAGATATCAATGGAGTTGATTATAAAAGCCGTTTTTAAGAATGGCGAACGGAACGTGCAGCCCAGATCCATTTTCTTCGAGAAACGGCGTATGCCCTCTTTCTGTTTTGAACTGCTCGGAAACAAAATGGGGACAATATTCGGCATAAAGTATTGCTCCAAGTTACGATGGGAAACTTTATGATCGCCATAAAAATCGTCCTGCAGGTCCATATTATCCAGGTCCAAAAAGACAAAGTCATCCTTAAGCAACCGTTTGACAAACCCTTCGATTTTATTTCCTTCTAGCATGAACGGAAAAATAAATTGTTGGAAGGAGCGCTTGGTACGGTCGTTTTTTTCATTACTCATAGCCATAATTTTTGCCTCCGCCTTGACCGGGGTTCTCCGGTTCTCATTCACGTGCTCTTATTCACTTACCCCAGTTCTATCAAATAAAAACGAAGCATAATATGGTAAGAAAACGGACAAGCTTTTATTTTCCACCCTCCCCTCCTTATTGACGGAAGGTAATTTCTGGTTTAAACAACCACAAAACGGGTACAAAATAATAAGAAGAATTTGGTAAGGGGGCGACAACGTGAAATCTGATACGAAAAAATACCATTTCGAGTTATTAGAACGGGTAAAACCTACGGAATCAAACGACCGGAAGCGGATGAGCGAATTCATAAAAAAAATGAAAAACAATGCACAAAACTCCCAATTAACAAGCAAAAACTCATGACATATGAGATGTCATGAGCTTCTTTACGTTCTTAATACGCAACTTTTTTCTGATGATCTTGCCCCACGCAATTTTGAATGCCAATTACGTCCAAAAAGTGTTGAATTTTTTTCATAGAGCTCGCCTGGTATTCATCCACGATGGAAAACTCTTTTATATAAGCGATTTTTTCTTGACTACTCGGGTCAAGGAGTTCATCTGTATCTATATCATCCTGGTTGTATTTTTTCTCATTTGATTTCTTGCATGTGTAAACCACAGCTTCCCCAACCTTCTTGGCAGCCCTATCAAAGTAAAAAGAAAATACAATGGCACATTCGTCATCATAAAAAGAGGGTTGAACTTTCATATTAATATCAATCATCATTCTTCCACCTCTCTCTGTTTTGTTATTCTTACTATAGCAAACTTTCTACATGCATCCATGTGTTCATATAGCCCCTCACGTTTCTTCCACATCTTCCTATGCCCCCTTATATTGACAAATCATGGATAAATATAACTAAAGGCATATGCTTGAAAGAATATTTTAGATAAAGGCAAAAAAAAGACACCTCCTGAAGAAGATGTCTGAAAAACATCAATTTTTAGCTTTTTACATGTAAGCCTGGCAATTCATGAAGACCTGGCAATTCAGTAGGAGCGATTACAAAAGCAGCGATAATAAGTAAAGAGATCGCTAATGCCTTAGTATTTTTTTTCATAGGTCATTCCTCCTCTTTTCGGTAAAAAATATTGGTTAATATAGAAAAAAATTCTATAGTTATATTTAACCACACTTTTTAATACTACAAATTTCTACTTAGAAATCTTTTTACACCGTTAAACAAAGATACTTGGCCATTTTACCGATTTTTCGTTATGAAATATAACTCTAGGCATATTTTAAGGAGAATCAATATGGATTTTTTCGCTGTTGGACAAAAAATTAAAGAACTACGGAAACAGATTGGGCTTTCACAGGAGGAATTAGCATCGGGAATTTGTACGCAGGCTCAAATCAGTAAAATTGAAAAGGGAGATGTATATCCCTATGCCTCTACTCTCTACCTAATTTCTCAACGTTTAGGCGTTGATGTGAACTATTTTTTCGATATTGGAATGACCCCTCGGCTAGATTATGTTGAGGAAGTTATACATCAGCTTAAAATAGCTAGAAGAACCCGAAATTATGAAGAAATGCAACAAATCGTGAAGATGGAAGAAAAGAATCCTCTTTTCATCCAAAATAAAAAGAATCATCAACTGATTCTTTGGCACAAGGGCATCTATGAATATGAAAAAAATAAGAATCTAGAAAAGGCAACGGATTTGTTTAAACAGGCTATTGCCCTTACCCATACTACAGATAAAATTTTTTCTGAACGAGAACTAGAGATCTTAAGTAGCCTCGGTGTACTATATATGGATGAAGAACAATATGATAAAGCGTTTTCCCTACTTCAGAAGGCATTGGACCATTTAATAGCCCTTCCTTTTTTGACAGACAAGACGTTAAGAACTCGTTTAACCTATAATTTTGGTAGAGTATTAACACGTTTAGAACGATATGAAGAATCTATTAACTATTGCCGTGAAGCAATAAAATGGTGCTTAGCTAATGATCAATTGTATGCTTTAGCTGACTTATATTATCACCTTGGATATAATTTTGAACTACTAGAAGACTACGAATCTGCCATATCTTTCATAGAAAAATCTGAATTTCTCTTTACTCTCCAAAAGAATGAAGTTTTTATCACGTTTATCCAAAATAAGCTTAACAGTTTAAAAAGACAAAAGAAAAACCAGTAAGGCTTGTCAAACTCTCGCCATTCCCAACCCGGGAATGGCTTTTCACATTCCGACCACAAACATATTCCAAAACCTGTATACAACATTTCAAATTCCAAGCCCAAATGAAGTATAATAAAGAGATGACCTCGAAATGGGTGCCGGGTAATGGGGTCTGACCCCTTACCGAATACTCCATACCCCTTGACTGGCAAAGGTTTTTTGATTTTTGTTAAGTCTGGGAAATAGGGTCTGACCCCCGCATGACGTAGGTTTCATAGTTCTGTGGGGTTTGGAAGTAATGAAGGATTTGTGTGGGGTTGACGTGTTTGCTTGGTTTTCCTGTTTGGAAGACTTTGTAGCTGCTCCACTTATAATCGGCGGGGTTTTTGACGATATTGGCTTGTACAGGGTTTAAATGGATATAACGGCTCGTGGCAGTGAATTGCTCGATCGATTCGATTAAGACGGAATGGTAACGGCCTTGAAAGAGGTGACCATCATGGTCATGCCGTTTATTGAAGGAGATGGCATAGCGGGAATTCAGCTTATGCATAATATCACTAATCGGGTGTTGTTTCGTTTCGAGGAGAAGATGCACGTGATTCGTCATGAGGCAGTAGCTATGGAGTTCGAAGTAATACCTTTCTTTCGTTTCCTCTAAATAACGCAGGTAACGAAGGCGATCCTTGTCGTCTAAAAAAATATCACTGCGGCGGTTGCCGCGGCTAGTAATATGGTACATCGCACCAGGGTACCATATCCTCGGTCTACGAGGCATGAACATCATCCTTTCCTATGCCGGGAAATAGGGTCTGACCCCCATCCGGTGTTGTTAAAGTACTGATATATCAATGATAATACAAAAATATAATTTTGGGAAATGGGGTCTGACCCCTAAAAGTGACCCCAAAAAGGAGGAGAGTATGGAGCGGGAGTTGTTGTTTGTTGGGGATCGGCTGGCGGAGTTGTTGGAGGCCGGTGACGCGGATGATTTGGCTGTTGTGAATGAGGGTCTTCAGTTATATCGCCAGGGGCTCGTTGATCTGAAAGAGGAAGCGGAAGACTTGATTACCGCGGAGGTGCAGGATGGCACGCGCTTTAAGGCAAGGCTGAATTTGCTTTTCCCTCAGGATGGAAGCTGCACCTGCGATTCCAGGTTTATTTGCCGACACCAAATGGCCGTATTCTTCTCCGGATATTCCGAGCACGCCAGTGTGTCCGATTGGGTTAGCGAATGGAACGCGCCAAAATCCACACCTACCCAGGCTTTGCAGCAGGTAAAGCGGGCAAGTGAAATATTTAAACATACAAAGGAGAAATCCATCATTTTAGAAAAAAGCTATCCATCATGGAAGCAATTCGTGCACGATACCTTCACTGAGCAAGTGGAGCCTTATATAGAGGAACCGCCTTACATGATTGAGAATCATATACAGACTTTCTTTAAACGTCTCAGCTCCAAAACCCCGATGGAACGGGAATGGAAGCTGCTTTATCATTTTGTGACCCATTTTTGTACGTTGCAGCTGACTATGAGAATGATCCAGCTACATAAAAGCAACACCCAAGCGGTCCGTGTCTTTTATGCGCTCGCCGCCGATTTGGCCGAAGAGCTTCATGAGACGGTGCAGCCACTGAGCAGACAGGCCCGTCCCTTTGCTTTCGATCCCTTCGTCTTTAGCATTAAGGAAGATGTAGCGAAGCTACTGGATGGCAGCGAAGGGCTGGAGTATGAAAAAATCGACCTCTACCGGGAAATCTGGAGCTACCTGTTCACCACGTCTTCGTGGCGTAAAGAGGAGCTGAACCGGGTTCAGGAGGAACTGCCCAAGCAATATGCAGGCACGACGGAGCGCATTTCCTATACCCTGGCTACGATTCACCTATCTCTGATGGAGAACCAGGACCGACAAGCGATCGAGCTTCTCCACGAATTGAAGAAGGAAGCGTGTCCGTATATTTTTTATTGGCTGGAGTTCCTTTCCGATTCAGAGGACCGTACCCGGGCCATTCCTTTCATTGAATTCATCAACGCCCATGTTCAGGAATTCTTGATTGACCTATCCGATTATTATCAGCGGGTCGATTTTGTCCGGACCTTCACGACCCTGATCACAAGCTGTTGCTTTAAGTTGAAGCGGAATGACTTGCTTGAGAAATTCTTTCGGGCTACCCTTCCCCATAGCTATTGGAACTATGCGAACTTTCTTTTTGAACAGGGCCAATATAAAAAATGGGTGGAGATGCATATCTACTCCGAAATCAGCATTGACTTAATAAGCACTGAATCCATCAAGGAAGTCGTCTCAAAGGATCCGGAAGTGATGCTTCCCCTCTATTATCATGCGGTACAGGAAAAAGTGTCCTTGAAAAACAGGCCAGCCTATAAACAGGCAGTCCGTTATTTGAAAAAGATGCGTACCATCTATAAAAAGATGAAAAAGGAAGAGGTATTCGAACGGTATATGCAATATGTAGTCGATTCGACGAAACGACTGCGCGCTTTTCAAGAAGAATTAAAAAGGGGAAAGCTAATCGATGTTTAATACAGGAAAATTAAAAATCAAAATAGCGGCTCTCGAAAATGGATCCTACGTCCTTGGTGTCGTCAATGAAGAGAATAGCTTCCTCAATACAAGTTACATTCGAAGACTGCTGTTCAACTGGGATGACGCCAGTTTTTATGGCACAAAAATGACGACAGATACAATAAACGAAAACCCTGTTTTCATTCTTGATGCCTGGGGACTGCTGAACTTTTTCGCGAAGGAAAGCTTTAACTCCTTTATAGAATGGGAATGGTCCGAGCTCTCATCCTTATGCCTATCCGCAGCCCCCGTACTTCATGAATCGATTGAAGCGGGGATTCCTGTGCCCGATTTCACGAATTTACAGTTGGACTCCATCGGTTGGAAACTGCCGGAAGAGGTCGAAGAAGAATTCCTTCCTTCCTTTTGGGAAGAGGAGATTCCTTTGGACCTCCCTTCACCTGAAGTGGAAACCAATCGGACCTTTATCGAGAAATGGTATAATGGCGCCGCTAATATGTATTTGAAGACCTACTCGCCGATGCACAATAAATGGAGCGAAGCAGTTGGGGCCTTAAAGGATTCAAGGCTTTCTCCGGAAGAGTTGCAGGCCTTTTTCGATCAGGACAGCTGGCAGGAATGGCTTGGCGTTAACCCGGATCCTAAACCCTTCACCATCGGTCTACGCTTAACCGAACCACCTGAAGGAAATGGCCCATGGAAGCTAGACGTCACGCTTCGCTCTAAAAAAGATGAAAGCATCATCGAAACGTATACTGGCAAGAAATTGCCGCGTGGCTGGAATAAGTACGCAAGTGAAGTCGTACGGGCGACGAAACGCTGGCAGCTTGTCGTCCCATGGATCGGGGAAAAGGGCCGGTTAAAAAGCGAGCTATCCGAAATCGATGCCTGGGAGTTTTTGACCGATGCAAGCGAAAAGCTGCTATTTCTCGGTGTCGAAATCCTCCTTCCATCCTGGTGGGTCGCTTTGAAGGAATCCTCCCTCAAAGTGAAGGCAAAAGTGAAGAGCCAATCGAATCGCGGCCCTTCCTACGTTGGGCTGAAAGCATTGATGGACTTCGACTGGAGATTCTCCCTGAATGGTAAGGAGCTCACTGAGTCCGAGTTCGCGGAGCTCGTCGATGAGAAACGCAGGCTTGTCTATATCCGCGGCCAATGGGTCAAGCTCGACCCCGCTTTCATCAAGCAAATCCAGAACCTGATGGAAACTGCCAATGAAAAAGGCATCCAACTGACCGATTTGCTGCAACAGGAGCTTTTAAATAGTGAAGGGGAAGAAATCGAGGATGACCCGGAAAACGGCGAAATGCTCCGAATTCAATTCGAATTGAATCAGGAGCTTAGAAAAATGGTCGGACGACTGCGGGAAACCAAGAACATTTCGATCATGCCAGTCCCTGGGACACTGCAAGGTGATTTACGTCCCTATCAAAAACTGGGCATGAGCTGGCTTCTGTTCTTAAGGGAATATGGTTTTGGCGCGTGTCTCGCCGACGATATGGGACTTGGGAAAACTGTCCAGATGATTGCCTACCTCCTTTATGTCAAGAATGCCGAAGCGACTGACAAGGAGCTACCTACCCATGAAGAAAACGTGCAAACGAGCGAACCCATCATTGTCGATGAGGAAAGTGAAACGGAAAGCGCCGATGAGGTCGAAGTAATCACCAACCCGCCTGAGCATGTTCCTGTTCAGGCAGCGTTGATTGTCTGCCCTACATCGGTACTCGGCAACTGGCAGAAGGAACTGGAAAAATTCGCTCCATCACTCAAGGTTCACCTTCATTACGGTTCGAGTCGGTCCAAGGGTGATGCGTTCATTAAAAAAGCTGCTACCCACGACATCATCCTGACTTCGTATGGCCTGACCCACCAAGATGTGGAGGAATTGTCCTCCATCCATTGGAGCAGCGTCATCCTTGATGAAGCACAGAATATCAAAAACGCCCAAACGAAGCAATCCAGGGCGGTCCGCAAGCTTGATGGACGTCATCATATCGCCTTAACGGGTACACCTATGGAAAACCGCTTAAGCGAGTTATGGGCCATCTTTGATTTCATTAACAAAGGCTACCTGGGAACGCTTGGTCAATTCCAGGAAAAATACGTGACCACCATCGAGCGGGAAGAACAAAAAGATAAAATCAAAGAGCTGCAACGCTTAATTCAGCCCTTCCTGCTTCGTCGGACAAAACGGGATAAAGAGGTCGCATTGAACCTGCCTGATAAGCAGGAACAAAAAGAATTCGTGCCGCTCACCACCGAGCAGGCTTCATTATATGAACAGCTAATCAAGGATACCTTTGCAGACATCGAGCAGTTGTCCACCTTTGAACGCAAAGGGATCATTCTGCAGATGCTGAATAAACTGAAACAGCTCTGCAATCACCCTGCCCTTTATCTAAAGGAAACTGAAAAGGAAAACATCATGATGGCAGCTAGCCGATCCGGGAAGCTTGAGAAGCTAACGGAAATCGTGGATGCTGTCCGCGAGCAGGAGGAAAGCTGCCTCATTTTCACCCAATACATCGGTATGGGGAACATGATGAAAAAACTGCTCGAAAAACGCTATGGCTTTGAAGTTCCCTTCCTGAACGGAAGTGCGAACAAGAAACAGCGTGATGATATGATCACCCGCTTCCAAAATGGCGATTTCCCCATCTTCATCCTTTCGTTGAAGGCTGGGGGCACAGGTCTGAATTTAACGGCGGCAAACCATGTCATTCACTATGATCGCTGGTGGAATCCTGCGGTTGAAAATCAAGCCACTGACCGTGCCTACCGCATCGGGCAACAGCGGTTCGTTCACGTTCATAAATTGATATGTACCGGGACGCTTGAAGAAAAGATCGATCAGATGCTCGACAAAAAACAGGCGCTGAACGATGAAATCATCAGTAGTGATAACTGGATCACAGAACTTTCCACTGATGAAATCAAGGACCTCGTCTCTCTTCACTAAGTTTTGCTAGTTAGACCACTCAATAGCTTTCCTGATTAATCGGGTTTCAAGCTATGGGTGGTTTTTCTTTTTGTGTTCCAATCTTTCGGATTGACTATAAAAAAAGATTGGTAATTTCCATGACTGATCATGATATGCTCCAATGCCGTTGTAAGCGCTTCACCTTTATTGGGCAAATATCTCTCTGAGCGTTCTTCAATGATGACCTTTTCTCTATGGGGATCATATGTGATCGAAGTCTTAGCCATATCCTTTTCAAAAAGCGAAAGGGTTACATCCGGAATAAGCGGATATTCTTGATAAGACGAATCGTGCCGGGGTTCCTTTTCAAATGGAGAATTAGCAAGTTGAAGTGCATCAAAGAAACTCGTTTTTGCTAGTGACCTATCATAATTTTCATATTTAACTGTAACACCACGACCATATTCCTTCGTAGTCAGACCTTTTTTAAAATTCATCGATTTCCTCCTCTTATTTAGTTCCATATACCTATTTCGGTATCATCATTTTATTTTCCTTCTCTATTTCAAAAAAAGAATGCTTCTCATGGATTACGTTATAAGCAACGTAATAATCCATCAAACGTGTGAAAGGGTGTATACGCAGCCTAAACATAAGAAAAGCAGCCCCCTCTGTAAAAAGGGAACTGCCATTCTATTATCGTTTCGCTTTATAGATGTAGGTCGTTTTCTTCGTCTCATTTCCGGCAATATCCGTGACCTTCCATTCGAATGTATTGTTGCCCACTTCAAGTGGCAACTCAACATCCTCTATCGTTTCTTTAAAAGAACGCATTTTGTATGGTTCTTTAAATTCATGATAGAATACTTCACTTCCATTCAAGTAAAGGCGGATTTCATCGAAGTTGTCCTCGACGGTCACATCCACTTTCGGGTTCGGTTTTTTGGCCCCTACCATCAGGGGTGCTCCTTTGACCTTCAAGCTTGGTTTCTTTGTGTCCACCATGAACATCCGTTTGAAGGAAATTGTATTACCGACTATGTCCGTTGCTTTAACCACGAAGCTTTGGACGCCGTCATTGTATTTCTTTTTATACGAGAATTCGTATTGTTTCTTCTCTTCATTATATTTCACTGGGACATTTTTATCGTCGATCTTGAATTCCTTGATGCCAGATGCTTCTTTAATGTACCCCGTAATCGTCACATTCTTCGTATTGGTCACGCTCAACACTTCAGGACTCGTGATAAAGACGGATGGGGCCGCTTTATCTTTTTCAACCGGCTCCGTATCCTGAGTCAAGTCCGATTCATCTGTCTTTTCATTACCTGCGAAGTCTATGGCAACAACCTGTACTTTCTCACCCTTCACATCCGGCAAAGTATATTCTTTTGTATCCGCAGCTAGCGGTTCTGTTATGATTGATTTCCCGTCTATCTGTACATCGTAATACGCCAAGCCTGACCCTTTGGCATTATCCGATCCTTCAATGGTGACCACCTTGCCATTTTTTGAAATCTTGACCGTAGGTGCCACTGTATCGACTTTGACAGGGATCTCAAACGTCTGCCATTTAGCTCCCTCATAATCGATCACTGCTTTGACTTCATAGATATATTCACCGTCTGCAACGAGCTTATTATTGATTTTGCCCTCCCATTTACGGGCGGGGTCTAACGTATAGGCCGTCCCGCTTCCGCCGTCATAATAGTCCTTCCGCACCTGATTCTCCGTACGGATTGTCCGGACCGATTTTTTCGCAGCATCCATGATGTTGTATTCTACTTTTTTCGCATTTCTCAAGAATGATAGAATCGGGATGAAATCATCCTGCGCTCCATCACCATTCGGGGAGATCGCGATATATTTCCGGTCAAATATCTTTCCAACCGGCTCATAACCCAGGTAGGTAAAGTCTTCACCTGCAGTTGATACCGCCCCAGCCATGCCGTAGTATGATTCTTCATCATATTTCGTTCCGTCCAAGATAGGTGCCTTGTCCCATTCTCCTTTGAACCCTACATATGGAACGTTCAGTTCTGGATTATTGTCTGCCGGGTCTTTCAGTGTCACGAACCCTTCAACAAAGTACCCATTTGGAAAGACCTTATCGATTGCGACTGGCGTCTGGAGGTCGTCCCCAAGCACCTTAGCCTTGGACAGGTCCACCTTCACTTCAATGTTGACCGATTTCTTTGCAGGTATAGTGATTTCTTCTTGTTCACGGTTATTGATTTTTATCGTAGCATCCTGAATTTCCTGTGCTTCTAATTGATTGGCTGCATAACCTAACTGTCCCTGAATCGAATAGTCTGTTTGGATATTCCCCAATACATCATATTTGACCGCTTCGTCACTTATATTTTCAACCTTCAAAGTAAAAGCGAACGTGTTTCCTACCTCTTTCAATGCAACCTTCGCTACATTCGTAAATGCCTCGGTCACAACCACCGGCGTAGCCAACGCGGAATTCAATTGCATGATCCCGGCTCCCTGCCTGCGCGGCGAGTAGGGAATATCCCATCCAAATGCAGCATTGACCATGCCTTGATCGGTTACAGGTCGAGAGGTATTCATCATTAGGTTTTTGGCCAGGTTTGCCCGGTCGAACCCTCTTGCATTCAAGTCTTTATCGACTCTTTCCAATACGAGGGCAGAGCCTCCCGCTACGTGAGGAGCCGCCATCGATGTACCGCTCATCATGCCGTATTCATCATTGTTCAATGTCGAATAGATTTGTCCGCCCGGCGCTGTGATTTCCGGTTTGAAATCAAGGTTCGGCGCGACGCCCCATGAAGTAAAGGCACTCATTTTCCCAGCCTCGGGATTAGCTGATTTCACCTTATCCCCCTTGAAAGTGAGTGTCACTTTTTCACCTTCCGATAAGGCGGCTTGCAGCTTCGCACCATCCGATTTAAGCATGAATAGCTGTGGAATCGTTATGCTAGGCTCTGTTGCCATGGATACGTATCCATCGGCATTGTTATAGATGATGGCACCTGTTGCTCCTGCCTTCTGAGCATTTTGCGCTTTTTCGATAAAAGTGATTCCCCCACGCTCGATAAGGGTAAACTTGCCTTTGACATCCACCTTGGCTAGCTCCTCAGGGGTTCCAAGGCCTGCATCGACTAGTTCGTGCGTCTTTTCCTTTAAAGCGTTAGGATGTACACTGGAAGCCGACATGAACGGTGCTTTCCCTTCCTGCCCGTTCAACTGATAGGTAGCAGCATCTAAATCAAGATAGTTGTTTTCAATCGATGCCACTTGAAGCGAATCATAGGCAAGTCCCGGAGAACCCGCTATGCCGATGTCTGGATTCGTTGCCCATGGATTCGCGAACCCATTTCCGAAGTGGGCAGAGTTTCCTGCCGAAATCGACATCACGATTCCATTTTCCACGGCCCTTGATACGGCCTGTTGCTCAGGATCTTCCTCTGAGACGAAGCCTGCCGTCGAACCAAGACTCATGTTCAAGACATCTGCCCCAAGAATAATGGCATCATCAATGGCCTTGATGTAAATATCCCCCCAGGTCGTCTTCACAGCAGGGTCATTCCCGAACACCTTCAAAGCTAAAAGCTGGGCTTCAGGGGCCACCCCTTTAATGCCGCCATTCTCTTCATCCCCATTAGCCGCTGCGGTCCCGGCAACGTGCATCCCATGCATCGAAGCTCCCTCAGCAAGATCGAGGATTTCTTGATTGTCATCCATATAGTTATATCCGTAAGGGACCTTTTCCGTATAATACTTTCCAAGTAACTGGTTGGCTTGTATCATTTCACTGATTTCCGTTTTCGTCAGTTCCGCCTTTGAAGCATCACTGAGGATCATGTCACGGTGAGATGGGTCAATCCCGGTATCAATGATTCCTACGACCATCCCTTCCCCCGTATAGCCGTACTCCCTCCAAGCTTCCTGGGCTTGGACCAGTTCCTTGCTATATACCATATCCGGTTTTTCAACAGGTCGTTTATATTCATTCGCAATATGTACTTCAGCCACTTCAGGCAAAGCTGCCACTTCTTTGACTTCTCCATATTGTAGCTCTGCACTGAACCCATTCAAGACTGTCGTAAAACTTTCAAATTCCTTTAAAGCTATCTTCTTCTCTTTTACTTTATTTTTCACTTTTTTCTGGCCTGATAGTTTTTTAGACTTTAATTCTTCCCTTTTGCTTTTAGAAAGGTCTTTAAATCGTTTACCTTCCTTAGAGGCATATTCAATGGCCGGGGCTTCCTTCATCTGTACGATAACCCTGACCTTTTCATCGGTTTTGTACTTCTTATCTGTCTCTTCTTTCTTCAACTTCAGGATACTTTCCTGATTTTTCTGTCCCGCATTCTTTCCAATCGAAGGATCAGGAAGATTGGCAGCGGAAACCGTTGCTGTAAATACTAATAGAAAGATTGCTAGAATGGGCAAAATGCGTTTAATCAATGAACGATTCCTCCTATAAAATTAGAATTTTCTATAATTTTCCTTATAGGTATAAAAGTATCACACCCTTTATCATGAATTTAAGAGATAATAGTCACTATTTTCCTAGAAGACTCTAGTATAATATGTTTATTTTTCAATACCTGTCATCATTAAGAGATTATGGAAAATATCAAAGCATAAAAAAGGCGGTGATTATGAAAATCACCGCCTCTTCCTCTTTAGTTTTTCATTCTTGGATCCAATGCATCACGTAGGCCATCGCCCATCAGGTTGAAGCCAAGTACGGTCAACATGATGGCGATCCCTGGGAATAGAACGGTCCAAGGCGCCTGAATGATGAACTGTCTCGAATCAGCAAGCATTTTTCCCCATTCAGGTGAAGGTGGTTGTGCACCCAGCCCAAGGAATCCAAGCGCTGCACACTCAATGATGGCGGTCGCGATCGCTAAAGTCCCTTGAACGATGATGGGCGCAAGGCTATTCGGCAGGACGTGGTGAATCAAAATCCGACCATCCCCCATACCAATCGCCTTAGCGGCCGTTACATACTCCTCTTCTTTTACAGTCAGAACCCGTGATCGCAAAAGTCTACCGAACGTAGGCACATTGACGATTGCAATCGCGATGAGTGCATTGCGCAGGGATGGTCCCAATACGGCAACAACCGCTATGGCTAGCAGGATGCTCGGAAACGCCAGTACAATGTCAAAAAGCCTCGAAATGATCGTATCGATCCACTTGCCATAATACCCGGCAATGATGCCGAGGAAAGATCCGACCACTACAGAACCGGCCACTGATAAAAAGCCGACCCATAGAGATAAGCGAGAGCCATAGATGATTCGGCTCAAGATATCGCGGCCGAATTCATCCGTGCCAAACCAATGCTCTGACGAAGGGGACAAATGTTTATCGCTGAGCTTCTGCCCTTCGTAGGAATAGGGTGCAATAAGCGGGGCGAAAATAGCCAGTATAATGAAAAATAGGACAATGCCGAGGCCAACCAGGGCTACCTTATTTTTCTTGAAGCTTTTCCAACCTTCCTTCCAGGGAGAAATGGCTTTTTCCTCTACCTCTTGAGGGGGAATGATCGGCGGTGTATTCGTAACAATTTCAGCCATGAGATATCCTCCCTATTTATATTTAATCCTAGGATCAATCGCTGCATACAAAAGGTCCACAATCAAGTTAATCATGACGAACAAAAAGGCGATGACGAGAATTCCCGATTGAATGACCGGATAATCCCGGTAAAGGATAGCTTCATAGATATATGTTCCAATACCCGGCCATCCAAAGATGGTTTCCGTTAAAATCGCGCCACCCAATAGTAGACCCGTTTGCAGACCGATAACGGTGACCACTGGAATTAAAGCATTTTTCAGGGAGTGCTTATAAACCACCCAGAACATTTTCATGCCCTTCGCGCGAGCCGTCCGGATGAAATCGGACCTCATGATTTCTAGCATGGATGAGCGTGTCATTCTCGCAATGATCGCCATCGGGATGGTTGCAAGTGCAATTCCCGGTAAGATAAGATGTTTCACCACTTCAATGAATTGATCGAATCTACCGGAAACAAGAGTATCTATTAAATAAAAGCCCGTTATCGCTTCCACAGGGTCTCTTATATTGTCCCGTCCCGTTGTTGGAAGCAAGTCCCACTGAATCGCAACGAGATACTGTTCCATAAGACCAAGCCAGAATATCGGCATCGATACGCCAATTAAGGCGACGATCATGGCCGTATAATCAAACCAGGAATTTTGGAACCATGCCGAGATGATTCCGGCATTTACGCCGATGATGACCGCAATGATCATCGCAATCAGGGCCAATTCCATCGTGGCCGTCAAGTAAGGCCAAATTTCCTCTGAAACAGGGGTATTCGTTTTTAGAGAAACCCCCAGATTGCCTGTTAACAGGCCAATTAAGTAATCCCAGAACTGAATGAACCATGGTTGGTCCAAACCAAGCTCCTTTGTCATGGCAGCGACGGCTTCTTTCGTTGCCTGCTGCCCTAATATTACCTGGGCGGGGTTTCCCGGTATCGCCCGAATCATCATGAATACAATAAACGCCATTCCGAGAAGCACCGGAATGAGAGAACCCAAACGTCTTATGGTATAGGAAAACAAAACACTCACCTGCCTTTTTTTACACATGGGCTTTTAATCGCCCTTCATTCTTTAAATCTTTAATTCACATGACAAAACCGGGGAGCATACATTCATACCCCCCGGTCCGTACAATTAATTTTCGATTGACACGTTAATTAGAGACTGAGAACCTGTAGGATGCGGAACGAATCCTTTGATTGTCTTAGTACCAGCTAATTGTGGCAACGAATGTACAAGTGGTACCCAAGGTGCTTCTTCATGTATGATTTCCTGTGCTTTTCCGTATAGCTCATTACGTTTCGCTTCATCTGCAGTAGATTGAGCTTCAATCAATAATTTATGAACTTCTTCGTTTGCATAGCGAGAGTAGTTGTTCGAGCCGATTGTATCTTTATCCAATAATGTATAAAGGAAGTTATCGGCATCTCCATTATCACCAGTCCAGCCAAGCATGAATGATGGAGCTTCACCGGCTTGTACTTTTTCCAAGTATGCAGCCCACTCATACGTCATGATATTGGCTTCAATATTGACTTGTTTCAGACTTGCTTGAATGGCTTCAGCGACTTTTTGTCCATCAGGCATATATGGACGTGGTACCGGCATGGCCCATAGATCCATTTTGAATCCATCTTCAAGACCAGCCTTTTTCAAAAGTTCTTTTGCCTTTTCTACGTTGTAATCATAGTCTTCAATTTCATCATTGTATCCAGAGACGGATGGTGGCATTGGATTCTTCGCAGGCTCAGCCGTTCCTTCAAAGAAGTTATCGATGATTTCCTGTTTGTTGATCAAATGGGAAATGGCTTGACGCACTTCCTTTTTATCAAATGGCGCTTTTTCAACGTTAAATCCAAAGTAGCCAACGTTCATGGATGGACGTTCAAAGATTTGAAGGTTTTTGTCCCCTGTCACTTTGCTGATATCACTTGGGTTCAATCCGTCCATTAGGTCGACTTCACCTTTGATTGCTGCATTCAAACGAGCCGAGTTATCTTTGATGACTTTAAACGTGATGCCATCAAGTTTTGGCAATCCTTCTTGCCAATAGTCTTCATTTTTCACGACTTCAATCGTGTCGCCTGGTTTCCATGATTTGAACTTGAAAGGACCCGTTCCAGACGGATTCTTGCCGAAATTGTCTCCATCTTTCTCAACTGCCGTTGGACTTGCAATGGCAAATGGTGACATCGCAACGTTTTTCAAGAATGGTGCTTGTGGGCGTACTAGTGTGAATTCCACTGTGCTATCATCAAGAGCTTTTACTTCTTTAATCACGTGGCCTTCGTCACCTTCAAAGCCACCGAACATGGAAGCATAGTAAGCAAATTTCGCTTCATCCTTACTTGTTGCCCAGCGCTGAAAGTTCTTAACGACCGCTTCCGCGTTGAAATCCGTGCCATCGTGGAACTTAATGCCTGTTTTCAGCTTGAACGTATAAGTTTTCGCATCTTCGGAAACTTCCCATGACTCTGCAAGACCCGGTTCGATTTCCGTATTGTCTTCTCCGTATTTCACAAGTGTTTCATAGATTTGCTGTGTGACGATATAAGACTCGCCATCCGTTACGATAGCAGGATCAAGTGAAACCGCATCTCCGCCTTTACCGTAGATTAAAACCCCGCCGCCCTTTGCCTCGCTTGAGCCGCCTTTTTCGTCATCCTTATCTTTCGATGTTGATGATGAACAGCCAGCAAGCGCAAGTGAAATGGCTAAAATACTGGTTAACAATAAAGCTAATGTCTTCTTCATATTCTTCCCCCTATTTTCTATAAATTTATGTATACGTCCTATCAATTATATAAATGACAAGAGACGTAGTGACCTGGTTTGTGTTCCTGTAAAATTGGTTTTACAGTCTTGCATTCTGGCATCGCTTTCGGGCACCTTGTATGGAATGTGCATCCGCTAGGCGGGTTGGATGGACTCGGGACATCGCCCTGCAATATGACCCTATCGCCCTTATATTCTACATCCGGAATCGGAACCGCCGATAGTAAGGCTTGTGTATACGGATGTAGCGGATCTTCATAAAGCCCTTCACTTTCCGTCAATTCAACAATATGTCCTAGATACATCACGCCTACCCGATCCGAGATATGCCTGACGACTCCGAGATCATGGGCAATGAAAAGATAAGTGAGGTCAAAATCCCTCTGCAAATCTTGTAGGAGATTTAACACCTGTGCTTGAATGGAAACATCCAAAGCCGAAACAGGCTCATCCGCGATAATCAGCTTCGGATTGACGGCTAGTGCCCTGGCGATGCCAATGCGTTGCCTCTGACCACCACTGAACTGATGTGGGTATCGTTTGGCATGGTAACTGCTTAACCCAACAACCTTAAGTAGCTCCTGCACACGCTTTTTCCGTTCTTTCTTATCTTTGACACCATGGACGATGAGTGGTTCTTCCAATATCTTTTCAACCGTGTGCCTAGGATTGAGCGAGGCGAATGGATCTTGAAAGACCATTTGCATTTCGCGGCGCATCTTCCTCATTTCACGGGTGGATAGTGTCGTCAGGTCCTTACCCTCAAAGTAGACATTGCCTTCACTTGGCTCGAGTAATCGAAGCAAAAGTCTGCCCGTCGTCGATTTACCGCACCCGCTTTCACCGACAAGGCCAAGCGTCTCACCTTTGTTTATGGAGAATGACAAGCCATCGACGGCTTTCACCTCACCGATCGTTTTACCGAGCACTCCCCCTTTGATTGGGAAATGCTTCTTCAGGTTTTCTACCTTAACTAATGGTTGAGTCATGCAATGGTGCTCCTTTCGCATCTTCGTACAGCCAACAACGTACTTGTTGCCCTTCATCAAACGCCAGAAGAGACGGGGTTTCATTCAGGCATTGCTCCATCGCATGAGAACAGCGAGGGGCAAACTGGCAGCCAAGTTTGCTCGTACCCGGTTTTGGCACATTTCCAGGGATTGAATAAAGCCGTTCCTTCTTTACGCGCATATCAGGAATCGATTGCAGGAGGCCAATCGTATACGGATGCTTAGGGTTTTGAAAAACCGTTTGCACTTTTCCCTCCTCGACCACCCTTCCGGCATACATGACAATGACACGCTCACACATTTGTGCCACTACACCAAGGTCATGGGTGATCATCATGATTGCTGTATCTGTCTCCTTGTTCAGGTTCTTCATCAATTCTAAAATCTGGGCTTGAATCGTGACATCCAAGGCCGTGGTCGGCTCGTCCGCTATTAGAAGCTTTGGCTCACAAATCATGGCCATGGCAATCATGACACGCTGTCTCATCCCGCCCGAAAGCTGATGAGGGTATTCATCTATCAGTTCTTCGGCTCGTCCAAGCCCAACCAACTTCAACATTTCGACCGCTCTTTGGCGGGCCTGTTTTTTATTCCATTTTCTATGTATCCGAAGTGTCTCCACCAATTGTTCTCCAATTGTGAAGACAGGGTTCAAGCTTGTCATTGGTTCCTGGAAGATCATAGCGATTTCATTTCCCCGAATCTTTCTCATTTTAGCTTCAGATGCGTTGGCAATGTTACTTCCCTTAAACAATATTTCCCCTTCTACCTTACCGGTAGGCGAAGGCACAAGCCCCATGATCGACAAAGAGGTTACGCTTTTCCCACAGCCCGATTCCCCGACAATTCCTAACACCTCACCAGGATTGATATGAAAATCGATGGAGTTCACGACAGGAATTTCTCCATCGTCAGTACGAAAACTCGTTCGTAACCCGTTGACTTCAATAATTGGAACACTCATAATATCACTTCCTTTATATCCATATTTTACATTTTTAATATTATTTGGTTTATTATTACATCAAACTTAACATTTTACAATATATTTTCTTAAAATTCTAACTTAACAGAATAATATTTTTTAATTAGTTCTATAGTATTAGCTTCATAAAAAGAATGACTGTACAAGTACAGTCATTCCAAAAAGGGGAAGAATCAAGCTTTTGATTCTTTTTATGAGGGGATTCGGGGACACTTGCGGGGAAAAGCCAAGTCGGCTTGGGGAAATAGGAAAATAACAGGGACTTGCCACTATTAGTATACTTTTCGAAGGGTATCGCTTTTTATAATTCACCAACTTTCTCTAAATTTGTAACCCTTTTGTCTAATTTTTCATTATGTTCATGTAAATACTTGTTATACGATTCTAATTGGGCTACTTTTAACCTGAGGTGTTTCAACTCATCTTCATTCTCTTTTGTTTGGACATGGGTCTTGGCCACATGCCCAATTAAGTCACCAATGAGTTGTTCTACTCGTTGCTTATCCTGCATCGAACTGAACAGGAGTCGGTTTCGCTTCTGCCCGTTGGAAAGCATTCCACTTTTTTCACTCATGCTTCACCTCCAAGTAAGCTATAAACCAATATGTTCGAATTCCTTTGCCTTGCCATCATTCTGTTGCTTAGTCCCTATGAATTGAACCAGCTCGGCAATAACTTCGGTGACATATACTTTTTTACCCTCTTGGTTGTCATATCTCCTCGTTTGAATTCTGCCCGTAATCCCGACAATCGAACCTTTTTTACAATATTGTGCTGTATTTTCGGCTGTTCTTTTCCAAAGGGTACAGTGTACAAAGTCAGCCTCGTAATCCCCTGCATTATTACGAAAATTACGGTTCACAGCTAAAGTAATATTGGAAACCGCCTTGCCATCTGGCGTATACCTTAATTCGGGATCCTTCGTCAATCGTCCGACAAGGGTTACCTGATTTATCATCTTCTTCCTCCTTTCCTTTCATGATTTAATCATAAGATTTTCTTTTAAAAAGGGGAAATCAACAAAATGGACGAATGCCACTCATTTTGGCTTTAAAAACCGTTATATTACACCCATAACTCTTTTTTGCAGAAAAATTGTTTACTAAAAAGCTTAAACCTATCAATTTGGACTTTTTTTTACTTTTAGCGTATTTTTAGGTTTATCATTTTAAAAAATCAAAATATTCTAGTATGATATAATTACCTTTAAAAGGAATTAACAGGGATAAATGGGCATTTGACTGTCTTCTTCATAAAGGCAAGGAATGGAGGTATTTAATGAAATCTTTCAAATTAATCTATCTACAGATTGTTACAGAGGATTCACGATTAATTGATATACCCTTAGCCGATGGACTCATCATTAATAAAGAAAATGATATCAGCTCGTGGCTCCTAGAAGCCTTTGTGGCAGAAAAACATTTTCATGAGTTTGCATCCTCACTTCCTGATATTGATGGAGAAGTGACCATTCAGGCTGTTATAACGAAAAAAGACAATGAACCCGCTTTATTCGATACCGTCCTGCGTACCATTAAAAAAGTCGATGGTCACTATAGCCTTTTATTTGTCGGCCATATCAAAAAAAACCACACAAAATATGCAGAACTTCTTCTTGAGGATTTAGTCTATAAAGGCTTGGAGGGCGAGGATTTAATCAGGGAATTCAAGAAAAAAATTAAATCCAGACCTAAACTGGCCACCTATAAGTCGTCCATAAAATAAAAAACTGGCTTAGCTGAAGGGAATTACACCCGCCATTGCTAAGCCAGTCCTCTTTATATGCCTTTTATTTGTTATCTTCGCCTTTTTTCTCAGCATCTTCAATTAAATCGTCAGAATCATTGTTGTTGTTCGTTGTATTGTTATTGTCATCGCCATTCATCGTATCATCATTTTCGATCATACCGTCGTTATCCGTATCAAGATTGTTATTATCGTTTCCAGTGCCTCCATTATCATCGACACCATCATTTTGATTTTCTTCGATCATGTTGTCATTCTCGGGTGCAGGATTGTTGTCATCATCATTTCCACATCCAGCAAGGAACATGGCAGACATCAAAGATCCCCCGATTAGCGCATAAAGTCTTTTCTTCATCATGAGTAGGTAACCTCCCTTCATTCTTTATCATTTAGTATTTTGCCCGAATGTAAAAATAACTTGCGCCTTATTTTTAATTAGTAAAATATGCTTGAACTTCTGCATATAAAAGATGCCGGACATAAATGTCCGGCATCAAAGGGAGAAAAAATGGTTGTAAACAACTAACTGCAATCATTGTAGCTTTCAGCTGCATCGTATATGTATTATGTACACCTAATTCGTTCTTCTTAAACATTCTTGCTCAAAATGGCCATATTTAGCCCTTTTAAGCTTATTTATCTCCAAAAGCGAACATGATTTCCGTTTCACAGGCAACTTCGCCATCTACTGTTGCGACCGCTTTTCCTTTACCAACCGATCCCCTTAACCGAATAATTTCTACTTCGAGGCGGAGTTGATCTCCCGGTTTTACCTGGCGCTTGAAACGACAGTTATCGATTCCTGCAAAAAAGGCCAGCCGCCCTTTAAATTCTTCTTGTTTCAATACAGCTACAGCACCTACTTGCGCTAACGCCTCCACAATCAATACACCCGGCATAACAGGGTAATCCGGAAAGTGACCATTGAAAAATTCTTCATTGGCTGATACATTTTTTAATCCTACAGCTCTTTTCCCATCTTCCACTTCAATAATCCGGTCAACTAATAAAAAAGGGTAACGATGGGGGATGATGTCCTTTATCTGCGTAATATCTAACATGGCTTTTCCTCCTAATAATGATATTGCCTACTTTTAACGAAAACTCGCCCCTCCCTTACATAGGGAAGAGGCATGTTGTTGCCAATTGAAATTTTCTAAAACGGTGGCAACTGCGTCGACAGACTATTTCTATGCATCTTCATTTACAATATCGATGATATGGGTCCATGTGGATTTCTTGAAAACATCCGTTGCCTGCCCTCCGCCAATCACACTATAGCCTATTAGTGAACCGGCAAGTAAAGCGATGAATATCAATCCGATGATCATAAGTAAACGCAGCCAGATCGGCAAAAGCCGGACCTTGATTCTTCGGTTCGGTTGCGTTGTTTTTGCTTCCTTGACCTCTTCACTCACTTCTTGTCTCATTACACTTTTTTGTTCCATACCCATACAAAAGCTCCTTTTTTCAGAAAACTCGCCGAATAAAAGCGTCTTGGCTTATACATAAATAGAAGCATCAAATCACATGCCATGTCAAAATGAATGAGCGTCAACGGTCCTCTTTGCTAAAGTATAATGAAAAACGCTTCAATATGAAACCTAAAGCCATGATTTTATACCCTATCACGCTTACCGAATCCCATTAATCAGTCCACCCATTTGATCGGCCATCGTTATCGCCCGGGATTGAAATTGATATTGACGTTGGGCATTGATCAAATCCGTCATCTCTTTTGATAGATCGACGTTTGATGATTCAAGTGAACCTTGTTTCACTGCGATTTCCGTACGGTCATCCCCCGTCAATAGCGTCATGATGTCGTCTTCCGCAACACCCAATTCACCGAGGTTGCCCGGGAGCCCCAACAGATTCCCCCCCAATTGTTCCAGGAATTGCGGTTTTTTTACAGAAACGATACCAAGACCGAAGCTTCGCTCTCCATATTCTTCTGTATCCACATTCAATAAACCTTCTTCCGAAACCTTAATATCTTTGATGCTGCCATCAATTAGAATCGGATTCCCATATTCATCAAGGACTTGATGTCCGGCTGAGTTAACGAGCATCATTTGATCTGGGTTCGCCTCGTTAGGAGAAAGATAAAAAGCGCCATCTCTCGTTAAACGAGTGTTGGTCCCTCCGTCATCCTGTACGTTTACCGTGAAAAATAGATCTTCCTTCGTCAATGCCACATCCAGGTTGCGATCGGTATTCTTTAGCGAACCTTGTGTCAGCACGATTTGGGATGGATTTAATTTGGCACCCGTTCCCTGACGAATGCCCGGTGTGGTCAGTCTTCCGATTTCCTTCGTCTCACTCGGCTGATTATTAAAACTTTGGGTTAACATATCACTAAAGCTGGTTTGCGTCTTTTTATAAGCCGTGGTATCCACATTAGCAATATTATTGCTGATCTGATCAATTTGACTTTGAATTTGGTTGAGTGTATTCGTCGCGGATAACATCGTTCGATTCATAGACATTCCCCTTACTGTTCAAATTTCCTAAAGATTCCTTCTACAAATCCGTAATTAGAGTTTCCCCACTTCATTAACCGCTTTATCGAGACTCTTATCATAAGCTTGAAGTACTTTTTGATTCGCTTCAAAAGATCGGTACGCCGACATCATTTCCGTCATCGTCCTCGATTGATCGACATTAGATCCCTCAAGAAAACCTTGTTTCGTGGAGAAGGTCAATCCTTCTGCTGCATACGCATTGGGCAATTCATTATCGACAGCCCTATATAACCCTTCGCCATCTTTCACGAGCTGTTTAGTGGGGTCGTCTGCATAACCGATGCCAAGGCGGGCCGCTTGATTATTGCCTTCAAAGATCATTCCCTTTTCGGTCACGGTGAAGCGATCATTCTCAAGCTGTATCCGTTCATGGTTCTCGTCCAAAACATAATAGCCTTTAGAATTCGTCAAATAGCCTTGACCATCCAGAGTGAAACTGCCGTCCCTTGTATAACGCATTTGCCCGTCTTTATCTTGGACGGTATAAAGGACCGACCCGGCCTTCCCCGTTTCCTCATTGATGGGAAGATTTTCATCTGCTAAGGCAATATCGGTACTAAGCTCCGTTTCTTCAAGGGTCCCTTGCGTGAACAATGGACTCGCTTCTTGTACATAAACGCCTGTACTAAGACTGCCCACTTGCGATAACTTGGGCACGCTTAAATTGTTTTCGGTAGGTATTGCATTACGCTGCATATTGCCAAGTAACATTTCCGGAAAAGACCGTACACTGGTTTGATCGGCTTTAAACCCGGTTGTATTCGCATTGGAGATATTATTCGTTAGCATTTCTGTGCGTCTTTGCTGTGTAAGCATTCCAGAAGCGGCTGTATAAAAACCTCTTAACATTTTATTTCACTCCTCATTCCACAAAAGTATTCCGTTCATTTCCTATATGTATCTTATCGGATATAATCGTCTGTATTTAAGGGGAAAATAAATGCTTGGTCCAGAATCATTCATTTCTTGTTTTAGGATAGGTCAGATTTAAAGGAATAGTGTTAAAGTTCCAAACTAAAAGAATAGGGTCTATTGCTCATCAGTACTAGAACTGCACGGACTTTCACTATGCTTCATGTGTGTCTGAACCTTAGACCCTTATCTTATAATGCAGCTTTTTACGGCCGCTTTTTTTAATTGAATTTGCGCCTTGGCAACTTATCCATATTATCTAACATGATTCCCGTTCCAATCGCTACGCAATCCATTGGATGCTCTGCAACGAGTACAGGGACTTTAAGTTCTTCTGCTAAAAGCAGGTCGATGCCATGAAGCAATGCTCCACCACCTGTTAATATCACGCCACGGTCAATAATATCAGCAGAAAGTTCTGGTGGTGTCCGTTCAAGCACAGCTTTGGCAGCTTGTACGATAACGGAGACTTGTTCACGCAGCGCCTCCTCGATTTCTTCCGAGTTAACGGAGATTGTCCTAGGTAAGCCTGAAACCATATCACGTCCGCGTATATCAATTTCTTCGTTGCGTGAACCTGGGAATACCGTCGCCACCTGCATTTTGATATTTTCAGCTGTACGTTCACCGATTAGGAGCTTATACTTACGTTTAACGTAGTGTAAGATTTCATTATCGAATTTATCACCGGCCATTTTGATCGAAGAAGACGTAACGATATCTCCCATTGAAAGAACCGCGATATCCGTTGTACCACCGCCAATATCCACGACCATGTTACCGCTTGGTTGGAAAATATCCATGCCAGCACCGATTGCAGCCACTTTAGGTTCTTCTTCAAGGAATACTTTTTTCCCGCCACTTTTTTCAGCAGCCTCTTTGATTGCCTTTTGTTCAACACTCGTGATGTTTGTTGGACAGCAAATCAAAATCCGTGGCTTAGAAAGAAAGCCTTTCACATTTAACTTATTTATAAAATGCTTAAGCATCATTTCCGTTACATCGAAGTCAGCAATGACACCGTCTTTTAGAGGGCGAATTGCAACAATGTTTCCTGGTGTCCGGCCTACCATTTTACGAGCCTCATCACCAACAGCAAGAACACGGTTCGTATTCTTATCAATGGCTACTACCGAAGGCTCATTTAACACTATTCCTTTACCTTTGACATGTATTAGAACATTGGCTGTTCCAAGATCTATCCCAATATCTCTAGCAAACATTTCTTAAATCCTCCTTGAATATCCTCACATAAAACCTAATTCTGTCCTAATTGTTTATTTTACCATATCGCCTTGTCAAGAAGAAGTATGAAATACAAATAAAAACGAAACCTGCCCCGGATTATCCTATTTAACATAGATATATAAAGGATTTCCATATTAACAAAATTAATCCATAAAAAAATTCCGGGTTGGAGGTTCCTGACTTAGGTGTAGAAAAGGACATGTTTATATGCCATCCTTTGTCTTTACCCTAATCCCTTGGAATCATTTCCAATTTCCGGAATGGATTTGTGGTTTACTTAGCGATTTCTTCTTCTTTTTCTGACCGTTTATATTTGAGCTTGGTCGCTTCTCCACCCCGAAGGTGACGAATGGATTTATGGTAATCCAATATATCCTTCACTTCGTTAGCCAATTCAGGATTAATTTCCGGAAGCCTCTCCGTTAAATCTTTATGGACTGTACTTTTAGAGACACCGAATTCTTTTGCAATGACGCGGACCGTTTTTCTAGTTTCCACGATATACTTGCCTATCTTGATAGTTCTTTCTTTGATGTAATCGTGCACACCACTCGACCTCCCCAAATTGGATGTGAGAAGTGTGAAATGAGATTCGTATTTTTCGAATCGAATACCCCTGTCTTATAAACAATGAAAGATAGAATGATCAACTATTAGATTATTTGTAATAAACGACCCCTCACCTCAAACACTCTCTTTGCATGGTTTATAACATCTTATTAGCTTGGTTAAGAATATATGCCTAATGGACAGGGTGTTTCGTTTTATTTATCAACATTCTGCCGTTCCTTTTCCAGTAACTGCATTATTTCCCGAGAAATATGTCAGATACTCAGACTTTTTCTCATATATTCCACTATCTCCCCGAAATTAAAAAAGGGAGCCGTTCAAATTGAACGGCCCCCTTTTTACCAAATTTTCAGTTGTTGTACTTCTTAACGCTCATGGTTTATGTTTTGATTGTATTTGAATTTTTTATTGTGATTAATTTGCTTCCTTTAATGAATCTTCCAAAGAATCGCTTTTCTCGGTAGAATCTTCAGCTGGGGTGGAGTTATCATCTTCAGTGCCACTTTCTAGCTCAGTGCCTGCATCAGATTCGCCCGTTGCTGGTGATTCCTCTGTCCCTTTTTCAGAACCCTCGGAAGCAGGTGCTTCTTCTTTGCCTGCTGAATCATCCTTGTTACCTTCTGTTTCTTCAGTTGCTGTTTGTATAGCGGATGCTTGCTTTTCAATAAAATCAACTGGATTCAACGCGATGTCGTCTTTTCTGATTTCGAAGTGAACGTGAACGCCTGCCTCTTCATTGATTTGGCTTTTGCCTGAAGTTGCGATAGCTTGTCCTTGTTTCACTTTGTCCCCAACGGCAACCTTGATATCCTTAACAGATTGATAACGAGTAACGACGCCATCTTCATGCTCAACTTCAATCAAATTGCCAAGTAGAGCGTCTTCCTGTACTTTCGATACATTACCGCTCAATGATGCTTTCACATCGAAAGATTTTCCATCTTCCATTGCAATGTCGATCCCTTTATTCTGCTCATATCTATTGTTGTAGAAGACCAACGCATCTTCTTGTGCCTTCTCATCTGCATTCACGTCATAGAATTGTTTTTTGATGACCGTTTTATCGGCATTGGCTACAGGCATCTTAACGGTTTCCAGATCACTATTCACTTCGACTGAAGGCTGATCATAGTTTTTTCCTGTTTCAGCTGAATCCTTTTTCTCGTCCTTAGCTGAATCATCAAAACTATTTTGTAATAAAAAGGCCGCGGCTAAGATTAAGGCTGCACTTGCGATATAGATTGCTGATAATGCCCAACGCTTTTTGAGTATTCGTTGGATTTTGGAAGTTGGTCTTTTTTCTTCCTCTCTCATATTAATCACCTCAGCAACCATTCTGAACATTTTGCCAAGATTATATACATCCGAGTGAAAAAAATTTTAGATTTATTTTATGAAAAAGAATCCGATTTTATTCGTAGAATGGTAAAATGTTTGGTATCTTGCTATTGAAGGATGTTTAATTGATGAAAAAGACCATTAAAATCTTAGTAACGATTCTACCTTTTCTTTACATGATTGCTATTTGGATAATGTCGAGTAAACCTGACGACATCATCCTTGACCTCCCGTCCTCAACAGTGGATCGATTCATTAAAGAGGCGCTCCATTTAGTCGAATTTGCGATTTTGTACATATTATTCGTTTCTGCACTTGCTGTTAATCATAAGCTGAAGCCTGGATTTAGTTTGGTAGCCGCATTCGTTGCCGGTCTATACGGTATCGT
The DNA here is from genome assembly GCF_050278025.1 of Peribacillus sp. NPDC097197. Taxonomy (NCBI): domain Bacteria; kingdom Bacillati; phylum Bacillota; class Bacilli; order Caryophanales; family Bacillaceae; genus Peribacillus; species Peribacillus sp. NPDC097197. Next base: position 159,038 of record NZ_JBNNST010000001.1, on the reverse strand, counting down.
TGATGAATATCACCAGTCATTCATCCCATACCGCTCTGCATCCTTGATTGATGTGGCGAAGGACATCATTGGCGTGCTCGCTGTCTATTTTCATGTGCAGTATCACTACTTCAAGCATAAACGAGGCTTTCTGACCCTACTAGAAAAATTCGGCGCAAAAAAATGAGAGCTGGGAAAACCCCTACTCTCATTTTTTTGCTGTCATGGTATTGATCCACTTACTTGAGGACTGTACTTTGACGCCTTTGTAATAATACTTCACGATGTCTTCATAGTTTTTCCCTTCCCGAGCCATCCCATTGGCACCATACTGACTCATTCCCACTCCATGACCATATCCTTTTGTCGTAATGACGATTTGATTCCCTTGACGCTCCCAATCAAAGTCGGAGGAATTCAACCCGAGTTTTTCCCGGATTTGCATCCCCGTCAATTTCTTCCCTCCAATTTCAACTAGAGCCACTCGATTTCCGGTTGTCCTTTGAACGACTGTACCGATTGTCGTCCCCGATGATAAACTCACTCCTAACTTCCTCTCGAAATCTCCCGCATCGACCACCATCTTATTATAGAATTTCGGCGATTCTTTATCCCATGGGCTAGACACGCTTTTCAAGTAGGGAAACTCTGCTTGCCAATATTCCTCGGAGTTCTCCGTATACCCATTGCTTGTCGAAAAGAAAGTGGCGGTGATCGGTTTTCCATCATAGGTCAATATCTTGCCTTCCGTTGCCTTAATGGCTTTATCTATCTTTTTCATTTTCCATTTATAATCAGAGCCCCACTGCTTCTTCAGCTCGTTATCATTCTTATACACTTGATGCATTACCGTATCCCCTACATCAGCTCCTTTTGGCAACCCCCGGCGATTATTGCTCATCAACTGATTCACGATGTAGGTCCTTGCCGTCAATGCTTGCGCCTTCAACGCTTCTTCCTCAAAGTCCGCAGGCATCTCTGCTGCCACAACACCAGATAGATATGTTTCAAGTGGAAGCTTTTGAATCTTTTGGGTAGCCGTCCGGTACACGGCCACATCAATGGAACTCATTTTATTTGCAGCCACTTCTTTTCCTTCTTCCTTCTCTTTTTTCTCTAATTGTTCAGCTAACTCCCCACTTGTTACATCATTGGAAAACGGAAGCACAAGCACTGCTGGAATCATGATAATGACGAATGCTACAGCTATGGATAGTACAATCACAGGTTTCATTGCTTTCAAATTCCTGGGCCTCCCTAAACTTGTTCTCTGCTTTTTTACAAACTAAATCCAGCAGGTTTCTCTACATGATAAATGTATGTCGAAGGACAAGCTTTTATGAATAGAAAAGTGTCAGGTGCCCAGGTTAGCTTTCTTTATCCCAGCACACAACAAAAAACCCATTCGGGCTTCAATGAATGAAGCCCGAATGGGTTTTAATAAGTAATCTTAAGCGTTCAAATCCGCTATTTTCGTTTCTGCTGGAACCTCTTCATTAATACGTTCCACATCAGCACCCAATGATGCTAATTTACCATGGAAATTCACGTATCCTCTGTCAAGATGCTTTAATTCTGTAACACGGGTAACGCCCTCTGCAACCAATCCAGTCAGGATAAGCGCAGCAGCAGCACGCAAGTCAGTGGCAGAAACTTCTGCACCTTGAAGGTTGGTTGGCCCGTTAACAATAACAGAACGACCTTCTATTTTAACATTGGCATTCATGCGACGGAATTCTTCAACATGCATGAAACGGTTCTCGAAGACGGTCTCCGTGATCATACTTGTTCCTTCAGCACGCAATAATAATGCCATCATCTGTGATTGCATATCAGTCGGGAAACCAGGATGGGGCATTGTTTTAATATCAATGGCTTTCAAGGTTTTAGGACCAATTACACGCAATCCATCTTGTTCTTCGATGATCGTAACACCCATCTCTTCCATTTTGGCAATGAGGGACGTAAGATGTTCAGGAACGGCACCTTGAACAAGAACGTTACCACCAGTAAGTGCAGCAGCAGTCATAAATGTTCCAGCCTCGATGCGGTCAGGTATAATTGAATGTTCAGCACCATATAATTTATGGACACCTTCGATTTTCAATGTACCCGTACCAGCGCCCTTAACTTTGGCACCCATTTTATTAAGGAAGTTAGCTAGATCCACGATTTCAGGCTCTTTCGCCACGTTTTCCAGAATAGTCGTACCTTCAGCAAGTGTCGCTGCCATCATGATATTTTCAGTGGCACCTACGCTTGGGAAATCAAGATACACTCTTGCTCCCTTAAGTCTGCCATCTACCTCAGCGTCAATGAAACCATTGCCGACCTTCACTTTTGCTCCCATCGCTTCAAAGCCTTTTAAATGCTGATCGATAGGACGGGAACCGATGGCACAACCACCCGGTAAAGCAACTCGGGCCCGGCCATTCCTTGCTAATAATGATCCCATTACTAAAACGGAAGCTCTCATTTTACGTACATATTCAAATGGTGCTTCGTCTAATAACTCTCTTGATGCATCTACAGTTACTTGATTATCATGAAAGGCAACATCTGTGTTTAAGTTGCGCAATACTTCGTTGATTGTATATACATCGGAGAGCGTAGGAACGTCTTTAATGATACTTTTCCCATCACTTGCTAATAATGTTGCAGCGATAACTGGCAAAACGGCGTTTTTAGCACCTTCTACTTTAACTGTCCCGCTAAGCCTGTTGCCGCCGCGGACGATGATTTTTTCCAAAAGTATTCCCCTCCGCGTCCATTTTCTCTATATTAATATTCAAACGTTATGATTGGTGTGCCAATTACAAAGTTCGTCCGGTCACCCAATCCTTCTGTCCGTAGCCCAAACTGCAAATTTAATTTTTCTTTAGTCAAAGGTTGTTTAAACAAAGTTGAATGTGCAGATATAGATGTAAAGTTTGTTTCATGCACACTCTCAATTTCCCTCGCTTGGAACTTATCTAACAGGCTTTCGGTTTTAGAGTTTAAAATCGAATCCATATTATCATTGATAGACCCCGTAATACAAGAAAAAATTGAAGGAGTTCCCTTAAATATGTCTTTCACTCTATTTTGGTACGTACTGGTAAAGTAAGCAGGGTAGCCTTCCTTCCATTCTTGTCCCTTGACTTCGTAAATGACATAGGTAACTTTATCAGATTCATCCTCGGTTGTCATCAATTTAATAGACTCCGTCAGGCCCGAATCGGCATGGTAAAGTAACGCCTCAGCCTTCTGTGCGGAAGCGCCGTCTTCCCGGTTCCAATCAAATTGAGGATATTTTCGTTTTAATGCGATCACTTCTCTTTCAAACTCTTGTTTAGTTGTGATCTCTTTATTTTTCTCGCGCGCGTACACAGACCAATCTCCTATGTTTACCGCTTTATCTTGTTGCAGTAGCTCCACCAATTTCACTATATCGGCTTTGCCTTTTGCCACAATTGTACTATTCCCAATTAAAAACACCGTCAAACCAAGAATTACTATGTATAATAACATTTTTTTACTCTCTGCAAACATGTTAAATCCCTCCCCTTTAAAGCATTATTTCCAAAAAAGGAGAGTTCATACTTTTCATTTCCTGACATTTGATGATGCTTTCTGCTAATGCTATAAAAATCAGTAGAATAATGGCGAATACAAGAAGAATCATATTTTGCTATACATGAAATCTTATAGCTTATTTATCATCGCTAAACATATAAGGAAGTTGGTTAGCAAGTCCTAGGTAGTCAAGGAAGAAATCACTCACAACAGAACCAATGGCCACCGTCAATAAAATATAAAGTACCCTAGCCTTAATGACCGAATTGGATCTTAATATCTTATCAAAATGTAAAGCCTGCAGAGCCCACCATGTAACTGCGATGAAGAACAAGTGGGAAACGATACCCAGCAAGGCCTGCTGTCCCATTGTTGAAAACATGTACATACCTCCTAAAAGACACCCGTCTTTCATTCTATCACAAATCCCCTTTAAATTTGGAATTTAAAAGGAAAAATCGTGAAAAATCTTTCAGAATTGAAAGACAGAGACTGTATCCATTGGAACCAGCCTCTGATAAAGGCATTATATCACTCACTTGAAATAAAGTCTTTAAAATCCCCAAAATGGTTATGCAGGAAATCAAAGGCAAGATTAGGAGCTAATCCAAATAGGATCGTGCCGCCTATACAAACCATTATAACGATGGACAAACCCGAACGCACCTTTATTAACTTACCGGAATGGTCCGGCCGGAAAAAGACTTGGACCAATAATCCAAAGTAATAGACATAGGACACGATTGTTGCCGCAATCATGATCCCTGCAAGGACATAATGTCCCGGTTCCGTAATGAAGGCGCCGAGAAAGATATTCAGTTTGCCAATAAAGCCTGCCGTTCCCGGGATGCCTGCCAACGAGAGGATAAACACGGTAAAGGCTATGGCCAGATATGGTGACTTCTTCCCTAGCCCCGCAAGGATACTGATGTCCTCTGAACCGCTTCGGATTGAGATCACTTGAATAATTGCAAAAGCACCAATGTTCATCAGTGTATAAGCAAGTAAGTAAAACCAGACTGTATCCAACAAGAAGTACCCGCCGCCCAATGTGGTTACGGCTACAAGAAGGTATCCTGCATGGGCGATACTCGAATAAGCGAATAACCGTTTTAAATTTTGCTGTCTTAATGCAATCACATTCCCTACGATCATCGTCACCGCTGACACTAAAGCGATATATCCACTGTTTTTCTCGAAAAAGTCGAATGCCCCGAGAGTATCCCCAGGTGCAGTCAGGAATAAGGAGAGAAAAATACGCAGAAGGATTACAAATCCAGCTGTTTTCGAGATGACGCTTAAAAAGGCAGTGACGGGCGTAGGTGCCCCTTCGTAAACATCCGGAGCCCACATGTGAAAGGGGGTAGCGGCAATTTTAAAAGATAAACCGATGAAAACCATGAAGAAAGCGAGCCCCGTAATGTAGAGCAGTTGACCATCTGTCATGCCTGCCATCGTTCGGCTCATTTCCCCCAGATTCACCGATCCCGTCACACCATACAAATAACTCATGCCAAACAGAGTGATGGCTGTAGAGATTCCTCCATTAATTACGTATTTCATGGCCGCTTCATTGGACTTCGTATTTTGTTTACGTATGCCCGATAATATATAGGAAGAAAGTGATAGCAACTCCAGCCCAATAAATAAGGTGATCAAGTCCCCACTTGATGTCATGATCATTGCTCCAAGCAACGCCGCCAGGAACAGATAATAAAATTCCCCGCGATGCTCCTTCAACCCTTCCTTGGGCTCATAGCTCTCTGCAAGCAGGATGATTAACCCCGCTCCTAACAGTAAGATTAGCTTAAACGCTTTTGCAAAAGAATCTAACCGAAAAGTATCGGATAAGATACTTACCGTTTCAAAAGAAAACAAACTTATCAAGGAAAAAAAGGCCAGTATGATACCGGTAAGGGCCAACCAGGCCAGCTTTCTCCGATTAAAATGCTTTGGCCAGAATAAGTCCAATATGGAAAGGGCCATCGCCGTTCCAAGGATGACGAATTCCGGCATCATCGCTCCCCAATGATATGAAAGCATCGTATTCCAATCCATCTTCATCGCCCCCCTACGGCTAGCATGATTGCGTCAATCGTTCCTTGAAGAGGCCTGCCGAGTAGATTCGGATATACACCGATCGCTATAATTAAGCCGAGAAGCACTGCCGTCGGTACCATTTCCTTACCCTTAAGATCATATATCTCTTTCTCTATTAAGCTATTATCCTTGCCGAATGTCATCGTCAGGACAGCCCTCAAGACGTAGATAGCTGTTAAGATGAGACCGATGGCGCCAATTGCAGCAAGCACCGGCTGGCTCTTAAATAGGCCAAGGAAGACCATGAATTCACTGATGAACCCTGACATGCCCGGCAAACCAAGAGAAGCCATCCCCCCGGCCAGCAGAAATCCGGAAAAGAGCGGCATCGACTTGGCTAGGCCTCCAAGCCGGTTAAGCAACGTCGTACCTGTCCGTTCATACAACACAGCAACCAAAAAGAATAGGAAAGCGGCAATCAACCCGTGTGATACCACTTGAAAAATAGCCCCCTGCAAACCCGCTTCATTCAAGGCACCAAGCCCCATCATCACGATTCCCATATGTGAAACGGACGAATAGGCTAAAACAAGCTTGAAATCTGTCTGCACTAACGCTAAGAAGGCACCATACAACAAGCTGATGACCCCAAAGAGAACAATGATGGAGGCAAGCGTTTGATATTGGTCTGGAAAGATTCCCATTCCAAACCGGATGATTCCGTAAGCGCCTATCTTCAAGAGAATCCCTGCATGGATCATGACAATCGATGGTGGCGCCTCGGCATGAACCCGCACCATCCATGTATGGAAGGGAAACATGGGCAGTTTAATGGCAAAAGCAATCAGGAGGGCCAAGCATAGTCCATATTTCATCGAGCCGGAAACCGGTGCAAATAGAGATACACCACCCATTGTCATCATCTGTGTCAAAGCCGCGATATTCGTCGTACCTGTCCGGGCGAACAATATCAGAATCACCACCAATAAAATGGCCGATCCTATTCCGTTATAGATCAAAAACTGATAAGAAGCTTTTTCTTTCTCAAGATATCCCCACTTGCCAATCAAGAAGAACGTCGGGACCAAGGTCATTTCAAAGAAGATGAAAAACAAGATGAGGTTTTCCGCCGTAAAGACGCCAAGCATCCCAATCTCTAAAAGTAAAAATAATAGGTAATACCCTTTCCACTCCCTCTTTATGTAAAAGGATGCCAGGGCCGCCAAAGAGGAAATGATTGTCGTCAACAATAGAAAGACGAGGGTTAAACCATCCAGACCCAATTCAAAATTCACCGCGAATAAATTTGGGTCATACATCGAAAGATTCCCAAATCGAATCCAGTTCACCTTGATGTCAAAAGAAGAGAGTGCTATCCCCGAATAGTACTGTACAAGTAAAAATAACGTCAGTATAAGGGGCGGCAGTGTCCCAAAGAAACCAAATTGCTTAATGGTCCTTTCCTCGGTTCTAGGCATGAGGGCCACCATCACCATACCAAGCAGCGGGGAAAACACCAACAATGTGAGTAAGTATACGTTCATCTTAAATACCCCCCAGTGAACGCAAAGATGACCATCAGAACCGCAAGTCCGAGAAAGGCTATAACGCCATATTGCTGTACCTGTCCCGTTTGAAGTTTAGCCCCCATTTTCCCTAAACCTTCTATGGAGTTACTCACTGTGGACACCAATCCTCCGATAATGAACTTTTCCATATAAGATAGAAACAAGCTAAGGCCTCTGGTAAGATAGCCTACGGTAAAGTAGTACATCTCATCTATGAAGTACTTATTATCTAAAACTCTATATATCATGGAGTCCTCTCCCACCAGCCAACTCCGTGATAGCGCCCTTTTTACGTAGATGAGATACGCCAGGAATATACCAGCAAGTGAAACGAGAATGGCTAACAACATGATCCAAACCGGTCCCTCATGATGACTGACGCCTAACAGCGATTCATTTCCATCGATGAGCCAGTCTCCAAGAAAGGCCCCAAACCATGGAGTTTGTATATATCCGCTGAGCACGGCAAGCACCGCAAGGACCATCATTGGAACCAACATGAAAGAAGAAGGATCTTCGACTTGATTGGCAGGACCTCTTGATTCTCCGGCGAAAATCATGAAAAACAAACGGAACATATAAAAGGCCGTCAAAAAGGAGGTAATCAAAGCGAGCGTGAATAGTAAGTAGCTCCCATTCCCCCAGGCCGACATCAAGATTTCATCCTTACTGAAAAATCCTGATAAAAGGGGAAACCCCGATATCGAGAGCGTGCCAATTAGGAACAACGGACCCGTCAGCTTCAACTTCTTCCATATCCCACCCATTTTTTTTGCATCCTGTGTATGTAAAGCATGAATAACACTACCTGCTGCCAAGAACAGCAAAGCTTTAAAGAAAGCATGGGTCATTAAATGAAACACCCCTGCGACATACCCCGCCGTGCCCAACGCCAGCATCATGAATCCAAGCTGGCTGATGGTTGAGTAGGCCAGCACTCGCTTCACGTCTTTTTGGACGAGAGCAATGCTAGCGGCGAAGATCGCGGTAAAGCCACCCGTCACGGCTACGACCTGCATAGCTGCCGAACTTGCAAGAAACAGAGGAAACATCGTGGCTACCAAGTAAACGCCTGCCGCTACCATAGTTGCCGCGTGGATCAAAGCGGAGACCGGTGTGGGCCCTTCCATCGCGTCAGGAAGCCATGTGTGAAGTGGAAACTGTCCGGATTTCCCGACAGCCCCGATAAAAATCAGAATGGCGATTAGCGTCAACCTTCCCATCGAGATATCCCCCGTTTGAACAGCTGAGAAAATATCCCCATATTCGAAGCTTCCAGTTTCCCAGAATAATAGAATAATTCCAATGAGAAGTCCCACATCGCCAATCCTGGTCATGATAAATGCCTTTTTCGCAGCGAGCTTCGCTTCCTGTTTATGAAAATAAAAACCGATTAATAGGAATGAGCCAACTCCAACAAGCTCCCAGAAGATATATAGCTGAAGTAGATTCGGTGCTATGACAAGCCCAAGCATGGAAAAGGTAAAGAAACCAAGGTAAGCATAGAAAGTGGAAAACCGCTCTTCCCCTTTCATGTATTCCACCGAATAAATTTGAACAAGCAGACTCACCAGAGATACGACCACAAGCATCAAGGCATTCAGCTGATTGATTTCAAATCCTGCCGTGAGTTGCGTCCCACTGATAGAAAGCCAATCCATCGCCATCTTATAAGTAGGTCCCTGCAGCCGTTCCACCAAAACGATTACAGATAAAATGAACGATGTGAGTGTGAACAGTATTCCAATATAGGCGCCTTTTTCCCGCCACCGTCTACCGTATAAAAGCAGTAACACGAACGAGACGAGTGGAAGGATCGGTATGACCCAAGCATTCTCCATCATCGTATCAAATCCCCTTCTTCATACCTTCATTTGTATGAACCGTCAATGCTTCATCGTATCCATTTCATCCACATTGACTGTTTTTCGATTTCGGTACAGAGCCATTAAAATGGCTAGCCCCACAGCCGCTTCGGCTGCAGCGATTGTAATCGTAAATAATGAAAACACCTGACCCGTAATAGACGGAGTTACCCCAAATTTACTGAAGGCAACCAGATTGACATTCGCGGCATTCAGCATCAGTTCAATCGATATCAAAACAATAACTGCATTTCTTTTCGTCAAGGCACCGTATAGCCCGATGCAAAATAAAACGAGTGCCAAGACGAGGTAAGCAGACAAGGGAACACCTGTCATAACTTTCCTCCCCCCTCTTCCTCATCATCTTTTTTTGCCAAGACTATGGCACCGACCAAAGCGACGAGCAGGAGCACGGAAAGCACTTCAAATGGAATCACATACTTTGAGAACAGCTCGATTCCGATTTGTTTCGTATTTTCCTCATGCAGGGTCGATGGCTGAACCGGTATATCCAGGTTGTAAATGCCTAGATAAACCACTAAGGCAAAGCCGGCAACCCCTAAGATCAAAAAGAACTTTCGCCAACCGTCCTTTGCCGGTTCCTCCTTTTCATGATGGCGCGTCAGCATGATTCCAAACAGCATCACGATCGTAATCGCCCCGGAATAGATGAGGATTTGTACGACAGCGACAAATTCCGCCGATAAAAGCAAGTAAATGCCTGCAATGCTTAGGAATGTAAAGACCAGTGCAACCACCATGTGCACCACTTTCGTTAACGTAATCAGCAGTACCCCGCCCACTATCGCGACGGTTGCCAAGCCGATAAAAGCAAGTAATTCACCAGACACACTCATACCTTATTCACCTTTCGAATATTCTCATCATTCTCATCCAACCACTCCAGATTTTTAAATAACTGATCCCGGCTATACTCAGCCAGTTCAAATTCGTTCGTCATCACGATTGCTTCGGTGGGACAAACCTCCGTGCATAAATCGCATAAAATGCATATTTCAAAATTGATGTCATAGGTATCGATGATCTTTCCTTTTTTCGTAGGATCTGGATGTCTTTTTCCCGTTAACTGAATGCAATCCGTCGGACAAATCGTCACGCACTGATTACAAACAATACACTTTTCAGGATAGAATTTTTGAATTCCCCGGAACCGATCAGGGAGTGGCAGTGGCTCATTCGGATAGTCATACGTCACCTTTTTCCGGGTCAGGTTCTTCAGCGTGTACGTTAGACCTTTTGCTAACCCCAGCATATGGATCCCCCACTTTCTGAAAATCTTTAACGTCTAAAATAGTTTGAATAGTTCTTTGAAAAGCGCAGTCAAAAATATATTGGCTAACGCTACGGGCAACAAGACCTTCCAACCAAACTCCATCAATTGGTCCACTCTTATACGTGGAAACGTAACGCGAATCCAAACCAATACGTAAAAGACTAAACTAAACTTCAAGCCAAACCAGATGGCTCCCGGAATAAAATCCAGAAACGGCATAGAATTCCATCCACCTAAAAATAATACAGTGGTTAACGTAGCCATTGCAAACATATAGACATATTCCGATAACATAAAGAAAGCCCAACGAAAGCCGGAATACTCGACATGGTAGCCTGAAACGAGCTCTGATTCCGCTTCTGGAAGATCAAAAGGTACCCGATTCAACTCGGCCACCGATGCGATAAAGAATACGAAGAATGCAATGGGCTGAAGGAAAATGAACCAAACTTTATCCTGAGCGGCAACTATTTCGTTCAGGTTCAGGCTCCCCGTCAAAAGGACGATTCCCACTACTGACATGACAAGCGGGATTTCATATGAAATCATTTGTGCCGCCGCGCGCATCCCGCCAATCAAAGAATACTTATTGTTGGATGCCCATCCAGCGGTCACGATGCCAATCGTCGATATGCCCGATACCGCCACATAATAAAGGAGGCCGACACCTATATCCGCAAATTGAAAAGCTTCTGTGAAAGGCAAGGTCGCCAGGACCATGAAAGCCGGAGCAAAGGCGATCACGGGAGCTAATATATACAGCAGTTTATCCGCTTTTTTCGGTATGGTGTCTTCCTTAATCAAAAGCTTTAAAACATCGGCAACGGTCTGTAAAAGCCCCCATTTACCCCCAAGTTGATTCGGACCCACCCGCATCTGCATGAACCCCATGATCTTCCGTTCCGAGAGGATGCCATAGGTGACAAACCCTAACACTACGAATAGGAGCAGGACCGCCAAGCCAAAGAAGATGCCAAAGTTGAGAAGGCTAGGAGCTGATTGAAGTAGATTGTGGATCATCTAGCCATCCACCTCCCCTAAAACGATGTCAATCGCCCCAAGTATCGTTATCAGATTCGCCATATTTTCCCCTTCAAGCAATTTGGGCAGGATTTGCAGATTATAAAAGGATGGTCGCCGGAATTTCAAACGGTACGGCTCCTTTTTCCCTTCACTCGCAATATAGCAGCCTATTTCCCCTCTTGGCGATTCGATTCGGACGAACGCCTCCCCTTTTGGGACCTTGATGATTTTCGGGACCTTGGCAAGGATCGGCCCCTCAGCAGGAAATTGCTTTACGGCCTGTTCCAGGATTTTCAAGGACTCTTCTATTTCTTCCATCCTGCAATGATAACGGGAAAAGGCATCACCTTCTTCACGGGTGGGTACATCGAATTGGAACCGGTCATAAATGGAGTAAGGCTCATCTTTTCTTAAATCAAATTTCACACCCGTACACCTTAAATTAGCGCCGCTCAATGAATAGGAAAGTGCATCTTCCTTTGAATAAACGCCCACACCCCTGACCCGGTTCATAAAAATCTCATTGCCTGTAACCAGTTGGTGGTACCCAGCCAGTTGCTCCCTCATGTAGGGGACAAACTCTGCCACCTTTTCTATCCAATCCTCCGGAGCGTCCCACTTCACGCCTCCAACCCTCATGTAATTAAACGTCAGCCGTGCCCCCGACAATTCGGTCAATAAATTGATGATCATTTCCCGTTCACGAAAGGCGTATAAAAAGGGACTTGTCGCTCCAATATCAAGTAAGTACGTTCCCCACCACACAAGGTGGCTGGCCACACGGCCCAACTCCATCGCGATAACACGCAAATATTCCGCGCGGTCAGGTACCTCCACCCCCATCATGGTTTCAACTGCATGGCAAAGTACATAATTATTAGTCATCGCCGCTAAGTAATCCAACCGATCGGTATAGGGGATGATCTGTGTATATTGCAGATTTTCAGCCAGCTTTTCCGTTCCCCGATGAAGGTACCCAATGACTGGGGTGGCCTCTTTAATGATTTCACCGTCGATTTTGATGATAAGCCGGAACACGCCATGCGTACTGGGATGCTGTGGCCCGACATTAAGCAACATCTCTTCCGTCCGTAACATTGAGCTACACCTCCACGTCATAGGGCTGATAATCTTTACGAAGCGGATATCCAATCCAATCTTCTCCAAGCAAGATCCGCTTTAAATCCGGATGCCCTTGGAATACGATGCCGAGTAAGTCGTATGCCTCACACTCCGGCCAATTTGCTCCCGGCCATAAGGGCACCAACGACGGGACAGAAGGAGTATTCCTATCAAGTTTCACCTTCAGTGCAACTGAATGATTTATTAGAAAGGAGTACAGCTGTACATACATTTCCATATGGGTCTCAAAGTCGGTGCCATGCAACTCTGATAAGTACTGAAAACTTAACGTTTTATCATGGCGTAGAAAGTCTGCAATTTGGAAATATGTATCAGGTTTAGCTACCAAGGTGGGAATATCTTTGGAAAGGGTATTAATATAGTAATCTACTAGGACATCTTCTCCCAAATGCCGTTCAATGGCCTGAATAAGTTGATCGAGGATAGGTTGGTTGGGTGAAGGTGCTTCTGGGGTCGCTTCGGGACTTTCTTTTACAGTATTCTTTGCCTTTGCGGCCGCCGCTGCCTTTGCTTTTGCTGCAGCGATGGCTTTAGCCTTCGCCTTTTCGGGATCTTCTTCTTTATTGGTCGCTCCTTTCTTTTTGGCTAGTGCAGCAGCCTTGGCCTTCGCTACGGCGGCTGCCTTCTGCTTCGCTATATCTAAGTTGTCTCCTCCCCCTTCTGTTCCGCTCCCTTTTGCCTGTTTTCGTGCCAGGGCTGCTGCTTTTGCCTTTGCTGCGGCAGCTGCCTTCTGTTTCGCTATATCTAGGTTGTCTCCTTCTCCTCCTTCTGTTCCTCTCTCTTTAGCCTGTTTTCGTGCCAGGGCTGCTGCTTTCGCTTTTGCCGCGGCGGCTGCCTTCTGCTTCGCTATATCTAGGTTGTCTTCTTCTCCTCCTTCTGTTCCGCTCTCTTTTGCCTGTTTTCGTGCCAGGGCTGCTGCTCTCGCTTTTGCCGCGGCGGCTGCCTTCTGCTTCGCTATATCTAGGTTGTCCCCTTCTGCTTCTGATCCACTCTCTTTTACCTGCTTTCGGGCCAGGGCTGCTGCTTTCGCTTTTGCCGCGGCCTCCTTTTTCTGCTGAGCTAAGTCTTGCTCATCACTCATTTAAATCACCCGCTTTCCGGTTTTGGCTTCATATCTGATTTTTTCTTTCAATTTATTGATTCCGTAAATCAGTGCTGCCGGATTAGGAGGGCACCCAGGAATATAAACATCAACGGGCACAATCTGGTCTACCCCTTTAACCACTGAATAGGAATGGACATATGGGCCTCCAGCCGTTGCACAGGATCCCATTGCAATCACCCATTTCGGTTCTGGCATTTGGTCATATAGGCGCCTTAAAATAGGGGCCATTTTTTTCGTCACTGTGCCAGAAACGATCATGACATCCGATTGTCTCGGTGAAGTACGAAAAAAGGAACCAAATCGATCCAAATCATAATGGGAGGATCCCACCCCCATCATTTCAATGGCACAACATGCGAGCCCGAAAGTCATTGGCCATAATGAATTGCTTCTAGCCCACGCCTTTACTTGCTCAAGCGTGGATAAAAAGACACTTTGACGCATTTCTTCCATTTCTTCACTGGTAAGGTTATCTAATTTCAATTCCACTTTAACACCTTCTTTTTCCAAGCATAAATTAGGCCTAACAATAGGATAAGGACAAAAAATAGCATCTCAATCAGAGCAAACAATCCCAATTCATCATATGCAACCGCCCAAGGATAAAGAAAAACGGTTTCTACATCAAAGATGACGAACATCAATCCAAATAAATAATACCTGACATTGAACTGAACCCTGGAGTCCTGAAAAGGTTCCACTCCACTTTCGTAGGTCGTATATTTCATCTCATTCGGTTTATTTGGTCTAAGAAGCTTTCCAAGAAATAGTGCCACTAGTGGAAGTAAGATTCCTAAGCTGAGAAAAACGAATACAATTAAATAATTATTTTGGTAAATATGCAGCTGTCCCATGTCCATCACCCTTTATAGAAGAATCATGTTTAAATGGTACACTTGTCTTCATTTTAGGTAAGTAACCCCGTTTTAAAAAAGTATGCGGGTACACCTTTTTTTAGAAGCAATCTGATATTCCGAGACTACATCCAATAAATGTAAGCGTATACATTATAACATTCCGTAAAACGCAGTGTCATGGCTCAGCGAATCAAATAGGGAAATACTTTTCCTCCAAATCCGATAATTTTTTATACTTGTCAACATCATACTACATGATGTGACAACCGATTAATTCAATGTGGCCTTTTGCTAAAACATAAAAAAGCACCCCACTTTCCAAGTGGGGTGCTTTTTCTTTGAAATTTATCGCATTTCTGCAATTTGAATCCGGTTTACAGCCCGTTTAAGTGCTAAATTAGCTCTTTTCGAGTCATTAGATCCATCATTGTTCTGCAATCTTTGTTCTGCACGTGTTTTTGCTGCTTGAGCACGTGCAAGATCGATAGTTTCAGCTCTTTCAGCAGATTGAGCTAAAATGGTTACCACATCAGGGCGAACTTCTAGGAAGCCACCATTTACAGCTACATAGTCTGTGTTGTTTCCATTTTTAAGACGAACAGCACCGATAGTAAGGGGAGCTACGGTTGGAACGTGTCCAGCCATAATTCCCAGCTCACCACTTTTAGCTTTCGTGCTTACCATTTCAACTTCTGCTTCATATACTGGGCCATCGGGAGTAACAACATTGACTTTAATGGTCTTCATTTCATTACCTCCTAGTTCCCTTAATTAAGCCATTTCTTTTGCTTTAGCAATAACTTCTTCGATACGGCCAACTAAACGGAATGCATCTTCAGGAAGCTCGTCATATTTTCCAGCTAGGATATCTTTGAATCCTTGAACTGTCTCTTTTACTGGTACGTAAGAACCTTTTTGACCAGTAAATTGTTCAGCCACGTGGAAGTTTTGTGACAAGAAGTTTTGGATTCTACGAGCACGAGCAACGATTACTTTCTCGTCTTCGCTTAATTCATCCATACCCAAGATTGCGATGATATCTTGAAGTTCTTTATATTTCTGTAATGTTGATTGTACTTGACGAGCAACATTATAGTGCTCTGCTCCAACAACCTCTGGGCTAAGCGCACGAGAAGAAGAAGCCAATGGATCAACCGCAGGGTAGATACCCATTTCAGAAAGTTTACGTTCAAGGTTAGTCGTTGCATCTAAGTGAGCGAAAGTTGTAGCTGGAGCCGGATCCGTATAGTCATCGGCAGGTACATAAATTGCTTGGATAGATGTAACAGAACCTTTATTAGTTGAAGTGATACGCTCTTGTAATTGACCCATTTCTGTAGCAAGGGTAGGTTGGTAACCAACCGCTGAAGGCATACGTCCTAGTAGGGCAGAAACCTCAGAACCTGCTTGAGTGAAACGGAAGATGTTATCGATGAAGAAAAGAACGTCTTGTCCTTGTTCGTCACGGAAATATTCAGCCATTGTCAAACCACTAAGAGCTACACGCATACGTGCACCTGGTGGCTCGTTCATTTGTCCGAATACCATCGCTGTTTTCTTAATAACACCAGAGTCAGTCATCTCGTAGAAAAGGTCATTCCCTTCACGAGTACGCTCACCTACACCAGCGAATACGGAAATACCACCGTGTTCTTGGGCAATGTTGTTAATAAGTTCTTGGATAAGTACAGTTTTACCAACACCGGCTCCACCGAAGAGACCGATTTTACCACCTTTGATGTAAGGTGCAAGTAAATCTACTACTTTGATACCAGTTTCAAGGATTTCAACTTGTGTTGAAAGTTCCTCAAAAGTTGGTGCTTGTCTGTGAATTGGATCACGACGTACATCTGCTGTAAGTGGATCAAATAGATCGATATTTTCCCCTAATACGTTGAAAACGCGACCTAGAGTTACATCACCTACAGGAACGGAAATCGGTGCTCCTGTATCAAGTGCTTCTGCACCACGAGTTAAACCGTCCGTGGAAGACATTGCAACAGTACGAACTGTATTATCACCTAGTTGAAGGGCTACTTCGAGAGTTAGTCCTGTACCAGACGCTTTATTTTCGATTCTTAACGCGTTATAGATCTTAGGAAGTTGTCCGTCTTCGAATTTCACGTCAACAACCGGACCCATAACTTGAGTAACGCGTCCTATATTCATCGTTTTCCCTCCTTACGTTGCTTATAACGACTATCATATTTATGGAACGGCCAAGCATCGTCCGCCGGACCGCCCCCATCATTACATCTATTCTAAAGCAGCTGCGCCACCGACAATTTCGGTAATTTCTTGAGTGATTGCGGCTTGACGTGCACGGTTATATTGCAATGAAAGTGAATCGATCAATTCTTTCGCATTGTCGGTTGCATTTTTCATTGCTGTCATACGTGCAGAGTGCTCACTTGCTTTACCATCTAACAATGCACCATAAATTAAACTTTCAGCGTACTGAGGAAGTAAAACCTCTAGAATTTCTTCCGCATTCGGTTCAAATTCATAGGATGTCAATTGAGCATTGGAAGTATCAAAGTCCGATAACGGAAGGACTTGCTTTTCCGTTACGTCCTGTTGGATTGGGCTGACATAATGGTTATAGTACATATAAAGCTCATCACACAGTTCATTTAGATACAAATTCACTGTCGATTTAGCAAGTGTGTTGATGTCAGCGAAAGACGGCTGATCAGGAACACCGATTACTTCAAGCTCTACATGCATGCCACGGCTGACAAAGAAATCACGGCCAACCCTTCCGATTGCGATAATGACAAACTCATCATTGGATTTATGGCGTTCAAGAATTGTTTTATGAACTTGACGAAGGACGCTACTGTTGTATGCCCCTGCCAAACCACGGTCCGATGTGATCACCAGGTAACCGGTTTTCTTCACTGGACGCTTGGCAAGCATTGGATGAGATGCATCCGCGCTTCCGTTCGCAATACTAGATACTACTTCTTGAATTTTTTCCATATATGGAACATATGCTTTAGCATTAGCTTCCGCACGGTTCATTTTTGAAGCGGATACCATTTGCATCGCTTTTGTAATTTGACTCGTCTTTTTCGTTGAAGTTATCCGAGACTTAATATCGCGTAAAGAGGCCATTCATTCTCACCACCCTTTAAAAATTATTTAGACCTTATTATTCAGAAATAACGAAGTTCTTTTTGAATTCGTTAATAGCAGCAACCATAGCAGCGTCTTCAGGAAGACCTTTTGTTGTGCGAATGTGATCTAATAATTCTGGATGAGAACGATCTAGGAACACATAGTATTCTTCTTCGAAACGAAGGATATCCGAAACCGGAATATCATCTAGGAAGCCTTTTGTTAATGCGTAGAAAATCATAACTTGTTTTTCTACTTTAATTGGTTTATTCAAATCTTGTTTAAGAACTTCAACTGTACGAGCACCACGGTTAAGTTTAGCTTGAGTAGCAGCATCAAGGTCAGATCCGAATTGAGAGAATGCTTCTAATTCACGATAAGAAGCCAAGTCAAGACGTAATGTACCGGCAACTTTTTTCATCGCTTTAATTTGCGCAGATCCACCAACACGTGATACGGAAAGACCAGCGTTAATCGCAGGACGTACACCTGAGAAGAACAAATCAGATTGTAAGAAGATTTGTCCATCAGTGATGGAAATAACGTTTGTTGGAATGTATGCAGAAATGTCGCCTGCTTGTGTTTCAACAAATGGTAGTGCAGTGATTGAACCAGCACCTAAAGTGTCGTTCAATTTAGCAGCACGCTCAAGTAAACGTGAATGCAAGTAGAATACATCCCCTGGGAATGCTTCACGACCTGGAGGACGGCGAAGCAGCAAGGAAAGTTCGCGGTATGCAGATGCTTGTTTAGAAAGATCATCGTAAACCACTAGAACGTGCTTGCCTGAGAACATGAATTCTTCAGCCATAGTTACACCAGCATAAGGAGCTAGGTATAATAGTGGAGCTGGTTGAGAAGCTGATGCAGATACAACGATTGTGTAATCTAGAGCACCATTCTTACGTAGTGTTTCAACTGTTCCACGAACTGTTGATTCTTTTTGACCGATAGCTACGTAGATACAGATCATATCTTGGTCAGCTTGGTTCAAGATTGTATCGATTGCAACTGATGTTTTACCAGTTTGACGGTCACCGATGATTAACTCACGTTGTCCACGTCCGATTGGAACAAGAGCATCGATTGCTTTAATACCTGTTTGTAGTGGTTCATGAACGGATTTACGGTCCATAACACCTGTAGCAGGACTTTCGATTGGGCGAGTTTTTGTAGTAGCGATTGGACCAAGACCATCAATAGGTTGTCCAAGCGGGTTTACAACACGTCCGATTAATTCTTCTCCAACTGGTACTTCCATGATTCTGCCCGTACGGCGTACTTCACTGCCTTCTTGAATATCTCTGAAAGGTCCAAGAATAACAACACCTACGTTATTTTGCTCAAGGTTTTGTGCTAATCCCATTGAACCATTAGAAAATTCTAAGAGCTCCCCAGCCATTGCATTATCTAAACCATGAACGCGAGCGATACCATCACCAACAGTGATAACTGTACCTACATCGCTTACTTTAATTTCCGACTGATAGTTTTCAATCTGCTTTTTAATCAGCGCACTGATTTCTTCAGCTTTGATGCTCATGAATTTCACCCCTATCTGTGAATATTAACCTAATAGTTGTTTGCTTAGGCGATCAAGCTTACCGCTAATCGTTCCGTCATAAATACGGTTACCGATTTGAAGTTTGATGCCGCCAAGAATATTGCTATCCGTAACATTAGTGATGCGTAAATGTTTTTTGCCGATTTTTGCAGCAAAAGATGAAGACACAGCTTCCATTTCGTTTTCAGTTAATGGACGTACTGTATAGACTGTAGCGTCTGCCACTGAATTTTCTTCATTCGCAAGTTCTATAAACTCTTGTGCCATGGCAGGTACTTCATCTGTACGATGACGTTCTACCATTAACAGTACAGTGTTTAGAATGGAAGGAGAAATGCTTGTAAAAGCATTGATAAGTACAGTACGCTTAGCATCTTTAGTCATTTTAGGATGAGCTAAAAAGCTTAATAGCTCATTATCGTTTGTAAAAACTTCATTCACTACGCGAAGTTCAGCTTCAAGTTGGTTAATGAGATTTTGCTCTTTCGCAATTTGGAAAAGGGCAACGGCATAACGTTTTGCTACTGTTATATCGCTCATTTACCTTCTCCTGCCTCTTGAATGTATTCATTAATCAATTGCTCTTGATCAGCTTCAGATAGTTCTTTTTCAATTACTTTAGAAGCAATAAGAACGGATAAAGATGCCACTTGCTCGCGTAATGCATTGATGGCTTTTTCTTTTTCCTGTACGATTTCACGCTTCGCTGATTCTTTCACACGATCAGCCTCAAGACGTGCTTGTTTCACGATATCTTCACGCTGCGCTTCACCTTGAAGTTTTGCATTTTCGATAAGTTGTCCAGCTTCAGTGCGAGATTGCTTAACGATCTCACGTTGTTCTTCTAAATATTTAAGTGCTTCTTGTCTGCTAGCTTCAGCTGCTTGAATTTCATTTGCAACGTGTTCTTCACGTTGAGTCATGATGCCCATTAGAGGACCCCATGCAAATTTCTTCAGCAACGCTAACAAAATAATAAACATAACTAATTGGAAAATCATATCTCCGCCATTGAAGCCGGCAGTTGATGACCCAAGTACAAAGCTGCTTGTTAACACGCTTGGTTCACTCCCTTCACGAGTTTCACTTCTTAAGCGTTCATTTATAAATGAACTTTTAGAAAACTGTGCTCTTAAAATGTATTAAAACAGGATTGTGGACATAAAGGAAAGGCGAAGGTTCACATGGAACGAACTTCGCCATTTTTGAACTTTTTAAAGGTTCTATTAACTACCGTATACCATGAATGCGATAACTACTGCGATGATAGGCATCGCCTCAACTAAACCTACCCCGATGAACATTGTAGTTTGAAGCATACCGCGAGCTTCTGGTTGACGAGCGATACCTTCTACTGTTCTTGAAACGATAAGACCATTACCAATACCAGCACCTAGTGCTGCTAAACCAATTGCGATTGCTGCTGCAAGAAGACCTACTGAACCTGTCATTATAAATATCCTCCTTAAAATTGTATCAAAATTTTATTATTTCAGTTCAAAATGAACTTATAATTAATGGTCGTCACTGACTTTATGAGACAGATAAACCATTGTTAACGTAACAAAGATAAATGCTTGGATACTGCCGACGAAAATACTATAGCCTTGCCATACTAAAGTAGGAACGATCGCTCCGACAAAACCTAGAGCTCCACTCATAGCTAAAGAACCAGCTAATAGACTTAATAAAACCTCACCAGCATAAATATTACCATACAGACGCAGACCAAGTGTCAAGGAATTGGTAAATTCCTCTACGAAAGTCATTGGGTTTTTATAAGCTTTGAAATAACCCTTCGCGCCTTTCATTTTTATAGCATAATAATGCGTTAAACCTAGGACCATGACTGCTAGAGTCAATGTGATAACTGGGTCGGCTGTTGGTGATTTCCACCAAAGGACACCATCGTAACTAATTGCAAATGGAAGACCGAGCATATTGGACACAAAAATGTACATCAGCAAAGTCATACCAAGCAGTTGAAACTGACCACCTGTTCTCCAGTCCATGTTACTATTGATAATACCCTTAACGAAATCCATAATCCATTCCATGAAATTCTGCATGCCAGTTGGCTTCATCGCAAGTTTGCGTGTGCTAATTACTGCAAGGATAAATACAACCAGGCTTGCTATCGTTATCATTAGGACATTACTTAAGTTAAAGGTTAGACCCATAAATTCATGTAAGGGTGCTTCATGATTCAACTATATTCACCTCTCTTCCCCGCTATCGACGTATTAATTGGATGAAAAAATCTATAAAAATGACAATATAAGCTGTCATTAATCCCCATACAACACTAATCAGATGAAAATGCTCCGGATATTCCAATGCAACGAGTACCGCAAAACCTGCGGATGCCATTCGTGTCAATGTACCAAGAGATTTGACTTTTTTGCCCTCATCAAGCGCTCGACTGAATTTCTTGATTTTTTGATTGATCAGCCATAAATTATATAAACTCAAAATCGTACCCAGTATAAGCCCCGCAAACACGGCTTGGTAACTCGTAAGTCCCCATCCAACAACATAAACCGCCAGAAGATAAACTATATATTTACTCTGCCTGTTGAACATGATTTTTATTTCTGGCATTTTACATTTAATCTCCTGAGAAATATTTTCGTACTGAATGGAGCATTGCTTGTAAACTAACTGACGCAAGTTCACAAAGAAGGCCAATTATTATAATTGCAGCGGTTCGAATCATAGTTCGTCCATTCATTTCCCTTAGAAGGTGAAATGGATTGACAAAAGATCCGACTAGTTGAGAAAGAATCGCTGACATCAAAACAACAGCCCCTGCCATAAAGGAAGGCAATTCTTTTGATGCAAAGTTGCATCCTCGCGGTTGAATTTGGTGGAGGATAGAAAAAAAATCCATGCTGTAAAATTCTGCATGTCGGGCATTTGAAAACCCTCTCATTTTACATCCTTAGTTAGCATACAATAGGCTAGAATCAATGTCAATGTGTCGTTAGTGAAATTTGTCACAGGTTTGTAAATATTACTGAATTGTTCACAGAATATCTTTTTTTGACTATTGACATCAGTTTTATTTTACACATCTGTCATGTTCACTCAATAAGTAACGTCTTTTCTATCCGATCTTCCCTTCCTCCCCTCCTCGCAAAGATAATCGCTTTATACACTCCATTGGGTGGTAAATCCTTTTTGAAAATGGTTTTTTTCGTCATACCGGATGAAGCTGGTCTGGACCAATCCATGAACCCAGCAAATCTCAGACTATCTGCCTCATAGAGTGCAATCCCGAATTCCTCTGCTCCTCGTGGGAGATACATTTCATAACGGTACGTACTCGCTTGATCTCCTTTTCCGAATTCAAATCCCATCACCCTTGGGTAATCGGGCTCTTCTTTTACATATAAATAAGGGAGCGATATTTTCTTATTACCTTCCATTATCAAGAGATAGCCATCATACACACCCTTACTAAGTTTCTCTGGACTTACTTGAAGCCCCAATTGTACTTCCTTCTTTTCCCCAGGGTTTAAAGTAAGGGATTGTGGCAAATCCCAATTCAGCCCTTTTTCTTGTAAAGGAACGAGCATCGTGTACCGTTTTTTATTCTTTCCTGTATTTTCAAGAATCAATGCTTGTTGGTGTTCCTCGATACCGTCCCTTTTAGTGTACATTCCAAATGATAAGGAACTCGGGTATAAGAGTGTATCCGCTTTTATCGCTTCATCAATTTGGATTCGCCCTGCCCCTTGCTCATAGGTATGGTACAAATGCTGAACGGATTTACTTAATGGCTTGGACGTGCTCATCAATGCCGACTTCACTTGTTCGGGTGTCCAGTTCGGGTGCTTTTGCAAGATAAGTGCACATGCTCCGGCTACATGCGGAGCGGACATGCTCGTTCCCGCTAGAGCCATGTACCCTTTTGGAATTGTGCTCGTGATTTCCACTCCTGGGGCAAGCACATCTGGTTTAATATCCCATGACACCGTCACAGGACCTCTTGAGCTGAAATCAGCCAGCCTATCTTGCTCCTTCTTGTTTACAAAGTGAACTTTTCCATGTGCTTGACCTTCCAATTCCTTTTTAAGGCGTAACCCATCTTTTCTTTTAATAGAAGCAACTGGTATTCTCATCTCTTTCTCCAGGCTACCGGTGAACATACCATTTGTATTATTAAAGATGATGACGCCCTTTGCCCCAGCCTTCTCAGCATTGATCGCTTTTTCTTGAAAAGTGAGTACTCCGCGCTCCATTAAAACAATCTTATCCTTCACCCTCTTTAGGTCACTTTCCTCCCCAATACCTCCATACATGATATCTTCCGAAAAGGTCAGATTCCATTTTTTCGACCCTTGCAACAAGGTTAAATCTGATTGATAGTGGTTTGAACCAAGCCCGTATTCCATAACAGGCACTTTCAAAGGAGGAGTCGAGGCCCCGACGGATATCGCTTTCTCCGCCGTTCCGGGTGATCCGACCGTCCATACGGCCGGACCTGAATTACCATTGGATGTGACAGCAACAATTCCGGATTCCACCGCCTTATTTAGTGCAAGTGAAATCGGTAAATCAGGTCCGTTAATATCATTCCCAAGAGAAAGATTCAAAACATCGACTTTATCCTTGATGGCCGACTCGACGGCCGCCAAAACTTGCTCAGTATCTCCTGCCCCGCCAGGTCCTAATGCTCGGTAAGCATAGATTTCAGCTTCCGGAGCCACTCCCCTCATCTTGCCATTTGCGGCAATGATGCCAGCCACATGAGTTCCATGAATCGTGTTCATTTCCCCCTGATTCGTTGTCTCCATCGGGTCAGAATCGTCATCCACTAAGTCCTTACCGCCTCTGTACGCATGCTGTAAATCCGGATGGGTATAATCCATTCCCGTATCGATAATACCGACCTTCACTCCTTTTCCAGTTATGCGACGATGTTTCTGATCGAAGAAGCTCCTTACCCGATCGCCGCCAATATATGGGACGCTTTCATCAAGCGCCGGATGATATTTTGACACTTCCGAAACAGCTTGTATATGATTTTCCTCCCAAAGCCGCTTAACCTCCTCCCTGTTCCCTTGTACGGAAAACCCGTCAAGGGCGACCGTAAAAACATTGCGCAGATTCAATGATGGATATTTAGAAAGTACCTTTATAATCTCCCTATTGCTTAGCGGTCGATCCGTCGTGACAACAGCCCTAACTTTTTTGGATTCAGCCGTTTTGGGTAGTGGGGGCAGTATGACAGACGCCACTACCCTTTCAATCGGAAGGGGGAATGTGGATAAAAAAATAAATATAAATATACCTATAATGATCGCTCTCATTTTTATGCACCCTCCTTCCCCATTATCTTCTTCTCAACGATTGAGGAGTATACAATAAAAAAAGGAAAAGCCCTTGGATATTGGCTTTTCCTTTTTTATTATTCAAATCTTGTTGGTGGTTCACTTATTTGCTTGAAATAGTATCGGACCGCTTCAGCAATCCGGGCTGATGCGTTGCCGTCACCATATGGATTTGAGGCCTTTGACATTCTTTCGTGCTCTTCGGGATCGTTCAGCAATTCATGCGCCATTTGTACAATTGTCCGCTCGTCCGTTCCTGCCAGCTTCAAGGTACCCGCGTTGATTCCTTCAGGACGTTCAGTCGTATCCCGCAATACAAGGACAGGGACCCCTAGTGAAGGGGCCTCTTCTTGAATCCCGCCGGAATCCGTCAGAATCAAATACGCTCTGGAAGCAAAGTTATGAAAATCCAAAACATCCAGTGGTTCAATTAAATGGACACGGGGATGATCGCCGAGAATCTCATTGGCAAGTTCTTGTACAGCAGGATTCAAGTGTACTGGATAAACCACTTGAACATCTTCATGGTCCGCCACGATTCTTTTAACGGCCCTGAAGATATTGCGCATCGGCTCTCCTAGATTTTCCCTACGATGGGCCGTCAGTAAAACGAGCCTGTCTTTGCCCAACCCAGTTAAAACCGGATGGGAATACGTGGAGCGAACCGTCGTTTTCAAAGCATCCGTTGCCGTATTACCGGTCACGAAGATATTGCCTCTCTTGTTTTCATTCAACAAGTTCTCTTCCGCTTTGGCAGTCGGTGCGAAATGAAGGTCAGCCATCGTGCCCGTTAATTGGCGGTTCATCTCTTCAGGGTAAGGGGAATATTTATTCCACGTACGCAACCCCGCTTCCACATGTCCAATGACGATTTGATTATAAAAGGCGGCTAAGCTCGCCACAAAAGTTGTGGTGGTATCACCGTGTACCAGAACAATATCGGGTTTGGCTTCTTTCATTACGGAATCAAGCCCACTTAAAGCCCTGGTTGTAATATCCGCTAACGTTTGCCTTTCCTTCATTATATTCAAGTCATAATCGGGAACGATGGAAAACAAGTCCAAAACTTGATCTAGCATTTGTCGATGCTGTGCCGTTACAGCAACTATAGGTTCGAAAAATTCTGGGTGCTTTTGAAATTCGAGTACTAAGGGAGCCATTTTGACAGCTTCCGGCCTCGTTCCGAAAATCGTCATGACCTTGATCGGTTGTTTCATTCGTGACACCTCAGTTTCTTTCTATTTTGTGCCGAATAAACGATCTCCTGCGTCACCTAGACCTGGAACGATATATCCGTGTTCATCCAACTTCTCATCAAGTCCTGCAATGTAAATATCAACATCGGGATGTGCTTCTTTTAATGCTTCCACTCCCTCTGGAGCCGCAATGAGACACATGAACTTGATATTGATTGCCCCACGGTTCTTAATCGAATTGATCGCTTCAATAGCAGAACCGCCCGTAGCTAACATTGGGTCAACAACAATACATTCTCTTTCAGCCAAATCGCTTGGCATTTTCACATAGTATTCAACAGGTTTTAATGTTTCAGGGTCACGGTATAGACCCACATGTCCTACTTTTGCAGCTGGGATCAACTTAATGATTCCGTCAACCATCCCTATTCCCGCACGTAGGATCGGAACGATGCCCACTTTCTTACCGGCAAGCATTTTCACCTTCGCCTTGCTTACAGGTGTTTGGATTTCAACTTCTTCAAGTTGCATGTCTCTAGTGATTTCAAATGCCATCAATGATGCCACTTCATCCACTAGTTCACGGAATTCCTTTGTTCCTGTATTTATATCGCGTATATAAGCTAATTTGTGTTGAATTAACGGGTGGTCAAAAACAAAAACTTTTCCCATTTTTCATCTCTCCCATTCCAGTGCCTGATTTTGTTTATATTTCATACTTGCCATAGTCATCTAAAGTCTTTTTATGCCCTTTAAATTTCACTTCTACTCATTTTACAGAAAAAAGATTCAATCTTCAATAAGCCTTTAGATGTCAGACCTATTTTTAGTATTTAGATTTTTCGGAACACGATGACTTATATATCTTTTTTCCATCACGTGCACTACGTAAAAAAACCACTTCCCCAGAAAGGAAGCGGCTCTACATATTAGAATGAAGGATACAAATCGAATTTACTTGTCAAAGCTTCAACGCGTTGTTTCGCTTCTTCAAGTTTCGCTTCATCTTCATTATTTTTCAAAACAAGACCAATGAGTGAAGCAATTTCATCCATGTCTTCTAACCCGAAGCCACGAGAAGTCACGGCCGCCGTTCCGATACGGATACCACTTGTAACGAATGGTTTTTCCGGATCATAAGGAATTGCGTTTTTATTGACGGTGATTCCGATTTCATCCAATGCTTTTTCTGCAATCTTTCCTGTAAGTCCTGTTGAACGAACATCAAGTAAGATTAAATGATTATCCGTACCGTCAGATACAAGTGTGAATCCTTCTTTCTTAAGACCTTCACCCAAGCGTTTAGCATTATCGATGATTTGTTGAGCATATCCTTTAAAATCATCTTGAAGCGCTTCACCGAATGCCACTGCCTTAGCCGCAATAACATGCATTAACGGGCCGCCTTGAATACCAGGGAAGATAGATTTATCGATTTTCTTGCCGAACTCTTCTTTACAAATAATCATTCCGCCACGTGGTCCGCGAAGTGTTTTATGGGTTGTTGTCGTTACGAAATCAGCATATGGAACTGGGCTTGGATGCAAACCTGCAGCCACTAAACCGGCGATATGTGCCATGTCCACCATTAAATATGCTCCAACTTCATCGGCAATTTCACGGAAGCGTTTAAAGTCAATTTCACGTGGATATGCGCTAGCACCCGCTACGATCAATTTCGGTTTATGCTGACGGGCTTTTTCCAATACATCATTATAATCGATACGGTGATCTTTTTCGTCCACACCATATTCAACGAAGTTATAGTTCACTCCACTGAAGTTAACAGGACTGCCGTGCGTTAAGTGGCCACCATGGGAAAGGTTCATCCCAAGCACTGTGTCACCTGTTTGAAGAACAGTAAAGTATACGGCCATATTCGCTTGGGCACCAGAGTGAGGTTGTACATTTACATACTCGCCACCAAATATTTCCTTTGCGCGATCGCGTGCCAAGTCTTCTACGATGTCGACATATTCACATCCACCATAGTAACGTTTCCCAGGATACCCTTCAGCATATTTATTCGTTAGAACAGATCCTTGAGCCTCCATGACAGCTTCACTAACGAAGTTCTCAGATGCAATAAGCTCAATCTTGCTTCTTTGTCGCCCTAATTCCAGTTGGATTGCGTTAAATACTTGTTCATCTTGTTTTGCCAAACGATTCATTCCGTAACTCCTCCTCAAATTGTGCGGGATTATTCGCTTTTTCCATTATGTACAACATGCCCTCAAAAGGACATGAAAAAGCCTCAGCTATAATTGTTTGAAAATTCTACTCTATTTTAACATGTCTATTTTAGAAGTGGTAGTTTATTTTTATCGAATATTCCTTCTATAATATTAAAATATTGTTCGTATTTTATAGAGTTTTCCCGAAAAAACCCTTAGTATCCTTAGATTTAATCAGCAAAAAAAACATTTTCCATACAATCAATTTGCGATTATTTAAGATTGTTCCTCTGTTATTTGAAAACAGCATCCCCTCATTAAAGGAATGCTGTTTGCCTTTTTAATTATCATGTACAACTCTTATTTACAGAAGCAGCTTGATAAACGGCCCGTTCCCCACCAATTAGTTTAGGACGGGTTCTAGCCATTGTCACATGGGCATGGCCTATTTCCTTAATGGATGTTCTAACTGGAACAGCTACATGTTTCAAATGCATGCCGATAAACGTATCGCCAATATCAATCCCTGCATCCGCCTTGATGTGCTCGACAACTACAGCATCATCCCATTGCTGATAAGCGTGGGTGGCCATTGACCCTCCAGCTGTGCGTACGGGTACAACCGCAACTTCTTCATAGCCTCGTGAATCCGCCGACTCCCTTGGGAGGACGAGCGCCCTATTCAAGTGTTCACAACACTGATAGGCAACCTGCACTCCGGTTTCTTCTTGAAATTCCTTCACTACAGAAAAAAGCATGCCCGCCACATCAACCGATCCTTCGGTACCAATCCGTTTCCCAGCCACTTCACTTGTAGAGCAACCAATTACAAGTAGCTGGCGCTTCCCTAAAGCGGCGGTTTCCTGGAACTCCTGTAACAGTTTTTGAAACTGGTTTTTCCATATCTCAAGCTCTTCTGATAATAAAGCATCACTTGTCATGAAAAACGCATCCTTTCATTGTGGATACCTCGCATTAGCATTACGGATGATGAATGACTTAGTTACTTTTGTCCTCATACTCTGCAATCTTGCCAATCCGATTTTGGTGACGACCGCCCTCAAATTCATAAGTCAACCATGTTTGGGCTATCTCCCTTGCAAGACCAGGCCCAATGACACGTTCCCCCATCGCCAACACATTGCTGTCATTATGCTGACGGGTTAATTTTGCACTATACACATCATGAACCAGCGCACAACGTATCCCTTTGACTTTATTGGCAGCAATGCTCATTCCGATGCCTGTACCACAGATTAGGATGCCTCGATCAAATTCGCCTTTCGCCACTTTTTCAGCAACCGGCAGGGCAAAGTCGGGATAATCCACGGATGTACTGCATTCACAGCCGAAATCCTCATATGGAATATTCAACTCATTCATCAAGTTCTTTATTTCTTCACGGATTTGAATTCCTCCATGGTCTGAAGCAATTGCAACTTTCATAATAAAGTCCTCCTAGATGTTCTCATTTATTTTTATTGTGTCACAAAGTTATGAAAAGATAAAGGGAAGCAGGTCCCCTCTATACAAAAGCAGGAAATCAGCGACTGATTTCCTGCAAGGAAGCGGTTTACGTATGAAAACGGGTGATGGTCTGCTTAAGTTTGTCGGCTTGATCCTTAAGTTCCATGGCCAACTTATCTACATTTTCCATAACGGAAGCCTGTTCATGGGTTGCAGCCGTGACTTCTTCTGCACCAGCGGATGTCTCTTCAGCAATGGCAGCGACTTCCTGTGACTGCCTGGATGTTTCCTCCACACTTTCCATCTGACGATCAACAAGCTCGGTAATATCCTTGACCGCTACGACAACGTTATGTACCGTTTTTGTCATGCCTTCGATCGCTATGTCTGTATCGGTCCCTTTTTGCGCTTCTTTATTCGCCGATACCACCTGCTCACTGATTTGTTTGACGACCGCCTGAACTTCAACTTGAATGTTTTGGATAAGACTTGAAATGCCCTGAACAGCTTTCGCGCTCTCATCCGCCAAGAGACGGACTTCCTCCGCTACAACGGCAAATCCTTTACCGTGTTCTCCGGCTCGGGCTGCTTCAATCGAGGCATTCAAGGCCAAAAGGTTGGTCTGAGCTGCGATATCACCGACGAGTTCAATGATTTGTTCTACCTTTTTCGCATTTTCCTCCAAGCGCTTCACCGTTTTGAGTGACTCTTGGTTTTCTTGAGCCAATTGTTTAATACCGGAAACCAAAGAATTGACGACTTCCTTACTCTGAAACAGTTCTTCCGCCATTTCACTTGACAGTCCAACCGATGCCTTCGCCTTGCTTTGAACCTGCTGCGCAATCATGATGACATCATCGATGGATTCAGCCGTATTCATGATGGAGACTGCCGAGTTGTCGGCACCTTTGGATATTTCTTCAATGGTCCTTGCGATGTTCTCAGCCTGGTCCGAAGCTCTCGAAGACTCTTGGGAGATATGAATGACTTTATTATTGGTCTCTTGAAAGTTCTCTTCAATGCTCTGTACCATTTCCCGGAGGTTAAACAGCATCAAGTTAAAAGCCATGCCGAGTGAACGTATCTCATCATCCGCCTTCGATAGGACCACTTCTTCGTTAATGCTTCCTTGTGCTGCACTTAGAGCAACTTTTTCTAACCTTTGTAGTGGTTTAGTAATGACACCGGCTGCAAAAAAGGCGAGAAGGCCCGACCACATTATGCCTAGTAACAACGTAGCAATGCTAAAACTTATCGAACTGATATTTTCAAAAAACATTGGGTGTACAACGAAAATGAAAAATGCCGAGGTTGAATACGTGATTAAAGCAAGGACTGTAATGAAGACAACCAATTTCTTTCGTAAACCAAACTTATAATGTGCTCTTTCTGCCATTCTCTTTCCCCCTGTAGACTTACTCTTTGAGCCTTTTAACCAATTCTACAATTAAACCATGAAGCTCCTTGAACGTTTCCCGATACAGGTTTTCCGAACCGCCAAACGGATCTAGTATGTCTTTATCATATTTATCGTCCTGAATGAATTCTTTTAAAGTGAAAGTTTTGTGATCTATGGTTGGGAATGTATTCAGAATGACCGATTTATGTCCTTCCGTCATCGTAAAAATATGTGTGGCCCAGTCTAAATCCTGCTGGGATAATAGTGTGGAGCGATGGTGATTCCACATATCATTTTCGTCCAATACTCTTTTGGCATATTCTGATGCGTCCTGACCAGGTGTAGCATATACGCCTGCGGACCTCACTTCGATGCCCGATATGTTCTTACTTTTTAAAATTGCTTCTGCCATGGGGCTCCTGCACGTGTTACCGGTGCATACAAACAATACTCGGATCATATGTAACGCCTCCTTTTTTATTCATTATAAGGCATAGATCCAATTTGAATAGTCCGTCTAAAAGCCTACTCTTAATTAAAATAACATAAAAAACATCGATAATTTGAATAAAATAAGGCGATTTTATAAACCTTTTTACCTAGTCCTGATAAAAATAAAAACCGCTCCGGCATTCGGAACAGTTTGATGATGAAAAGATAGGATATGAATATGTCTAAAAAGAGAATAATAGCTTTAAGCCGAATGCACATAGAATACTTCCACCAAGGATCTCACTGTATACTCCCAAGAGTCCCTGCATCTTTCTCCCAAGCAGAAGTCCCGCCCACGTTAAAAGAGTGGCAGCAAGGCCAAAGCATAAAATGGTCACGAGCGTTTTCGCCCCATAGATTCCGAGAGTCAAACCCACTGAAAAACTATCCAGGCTCACCCCAAGCGCAAATATGAGCAACCCTTTTCCCACCGGGGCAAGTAGTTTTTGATCTCTGCTCCCTGATTCATTCACCTTCCCGGGTAGGAACATCTGGATGCCAAGAAAAATCAACAAGAGGCCGCCCGCATATGTAGCAAAAGTTCCGAATTTATCAGAGATAAAACGCCCCGCCCCCATTCCAAGCAACGGCATCCATACATGAAAAAAACCGACTGTCAGCCCGATGAAGAAAATCTGCCTCAGCCTTAGCTTGAACATGCCCATTCCCAATCCCACAGAAAAGGCGTCCATGCCTAACGCAAAAGCCATGATCAATAAGGTGATGATTTCCCCAGAAACCGTATTCATTCCAACCCCCCTCGGACGTGCCTACTACATGTTATGCATGTCCGAAAAGAAATAGAAGGAAAAATCCTGTGTTTTAGCTTTGATTATCTATCCCTCGATAGTTTGGTGACCGGCAGCTTTAACGAGCCTGTTCATGATGGCAACGCCAATCCCGGACTCCGGAAACATTTCGCTAAAGATGATATCCGTATCAAGGGCATCAAATTGTCTTAACGTATCGTACAACCCGGCTGCAACCGTATGCAAGTCTGCCAATGATCCAGGCGCTATGACATAATCCGCTTTATATTCAGGTTGATGCTCAGTAGAACATATGACGCCAACTTTCAGCCCATCTTTTCTTTTTTCATCCACAAGTCTTTGAAGAAAAGCTTGATTGCCCTTCACTAAAAAAAGTGGCGCTTTCGGTGCATAATGTGTATATTTCATTCCCGGTGCTTTTGGGGCCGCATCTTTACTTTTCAAAGCAACATCATGCCTTACCGTACCGATGACCGCTTCGATTTGTTCGAGTGTAATCCCACCGGGTCTTAATATAACCGGGGTTTCTACGGTACAATCAAGCACCGTGGACTCAACGCCTACCCCTGTTGCCCCGCCGTCGACGATACCTGCAATTCGACCTACCAAATCATCTTCGACATGCTTAGCGGTAGTCGGGCTCGGTTTCCCCGAAGTATTTGCACTCGGTGCCGCTATCGGCAAGCCACTCGCCTTAATAAGGGCCAAGGCAATCGGATGATTCGGCATCCTGATTGCAACGGACTCCAAGCCAGCTGTCACTATGTCCGACAACTTTCCAGGTTTTCGTTTCATAATGAGAGTCAATGGCCCCGGCCAAAACTCATCCATCAGTTTCCTTGCTTGTTCTGGGACCTCTTCAACTATCTCGTTTAATTGCTTCTCAGAAGCGATGTGGACAATCAATGGATTGTCACTTGGTCGCCCCTTTGCTTCGAACACCTTTTTTACCGCTTCATCACTTTTTGCATTAGCTCCCAAGCCGTAAACGGTTTCAGTAGGAAAGGCTACCACCTGATTGGCCTCTAATAATTCGGCCGATTGTATGATCTGGGGATAACTTTGTAAATTATCCACATCTTTATCCACTAACCAGACTTTCGTTTCCATTATTAACACCTTCACTTTTTTACTTATCTTATTTTTGATAATTGCTTATATATGAACGGTTTTTCAGCCGTTTTAGATGGTTTTTGCTTAAAAGATACTTTGAAAGTATAAAAGAAGTATACACAATATTCAAGTGTTATCCACAAATTGTGGGTAACTACAAGTAAACTGTGGATAATATTGTGGATATTGGCCATTAAAGACTGACTTTTTCGATATTTTGTTAATAAGCCTGTGGATATGTACGGTTTTCCCTTTCTCAACCTGAAAATTGGGGGCAATCGCCCCCCTTTCAAAAAATCTCATGGAAAATTTCCGCAAATAGGGACTTCACTTCAACTTCGGGTTCATCTTCTCCGTCGTACACTTGTTGGCCCTTATCCGCAGAAGCCGTATATTCGGCATTCTCTACTTCTTCATCCTCTTCCTTCACATCTTCTACTATCTTATCCTTCGCTTTTGCCTTCGTGTCCTTTACAGCCGCTGACACTTTTGCCTTTTCCACCGTCACCGTTTCCTTTTCTTCATTTTCTACAATCGGACTTTGGCTTACCGCCGTACCATTTGAAAAATCAAGGAAGCATAACGGAGGAAACAACACACACCACCAGTTAGCCCCTTCCCCTTCACCAAGCGTGATGATCACCGCTTCGTATGCACCTGCAGGGTATAAATATTGGCCATAAAGCTTTGTAGGAAATTCTGCTTGCCCAAAATCCACGGAAACGGACTGTTCCAAACCATTCTCCTGTACCACTTCCCTGGCCGTGGCTTCAATATCACCCAAATGGGATTGAATTACTTTTCTCGCTTCATCTAATGAGGTAAGATCTTTTACCCACTCGCTAATATCGGCATTCACTTCGTCACGGATCAAGCGTTTAACCGATTGGTCCGCTTCCTTATCGCTGTTAGCCAAGATTCTGAGACGAATCGCCTCATCCGGTATAACCATTGTCTCCTCGGTTCCGACCGCTTCCGCTTTCGGCATGTATATACTTATAATCGTTCCTATTGTTAAGATTAATAGATAAATAATGGCTAAATGTTTAGTTTTCATTACTCTCGCCCCCCTCATACAAACTAGTCTCGCCAATACCCGGCTATCTTAAACTAGTAAATATGATTTAGGGTTCACGATTTTCCAAAAGGAAAAAAATCCGTCCCCAACGGAGACGAATCAACTCAATATAGCAAAGACCATTCGATCTTTCCCATTAATATCATGTTCAACAGAAACATCCGCGTGCACAAACGTTTCTTTCAGTAATCCAGCCACAGCTTTCCCTTGTCCTGCCCCCACTTCAAAACCGATGAAACCAGGCACTTGCATGACTTGCGGCAATTGTTCCATAAACCGGCGGTAAAAATCGAGTCCATCGACACCTGCAAATAAAGCACGATGGGGCTCATGATCCGTTACGACCGTAGACATCGTCTTTTCATCTTCATCCGGGATATATGGAGGATTCGATAAAAGGATGTCCACCTTCTTATTTTGCTGGATGAAGGGCTGAAGTAAATCACCTTGGATAAATTGCACATCCGCATCCAGTAATCCAGCATTCCTTCGCGCCACCTCAAGTGAAGGTGCTGCGATATCCGTGGCCGTCACGTGCAGTCTTGGTTCCTCCAGTTTCATCGTTATGGCAATTGCTCCACTACCCGTCCCGATATCTGCCATATTCAGCTTCTGGGCCCCTTTAAAAATGCCGGGAAGTTTTCGAAGCGTATAGTATATCAATTCTTCCGTTTCCGGTCTGGGAATCAATACTTCTTCATTCACAAGGAAGGTACGGCCATAAAACTCCTCGCTTCCGATTATATACTGGACCGGTTCTCCTTTTACGTGTTGCGCCACTCCCGACTTGAATTGTTCAAGCTGTTCTGGACTGAGTTCTGTGTGCAGATTGGCCAAAAGTTGCGATCTCGTCTGTTTTAAATAATGTTGCAGCAAAATCTCTCCCGCATTGGCATCGCGACCATTCTCCATTAAAAAAGAAGAAGCCCACTTCAGGGCTTCATATACTTTCACAACCGGATTATTCATCTGCATTTTCCAGCCTTGATGATTGATCTTCCATGATCAAGGCATCCACGACATCATCCAGCTTTCCTTCCATGATTTGATCCAGCTTTTGAATCGTTAAGCCAATCCGATGGTCGGTAACACGGTTTTGCGGGAAATTATACGTGCGGATTCGTTCTGAACGGTCCCCTGTACCAACCGCAAGCTTCCGGTTCTGGTCATATTCTGCCTGTACTTCGCGATTGATTTTGTCATATACCCGAGCCCGTAATACTTTCATCGCTTTGTCTTTATTTTTGATTTGTGATTTTTCGTCCTGACAAGACACTACCGTATTCGTTGGTATATGTGTTAAACGTACGGCAGACATGGTCGTGTTAACACTTTGCCCTCCAGGTCCGCTGGATGCAAAAGTATCTACACGTACATCCTTATCATGGATTTGTATTTCCACTTCTTCCGCTTCTGGTAAAACGGCGACCGTTGCCGTTGATGTATGAATTCGTCCACCCGACTCCGTTTCAGGGACACGTTGAACACGATGGGCTCCATTTTCAAACTTCAACTTGGAATAAGCACCATTCCCATTGATCATGAAAATGATTTCCTTATAACCGCCAAGCCCGGTAGGACTCGCTTCAATGACCTCAGTCTTCCAACCTTGCACCTCAGCAAAACGGCTGTACATGCGGTAAAGACTTCCTGCAAATAGAGCCGCTTCATCTCCGCCTGCCGCTCCACGTATTT
This sequence comes from Peribacillus sp. NPDC097197, assembly GCF_050278025.1. Taxonomy (NCBI): domain Bacteria; kingdom Bacillati; phylum Bacillota; class Bacilli; order Caryophanales; family Bacillaceae; genus Peribacillus; species Peribacillus sp. NPDC097197. Next base: position 123,205 of record NZ_JBNNST010000001.1, on the reverse strand, counting down.
CCATGATAACGTTTTTGTCATCATTAGGATCTTTCGGAATCAGCAAGATCTTCAGCTTTTCCTCGAGTCGTTGTATCGTGGATTCGAGTTCACTGATTTCTTCCTTAACCATATCGCGCATATCCGCATCCAATTTATCCTCAAGCATTGCTTTAGCTTCCTTGTGTTGATCCCGGACCTCTTTGTATTCCTTATAAGTGGAAGCCGTTTCCTGAATACTAGCTTGTTCCTTCGAATATTCCCTTAGCTTATTCGTATCATTGATGATTTCAGGGTCACTCAATAGTTCATTCAATCTCTCATATCTATCTTCTACTGCTTGCAGTCGATCAAACAAGTTATTCACCTCTTAAGTTATCCAACACCTACTTGGCATGATGTTGAAAGGATCTTTTTATTTCTACATATAATTAATTCAGTGCCCCATTCGAGTTCACTTCTAAGGTTAATTATAGTATAGGTGAATAATCAACGTCAAAGCTGATTCAAATATGTGGTTATTTCTTTACTTTCACATCTATATTATATTGGGGAACGGCCCGTAAGATAAGATCCTCGATCCGTCTCTTTTCCTTTTCTCTTTCCTGATCCGTCTTTATTTTGCCTTTGGCAAGGACGGTCACATGAATCGTATTGCCATTATGCCACACCATCCCAGTATCATAATCGGTTTCCGATTTAATGACCGCTCGGATTTTATCTACTTCTTGCCCCATTGAGGGTGAATTATTACTTGTATGATGAGGTGTATTCAGCAGCTGATCAGACGGGCGTTCCGTTTCATTGTCCCAATCAGGAGTGACATTTTTCATATGATTACCAACAAATTCTTGACCATTTCTAGTTTGATCTCTGTATTCTGAATCATTATCAATTGCATTGTCATTTTGACCGCAAGCTGTCAATATACTAAGAAAAACAGCCGCCAAAAAAGGCAAAGTGATTTTCATGTTTTTACCTCCATTAGGTTATGTCTTATTAGAGTGCTTCCTCTTCAGCATTCCCAAAATGAAGGTAAAAGTTTCTTTAATTCTCTTCCATGTATTGGGATGACCTTTCTTCTATATGTTCCCTTTACCTAATAAAAAATGCCCTAGGATCGGAATCCTAGGACATCGTTTTACATTCATATTTGTTCTTTTACTTCCACCGCTTGTTTACCTGGAACTTCGTGATGATGACGGCAACGGGGCTCATATGACTCCGATGCACCAACAAGAATGATGGGTTCATCATAGGAAGCAGGCGAACCATCAATCAAACGCTGAGTCCTACTCGCAGGTGACCCACATACTTCACATACAGCTTGCAGCTTCGTAACGGATTCAGCAAGTGATAATAAAGTAGGCATGGGGCCGAATGGTTCACCTCTGAAATCTTGGTCCAGTCCAGCCATAATCACTCGATAACCGCTGTCCGCAAGATGCTGGGCAACCCCGATAATTTCAGGATCAAAGAATTGAACTTCATCTATCGCAATAATATCCAAGGGCTGATCCAGATACTTAAATATATCTGTTGAATGGGCAATCGGCTTTGCCATCACGGAGGAACCGTTGTGTGATACGACAGCCTCTTCCGCATAGCGGTTATCTATAGCTGGTTTAAAAACCGCTATACTCTCTTTTGCAAATTGAGCACGGCTGACCCGTTTTATCAATTCCTCAGATTTACCTGAAAACATGCTTCCGCAAATAACCTCGATCCAGCCTGTTTGTTTCATTACATACATGGAAACAGCTACTCCTTCCACCTGTCGATCCCTTGGCCATAATTTTTTTGGACCCGGTTTTATATAAAATCTCATTAATTTTCAGAAAAGAAAAAAACAGGCAAGAAGAATACTTGCCTGTTTTTTGAAAGTCCGGCTTATTTAATACCGTATTTTTTGTTGAAGCGATCAACACGTCCGCCAGCTTCAGCGAATTTTTGACGACCAGTGTAGAATGGATGGCATTCTGAACAAGTCTCAACTTTGATTTCTTCTTTAACTGAACCAGTTTCAAAAGTATTCCCGCAAGAGCAAATTACTTTTGATAGTTTATAATTTGGATGAATTCCAGTTTTCATTCTTTTCAGCTCCTTCTGCCCTGAATCATTCGAAACAGAGTTATATACTTCAAGATGAGGAAAATGCATCCTCACATTTATTGTAAAAACACATGACCTCATTATAGCAATTTAAAACTCGTTGTGCAACATTTTGTTTTCAACCTGTTTAAGAGCGCTTTAAACTCGATGATCCTTTTTTCATTTCAAGCATCTCTTCGTCCAACTTACTGAAAAATTCCTCATTGCTTTTTGTCTGTTTTAGACGGCGAAGGAATTTCTCTGCAAAATCTGGGGAATCGGACATCGTTTTACGAATGGCCCAAAGCTTATCCAAACGGTCTTTCGGAATTAATAATTCTTCTTTACGGGTACCTGAACGGCGAATGTCAATCGCAGGGAAAATGCGTCTTTCAGCAAGGGAGCGGTCTAAGTGAAGCTCCATATTCCCCGTACCTTTAAATTCTTCATAAATAACATCGTCCATACGTGATCCAGTATCTACCAAAGCTGTAGCAAGAATAGTTAAGCTACCGCCTTCTTCGATGTTCCTGGCTGCTCCAAAGAAGCGTTTTGGCCGATGGAATGCAGCGGGATCAATCCCACCCGATAACGTTCTACCGCTTGGGGGAATCACTAGGTTATAAGCACGTGCCAAACGAGTAATACTATCCATTAGAATGATGACATCGCGTTTATGCTCAACTAGGCGCATTGCCCGTTCCAATACCAGTTCAGCCACTTTGATATGGTTCTCCGGCACTTCATCGAATGTCGAACTAACGACGTCACCAGCCACTGAACGTTCAATATCCGTTACTTCTTCGGGGCGTTCGTCAATGAGTAAGACAATTAACTCCGCCTCGGGATGATTCGTTGTAATGGCATTGGCCATTTCTTTAATCAACATCGTTTTACCCGCCTTAGGGGGAGCCACGATTAACCCACGTTGGCCAAACCCGACAGGAGCAAGGACATCCATAATTCTTGTTGATAAATTCTTCGTCGTTGTTTCTAATGTAATCTGTCTATTTGGATACAACGGAGTCAACCCAGGGAAATGGACACGTTCCTTAGCAGACTCAGGATTGTCGCCATTAACGGCTTCTACATGTAATAATCCATAATAGCGTTCGTTTTCTTTCGGCGGCCTAACCTTTCCGGATACCTTATCACCATTACGCAAATCAAACCTGCGGATTTGGGAAGCTGAAATATAGATATCCTCCGAGCTTGGAGAGTAATTAATCGGACGCAGGAAACCAAATCCCTCTGAAGGGATAATCTCTAAAACACCTTCCATGAATAGAAGGCCATCTTGTTCGGCTTGAGCTTTCAGGATCGCAAATATAAGTTCTTTTTTCGACAGCTTGCTGTAATAAGAAACTTTATATTCCCGTGCATGCTCATAGAGATCTTTTAATTTCATGTTTTCTAAATTGGAAATCGTTAAATTCATCATGACACCACACTTTTATTAATTAAACGTTTTCACCCATACTGAAAAAGGATTGGTTTGTTAAATGGAAGAGAATCCACAATCCATGTACCTGACCAGAGTTTTCGTAGAAAGGATGATACATTTTACATGTAAAGAAGAAAATTATTTGAAGGCTTCTTGAAGTTTGGAGTGAAAGGGCAGAATTAAATCAATTAGTAGAACAAGCTTTATTTTACTTTTTTTAATTAAATTATTCAACTTAATTTTTTAAAAGAGAAAGCGTGCATGAAACACGCGCGCTTTCCCTCATAACTATTCAAGAGTAAATGGTCTTATCTAATCAAGCCGTTTGGCTTCATTTTCAGAATATGGCGTCCATCGATGAAACGGACCGTTCCTGATTTGGCACGCATGACCACGGATTGTGTCTCGCCATGATGAGCCTTAAATTGTACGCCACGAAGAAGTTCACCATCCGTAACGCCAGTCGCAGCAAAAATCGCGTCATCACCACGGACAAGGTCTTCCATTCTCAAGACTTTACCAAGATCAAGTCCCATTTTCCCACAGCGTTTCACTTCTTCTTCATTTTGAGGAAGAAGCTTACCTTGGATTTCTCCTCCAAGACATTTTAATGCTACAGCTGAAATGACTCCCTCAGGAGCTCCACCAGATCCGAATAGAATATCAACACCTGTATGATCGAAAGCCGTATTAATGGCACCGGCTACATCTCCATCGTTGATCAACTTGATACGGGCACCCGCATCGCGAAGTTCTTCGATGATTTTAGAATGGCGTTTACGGTTCAAGACCGTAGCTACCACGTCTTGAATATCCTTATTTTTCGCTTTGGCAACTGCCTTAAGGTTATCTAATACGGATGCGTTGATATCGATCAGGCCTACCGCTTCAGGGCCGACGGCAATTTTATCCATATACATATCAGGAGCATGCAGCAAGTTCCCTTGATCGGCAACAGCCAAAACTGCTAGTGCGTTCCAACCGCCTGAGGCAACGATATTCGTTCCTTCTAAAGGATCGACTGCAACATCCACTAGCGGTCCAAGGCCTGTACCAAGTTTCTCACCGATATAAAGCATGGGTGCTTCGTCCATTTCCCCTTCACCGATAACGACCGTACCTTGCATGGGTATGCTATTAAAAACATCCCTCATCGCCGTTGTTGCCGCATCATCTGCTTCTTCTTTCTTTCCTCTACCCATCCAACGCGCAGATGCAAGAGCAGCCGCTTCCGTTACACGGACAAGCTCCATCGACAAACTTCTTTCCATTTTTCGTTCCCCCTCAATGTGCAAACATGTTTTATTTATATAATAGTATAGCACATTAAAGCATATAACGTAACACAATAAGGCAATAAGAAAGGGATCAGCTTTTCAGCTGCTCCACTTCTTCTTCTGTCATTTTTTCACGCCAGATCGTTGCACCTAAGCCAGAAAGTTTCTCTACAAGATGACTATATCCACGGTCTATATGTTCAAGACCCGTCACTTCCGTTATTCCTTCTGCCATTAAACCTGCAATTACCAAAGCTGCTCCTGCACGCAAATCGCTCGCTTTGACCTTTGCCCCATGAAGTTGGACCGGACCGCTAATGATACCCGTCCTGCCTTCCGCTTTAATCTTTGCATTCATGCGGCGTAATTCGTCTATATGCTTAAAGCGTGCTCCGTAAATCGTGTCAGTCACCATGCTTGAACCGCTTGCTTTTGTTAATAACGACGTAAAAGGCTGCTGTAGGTCAGTCGGGAACCCCGGATAAACCAAGGTCTTTATATCAACAGACTTCAGGACCTGACCAGGAGCCACAAATACTTGATCGTCCCCCGCTTCAATTCCGACGCCCATTTCCCGCATTTTGGACGTGAGTGACTCTAAATGTTGGGGAATGACATTATCGATCAATATGCCCTCACCAACAGCAGCAGCTAGAATCATGAAAGTTCCCGCTTCTATCCGATCGGGGATAATCGTATGTTTGCACCCATGAAGGCTATCCACACCATCAATCCGAATGATATCCGTTCCGGCTCCCTTGATTTTCGCTCCCATATTGGTCAACAAGGTAGCCACATCAATAATTTCTGGCTCTTTTGCGGCATTTTCAATTACGGTCCGCCCTTTAGCCAAGACAGCAGCCAACATGATATTAATCGTTGCCCCGACACTGACTACATCCAAATAGATACGGGCACCACGTAGCTCGTCCGCCCTTAAATAAATGGCGCCTTGTTCATTCGTCACTTGTGCTCCTAGTGCTTCGAACCCTTTAATATGCTGATCGATTGGACGAGGCCCTAAATGACATCCTCCAGGCAGTCCAATTACAGCTTTTTTAAATTTCCCTAGCATCGCACCCATCAAATAATAAGAGGCACGCAATTTTTTCACCTTTCCGTTAGGTAGAGGCATAGAAATCATTTTGCTGGGATCGACAGTCATTTCACCATCGTCAAAAACAACAGTACCGCCAATTTCCTCCATTAATTCTTTTAGCATCTGTACATCAGAGATATCCGGCAGGCCTTCTATCGTGACTGGGGAATCTGCCAAAATCGTTGCAGGAATTAAAGCGACAGCACTGTTTTTCGCACCACTGACCCGAATGGTCCCCTTAAGAGGATAACCACCGGCAATTTTAAGTTTTTCCATAATGAACTCCCTTCCACGCTAAGCACTCAAGAAGCTGTATTTTAAATAAAAGTAATATTTTACCACAAGAAAATTGCGTAATCCGACATCATTCACTATCTAGTTTCTTAGTTTACACAAAAATAGAAAAGTCATGTAGAAAAATGAGAAAAATTTCTAATTTTTTTCTTTTTCATCCAATACTCAGCATTCTTTTGCAACTTAGCGGTAGGATTCATTATGCTTCTGTACGAGAGTTCCAGTCTTTCAAGAATGCTTCGATCCCTTTATCCGTTAAAGGATGGTGGAATAATTGCATTAACACTTTATAAGGAATTGTTGCGATATGAGCTCCGTTTAACGCAGCTTGTGTGATATGCATCGGATGGCGAATTGAAGCCGCGATGATTTCTGATTGGATGCCATGGATTGTAAAGATGTCTGCGATATCGGAGATTAAGTCCAATCCATTTTGACCGATATCATCTAAACGTCCTAAGAATGGAGACACATATGTCGCTCCTGCCCTAGCAGCAAGTAACGCTTGGTTGGCACTGAAAATAAGGGTAACATTCGTTTTAACTCCTTGTTTTGTTAAAGCTGCAACAGCCTTCAAGCCATCCGGTGTCATTGGTACTTTGATTGTGATATTTGGTGCAATGGAAACTAGTTCTTTTGCCTCTGCCATCATTCCTTCAAAATCAAGGGAGATAACTTCCGCAGAGACGGATTCCTTTACAAGGCTTGTAATCTCTTTTAGACGGTCATGAAAAGAAACGCCTTTTTCTCTTGCTACAAGCGATGGGTTGGTCGTAACCCCTCCTAAGACACCAAGTTCGTAAGCTTGTTTAATTTCTTCCATATTAGCTGTATCAATAAAGAATTTCATGAAAAGTTCCTCCATATGTAAATGAATTTTACGTGCTTGTACACTGCATTTTAATGGTTTGATGAACGAAGGGCAATACCGCCTTGTTCCTATGTCGCCATCAGAGAACAAAAAAATCTCTGATGGACAAATTACCTTTTAAAAAAATTAAGCTTTGTTATTGGAACCGAATTCGCGAATTTTACCAATGACCGTTTGTTTGATTGCTTCCCGACCAGGTCCTAAGAATTTGCGTGGATCATATACATCCGCATTACTATTTAAGACTTCTCGAACAGCTTTAGTGAAAACGATTTGGTTTTCCGTATTCACATTTATTTTTGATGTTCCCAGTGAAATGGCTTTTTGGATATCTTTTGTCGGAATACCAGTGCCACCATGAAGAACAAGCGGTTTTTTAGTTAGATCACGAACCTCTTCCATTTCCTTATACCCAAGGTTCGGTTCTCCTTTATATGGACCATGGACAGAACCCAATGCCGGAGCAAAGCAGTCTACATCCGTTTCCTTAACAAGAAGTTCACATTCCTTAGGATCTGCATAAACGACACCATCTGCGATGACGTCATCTTCTTGTCCACCTACTGTTCCTACTTCAGCCTCAACGGACACATTGCGGGCGTGAGCGAATTCCACAACCTTCTTAGTCGTTTCAATGTTCTCTTCAATCGGGTGATGGGAAGCATCGATCATTACTGAAGTGAAACCAGCCTCGATAGCTTCTTTACACTTATCAAAGTTAGAACCATGGTCAAGATGAATGGCCACAGGTACGGTGATTTTCATATCTTCCATTAAACCTTGAACCATCATCACAGTTGTTTTGAATCCACCCATGTGACGGGCAGCCCCTTCAGAAACACCAAGAATGACCGGCGATTTTTCTTCTTCTGAAGCAGCCAGAATAGCTTGCGTCCACTCCAGGTTATTAATGTTAAATTGACCTACTGCATACTTTTCATCAAGAGCTTTATTCAGCATATCTTTCATGGAAACTAAAGGCATTTGATTTCCTCCTAATAATGAATGTATTGTTGAAAGTTGTTTCTATCTAGATATTCCCGAAAACTAAAGCATCATACACATAATAACCAGAATATCTCTACTCGTTTAGCATATCAATACATGAAAAAAACAGCAACAAATTGACCATATCACTTAAGCTTCACACTAAAAAAAACACGGCTATCTTAAAGAAGATGCCGTGACGCTTCTTTATTGAGATAAAGATCCATAAACCTAGTTAACTAGATTGGATGGGTAAATATTCACGGACAGCATTTCTAATATCATCGATGTCAAAAGGCTTTGCAAAATGAGTCATCGCCCCTAAGTCCTTTGCTTCTTGTATCATGTCAAGTTCTCCATACGCCGTCATGATGATGACCCGAATATCGGGATCGACCGCTTTCATCCGCTTCAAGATTTCTATTCCATCCATACCGGGTATCTTCATATCCAACAATACAAGATCAGGTGAATCATTGTTAAGAACTTCTAAAGCCTGAATGCCATTCGCAGCTTGAAACGTTTCATACCCTGCTTTATGTAAGACCTCGTTCAATAAAATTCGAATCCCAAACTGGTCATCGACAATTAATATTTTCCCTGACATTTAGCCACCTCTGTTCTCTATTTGTAATGTGAAAATGAATCAGATAATAGATCCCCCTTATGGGTAATTAATTTGGCTTGCTGCAAAACTTCTTTGGAGTTCTATGTCTCTATGTTCATATTCAATAATTGTAACAAAATTCCTGCTATAAGAGTAAATTGATTTTAATTTTTCGGATGACCTTTCTGACAGATAATGACTCGAATGACTGGAAATCTGTTAAAGGAACAAAAAGTCCTTTATAATAGGGGTACTATTTTTTAAAGGAGTTCCTAAATATGTTGAAGATATTTTCTACACAGTTAAGTGGTGTATTTAAGAAGATCATGGAAAAGGATTCTTTCGAAATGGAGGATGCCGGACGCCTATTAGCTCAGGCCGTGGTCGGAGATGGGTCCGTTTTCATTCATGGATTCGGGGAAATGCAAGGAGTTGTTGCGGAAAGTCTCGAGGGGGAGGAACCTTTTCCAAAAGCTAAAAGATACACAGATGATAGTAGGATTTCCCACGAGGATCGGCTTCTGTTATTCAGTCGTCACTCAGATGATCCAGAAGCCATCAAATTTGCTGAACGACTTCATCAGGAAGGCATACCTTTCGTTGCCGTTTCAACCGTGGTTCCATCCGAACGAACCACACTGGTGGAGCTAGCGGATGTCCACATTGATTTACGCATCCAACGTGGATTAATCCCGGATGAAACGGGAAATCGTTACGGTTACCCGACTCTCATCGCTGCCCTTTTTGCTTATCATGGGATTAAGTTCACGGTCGAGGAAATCATACAGGAATATGTTGATGAATCCGAAGGTTGACCCGACTTCTAGACCAAAACAAAAAAAACAGCCAAACGGCTGTTTTTTTGTTTTTATTATTTTTCGTTATGTTTCAAAGACATACCCACAAAGTCACGGAAAAGTGGTTGTGGACGGTTTGGACGTGATATGAATTCCGGATGGAATTGTGATGCCACGAACCAAGGGTGATCTTGCAATTCTACGATTTCCACTAAACGGCCATCTGGGCTTGTACCAGAGAAGATGAATCCTGCCTCTTCCATGGCTTGACGATAATGGTTGTTGAATTCATAGCGATGGCGGTGACGTTCATATACGACTTCATCGTTATATGCCTCATATGCTTTTGTACCTTCGATAAGCTTACATGGATATAGACCAAGACGTAAAGTACCACCCAAGTCTTCCACATCTTTCTGTTCTGGTAGAAGGTCAATGATTGGGTCTGGTGTATCTGCATTGATTTCTGCTGAATGCGCTTCAGACAAACCTAGAACATTGCGTGCAAATTCGATGGATGCCAATTGCATACCCAAGCAAATACCGAAGAACGGCGTTTTCGTTGTACGTGCATATTCGATTGCTGCGATTTTTCCTTCGATTCCACGATCTCCAAATCCACCAGGGACAAGGATTCCATCTGCATCTTTAAGCAATTCAGCAACATTTTCTTTCGATACATCTTCGGAATTGATCCAATCCACTTCAACGTCCGCATCAAATGCGTATCCTGCATGTTTAAGTGCTTCGACAACAGAAAGGTATGCATCTTGCAATTCAACATATTTACCAACAAGGGCAATTTTCGTTTTCTTCGTCAAAGAAGTAACTTTTTTAACAAGTTCTTTCCAATCTTCCATTTCTGCCACTCCACAATCTAGTTGTAGGTGGTCGCACACAATCTGATCCATATTTTGCGCTTGAAGGGCAAGCGGGATTGAATAAAGTGTATCCGCATCAAGACACTCGATTACTGAATCTTTATCGATATCGCAGAATAAAGCAATCTTATCCTTCATATCTTGTGATATCGGTCTTTCAGTACGTGCTACGATGATATTCGGTTGAATACCAAGACTGCGTAATTCCTTAACACTATGCTGTGTTGGTTTTGTTTTCATTTCACCGGCAGCTTTAATGTAAGGAACAAGAGTACAGTGAATATACATGACGTTATTGATTCCAATGTCACTTTTGATTTGACGAATGGCTTCAAGGAATGGAAGAGATTCGATATCACCGACTGTTCCACCGATTTCAGTGATTACGATATCCGCATTCGTTTCGTTTCCTGAACGGAAAACCCGTTCTTTGATTTCATTGGTAATATGAGGGATAACTTGAACAGTTCCGCCTAAGTAGTCTCCGCGACGTTCTTTTCGTAAAACGGTTGAATAAATTTTACCTGTTGTCACATTGCTGTGTTTACCAAGATTGATATCGATAAAACGCTCATAGTGACCTAAGTCCAAATCCGTTTCGGCGCCATCATCCGTTACGAACACTTCACCATGTTGGTATGGGCTCATTGTTCCTGGGTCCAAGTTGATATATGGGTCGAATTTTTGAATCGTTACATTTAACCCTCTATTTTTTAAAAGCCTTCCTAGAGAAGCTGCTGTTATCCCTTTTCCCAAAGAGGAAACTACTCCACCCGTTACAAAAATATATTTAGTCATCTCATATCCTCCTATGAATGTTTTCATCAACTGCCGTTCTCTTGATTCCATTGAACCTTCTGCCTTTGTTTATTCCGGCAGATATAGACGAACAAACCAGGTCTTACAATCTTATCTCTTAGAAGTAACCAAGAATTCGGACGGTAAGATGGGGTATGCCTGGCATGCCAATTAGATAAGTTCCCTGTGTTTAACATGAACTTTTTACTGATATCTATAGTTTTTACCACTTTACGCGTATTCATTGTAAAAATAAAAAAATGATGTCATTTTAACATTCCATCATCAAAAACAAAAACGCTCCTCTTACAAAAAAGTAAGGGAGCGATATAATTTTAAGATTGTGTCCTTTTTTAAGGAGCCCAAAAATGATTCTACAAATTTCGCCTTAAAAAGTCAAGGGGCGATTATTTATTTCTCTTTTTCGTCGTCTTCTTCATCTTCGTCTTCATCGATTTCGAAAACTTCATCTTCAATAATTTCCTCTTCTAAATCGTCGTCATCATCCACGTCGTCTTCTAAAAGTACTTCGTCGATAACTGCGCCGCCTAAGATTTCATCATCGTCATCGTCATCATCTTCATCCAAGTCATCAATATCTTCCTCGAAATCAAGATCTTCGTCTTCAATATCATCGAAGTCTTCAACGACCACTGCAGCTTTCTTCGCTTTCTTTTTCTTCTTCACTTTAACAACGTGCACGACTTCTTCTTCAATTTGGTCAACCGGGTACCAAGTTTTCAATCCCCAGCGGTTTTCCCCAAGTGAAGTAAATCGGCCATCTACATTCAAATCCGTATAGAACTGGGCAATTCTCTTTGCCACTTCCGCTTTTGATAAATGCTGAAGTGAAGCTATTTCACTCATTAAGTCTTTAAATAGAATGGGTTCGTTTTTTTCAACCAACACTTCATATGCGATTTCTATCAAGGACATTTCCATAATTTGCTCTTTCGAGTATTTTTTCAAACTCAAGTTCCGCACTTCCCTTCTCTATTCGAACACGACTAGTCATGTTTTTTCACATAAAAAAATAATCTAAAACAGTATTTCGGTAAAATAACGACAATTCCTGCTAGACATATTATCCATTATAAACAATCTAAATGGGTTTATGCTAGTTCTATCTGATACTTTCACAGATTTTCCCTACTGGCTTATAAAAACTAAATCTATTTCAAGGAAGGTATAAGGGAAAAAGCACCCACAAATAACGTTAAAAAAGATTTGAGATTGATGTGCGAAATAATCCTTATTTTTTAACATCAGTATCCTCGTTTTGATTCTACCAATCACAGATAGGGGTGAATCATCATCTTTGCCCCTTTTCAAGGAATTTATAAGGTAAATGTTTCATTTTCCGAAAAATGATGAAAATTGGTTCTGAAAAAGGAGCATCCCTTAAGGATACCCCTTCCCTTTTACATATTTCTTCTGTATTGTCCGCCAACCTCATATAATGCACTTGTTATCTGACCCAAGCTCGCGACTTGCACGCAAGTCATCAGTTCGGCAAAAATATTTCCTCCGTTCATTGCCGTGTCCTTTAATCGGTTCAAGGCTTCCTCAACACTTTCCTTGTTTTCTTCCTGGAATGCACGAAGATTCGCGATTTGCCCTTCTTTTTCCTCTTTTGTAGCTCGGGCAACCTCCATGCTGTTCACAGCTTCTTCTGTTGGGGGATTCGGATTCAAATACGTATTCACCCCAATGATTGGGAGTTCCCCTGTATGTTTTTTCATTTCATAATGCATGGATTCATCCTGAATCTTCCCTCGTTGATACTGGGTTTCCATGGCGCCCAACACACCGCCTCTATCATTAATGCTATCGAACTCCCTCAAGACGGCTTCCTCGACTAGTTCAGTCAACTCTTCAATTATGAAGGCACCTTGCATCGGATTTTCATTCTTGGATAGTCCATGTTCTTTCGTGATGATCATCTGAATGGCCATGGCACGGCGTACAGACTCTTCTGTAGGTGTAGTGATGGCTTCGTCGTATGCATTGGTATGAAGCGAGTTGCAATTATCTTGCAGGGCCATTAAGGCCTGTAGCGTTGTCCGTATATCATTGAAGTCGATTTCCTGTGCATGTAGGGAACGTCCCGATGTCTGGATGTGGTATTTTAGCTTCTGGCTTCGTTCATTGGCACCATATTTATCACGCATGACTGTCGCCCATATTCGTCTCGCGACCCTTCCGATAACGGTATATTCCGGGTCAAGGCCGTTGGAAAAGAAAAATGACAGATTTGGAGCAAAGTCATTGATATCCATGCCGCGGCTTAAGTAATATTCAACATACGTAAAACCATTCGCCAACGTGAAAGCCAATTGGGAAATAGGATTGGCTCCCGCTTCTGCGATATGATAGCCGGAAATCGAAACCGAGTAATAATTCCGGACCTTTTTATCTATGAAATATGCTTGGATGTCCCCCATCAGCCTTAAGGCAAATTCGGTAGAGAAGATGCAGGTATTTTGCCCTTGATCTTCTTTGAGAATATCAGCCTGAACTGTCCCACGGACCGTTTGAAGCGTATAATCCTGAACTTGTTCATATTCTTCCTTTGTGAGCGAACGGCCTAATTCCCCTTCTTTCAGGCGGACCTGCTGTTCGATTGCCGTATTCATATACATGGCCAAGATAATGGGCGCAGGGCCATTGATCGTCATGGACACCGACGTGGATGGGGCGCATAAATCAAAGCCGGCATACAATTTCCTCATATCATCCAACGTGCAGATGTTGACGCCACTCTCTCCTACCTTCCCGTAAATATCCGGCCGGTAATCAGGGTCTTCCCCATATAACGTAACCGAATCAAAGGCGGTACTCAGGCGTTTCGCATCATCATCTTTAGATAGGTAATGAAAACGACGGTTCGTTCTATCCGGTGACCCTTCGCCGGCAAATTGGCGCTTGGGGTCCTCCCCCTCGCGTTTGAATGGGAAAACTCCGGCCGTATACGGGAAATGCCCAGGTACATTTTCTCGATAGACCCACCCTAGTATCTCCCCATAGTCTTCGTATTTAGGAAGGGAAACCCTTGGGATCATTAACCCGGACAAACTTTTCGTCTTTAGGTCGGTGACGATTTCCTTATCCCTGATTTTCGTGACAAGCTGGGTGGCCGAATATTTCTCTTTTAACTCGTTCCAGCCAGCCAGGATGGCTTTCGATTCGGCCGATAACTTGGAAACGGTTTCTTTTTTCGATGCCTCAAGTGACTCCACGACAGCTTCCTCACACCCATTTTCCTTGACCGCCACTATCGCCCCTTCCAGCTGGAACAATCTTCTTGCCAGTTTGACTTGTTCTCGTGCCTGCTTATGATAATTCCGGACCGTCTCACTGATTTCACGTAAGTAGTACCGCCGGTCAGTTGGAATGATGACATTCTGCTTGTAGACATCCGCTTCTTTTGAAAAAGTCGTGCTCCAATTCGTCCCGGCCTTTTCGTTTAACTTTTCGATAAGAACGGCGAATAAAGCATTCGTGCCTGGGTCATTGAATTGCGAGGCGATGGTACCATATACAGGCATTTCGGAAGTGTCTCGATCAAATAAAGTATGGCTTCTTTGATACTGTTTCTGAACCTGATTTTTAGCATCTTCAGACCCTTTACGCTCATATTTATTGATGACGATCAAATCGGCATAATCGATCATGTCAATTTTCTCAAGCTGTGAAGGGGCTCCGAATTCACTTGTCATGACATACATGGACACATCGCAAATCTCGGTAATGCCCGCATCTCCCTGGCCGATTCCACTCGTTTCTACGACGATTAAATCAAAGCCTGCCGCCTTGACCACTGAAATGGCATCTTGAATGGCGAGTGAGAGCTCACTTTTTGAATGGCGAGTCGCCAAGCTTCGCATATAGACTCGATTGGAAAAAATGGCGTTCATTCGGATCCGGTCACCAAGCAACGCCCCGCCAGTTTTTTGTTTTGTCGGATCGACCGAAAGGATCGCCACATTCTTCTCCGGAATTTCATTGAGGAAACGTCGGATCAACTCATCAGTCAGTGAGCTTTTCCCAGCTCCTCCCGTTCCTGTAATGCCGAGCACCGGCACCTGTTTTTCTGATGTCTTGACCTGTTCAAGGAGACTTTCTACTGTTGCGGCTGATTCCTGGGCGGCGTCGAGCCTATTTTCTGCACAGGTGATATATTGGGCAACCGCACTCGTTTCTCCTGCAATCAGTTCATCAAAACGGTCCTGCAAGGATGGCTTTACTGTCGAGAAGTCACACTCTGCCATCAAAACGTTGATCATTCCCTGTAGCCCGTACTCGCGGCCCTCATCAGGAGAGAAGATACGGGCAATCCCATATTCATGTAGTTCCTGAATCTCCCTTGGTAAGATGACACCGCCGCCACCAGCGAATATTCGAATGTGTTCGGCTCCCTTTTCTTTCAATAAGTCATACATATATTTAAAGTATTCCACGTGCCCACCTTGGTAGGATGACATCGCGATACCCTGGACATCCTCTTGAATCGCTGCATTCACGATTTCCTCGACCGAGCGGTTATGGCCTAGATGAATGACTTCCGCCCCGCTTGCCTGAAGAATCCTTCTCATAATGTTAATGGATGCATCATGGCCATCGAATAAACTCGAAGCCGTCACGAACCGAATATGGTTTTTAGGTTGATACACTTCAATTGTACTCATTTGACTCCTCCTTATTGAAATGAATTGATATCAGCATGTTTCTGAATCGATACACTATGGGTCAATAATTCTGTTTGGATTTCAACATACTCTTGAAGCGTAAATCTTTTGTGTAAAGCCCATCTTCTAAAACTCCACATCTGTCCCTGAACGAAAATGTTATGGGAGACGAGGCTGATCTGTTGCTTCGTCAAGTGAAGCTCCCCGTTCTTGACACAATTGGTGATGACCTTTTCGAACATGCCCACCATTTCGATTTCCTTGTTTAAAACGTATGGTAAGGCATCCTTGGTCAAGGCTTTCACCTCTTGATACATGACCAATACTTCATCCTGCATCTCATCCATTACCTGATAAAAATAGGCGATTGTCAGTTTCAGGCTGTCTAGCGTCCCATCACTCTGTTCGATTTCCCTCTGAAGTTTCTCCCGGACCTCATCATAAATAAAGTCACAGACGAGATATAGAATGTCTTCCTTCGTCCGGATATACTCGTATAACGTACCGATACTAAAACCGGATGCTTTAGCAATCTCCCTTGTTGTCGTCCGGTGAAACCCCTTCTCTTTAAATAGGTTAACGGCACCTTTAATCATCTGCTTACGCCTTTTC
The DNA here is from genome assembly GCF_050278025.1 of Peribacillus sp. NPDC097197. Lineage (NCBI taxonomy): Bacteria > Bacillati > Bacillota > Bacilli > Caryophanales > Bacillaceae > Peribacillus > Peribacillus sp. NPDC097197. The sequence goes on along the minus strand of NZ_JBNNST010000001.1, from coordinate 106,780 downwards.
TCGATCAGCCTCTCATCCTTGACAGACGCTTGAACTTCTCTTTTTTCCATTTCTTAAACCCCTTTTAGAAAGCTCACCCTTCACCTTCAGGGAGCCTTTCAGAAAAATGAAAAGGGTATTCCGGGAGGCGGAAGGGCCTCTCCGGAAAACCTGGTTTCAACTCTATTTAGTTATCATCCTTGAGATGACCAGTTTTTGAATTTCCTGTGTTCCCTCATAAATTTGGGTGATCTTTGCATCTCGCATAAAGCGTTCAACCGGGTAATCTTTTGTATATCCATACCCGCCAAACACTTGAACAGCCTCCGTTGTTACTTTCATGGCTGTGTCCCCGGCAAAAAGTTTCGACATGGCGGATTCCTTTCCATAAGGGAGGCCCACTGACTCCAGCCAAGCCGCTTGATACGTTAAGAGTCGCGAAGCCTCGACACCTGTCGCCATATCCGCCAATTTAAAACCGATTCCCTGCTGTGCGGAAATAGGTTTTCCAAACTGGACGCGTTCTTTTGCATAACCAACCGCCGCATCCAAGGCTCCTTGGGCAATACCGACTGCCTGAGCGGCAATTCCGTTACGTCCGCCATCAAGAGTCATCATCGCGATTTTGAACCCTTCGCCTTCTTTTCCCAAAAGATTTTCTTTTGGTACACGGCATTCATCAAAAATGATTTCAGTTGTCGGTGAAGAACGAATTCCGAGTTTTTTCTCTTTTTTACCTACACTGAAGCCTGGAAAATCCTTCTCGACAATAAAGGCACTTGTTCCTTTTTGTTTAGACTCCGGATCTGTCAATGCAAATACTACATACGTATCGGCGATACCACCGTTCGTGATGAAAATCTTCGAACCATTGATGATGTATTCATCTCCTACAAGCTTTGCAGTCGTTCTCATGCCACCGGCATCAGACCCTGAGCTTGGTTCCGTCAAACCATATGCACCGATTTTTTCACCTTGAGCCATCGGGCGAAGGTATTTTTGTTTCTGTTCTTCCGAACCAAATTTATAGATTGGCCAACCGGCAAGGGATGTATGGGCCGAAAGCGTAACACCCGTAGAGGCACATACACGGGATAGTTCTTCGATTGCGATACAATACGCGAGATAATCGCTTCCGATGCCCCCGTATTCTTCTGGCCATGGAATTCCGGTCAGTCCAAGTTCAGCCATTTTATCAAAAATCTCACGGTCAAACCGTTCTTCTTCATCTCTTTCGGCTGCTGTTGGAGCCACTTCATTTTCAGCGAAATCACGCACCATTTTCCTGATCATTTCATGTTCTTCCGTTAATTTAAATTGCATATCCATGTCCCCCATCTTCTTGGTTTTAGAGATGTTTATTAATGACGATCCTTTGTATCTCACTGGTTCCTTCATAAATTTCCGTCACCTTGGCATCCCGGAAGTAACGTTCTACCGGGTATTCCGTTGTATACCCGTACCCTCCGTATACCTGAATGGCCTCAGTTGTCACTTCTACAGCCGTCTTCGATGAAAACAACTTTGCCATCGATGCCTCCTTGCCACAAGGTAACCCAAGCGACTGAAGATAGGTCGCTTGATAGACTAATAGCCTGGAAGCCTCGATGTTCGTGGCCATTTCGGCCAATTTGAACCCGATGCCTTGCTGCATGGCAATCGGTCTGCCGAATTGCACCCTGCTCTTTGCATACTCGACAGCATGTTTCATGGCGCCTTCGGCAATACCGAGGGCTTGAGAAGCAATGCCTATTCTTCCAACGTTCAGGTTGGCCATCGCAATTTTGAACCCTTCGCCCTCGCTACCAAGGAGATTCCCAGCTGGTATTTTCATATCTTCAAAGGTTACCTGTACCGTACTGGAACCATGAAGTCCCATTTTCCGCTCATTTTTCCCGAAAATAAGGCCAGGTGTTCCTCTTTCTACGATAAAGGCAGAAATGCCCTTGCTTTTCTTACTCGGATCAGTGGAAGCGAATACAATGTAAACATCTGCCTCCGCTCCATTTGTGATGAATACCTTTGAACCGTTCAGCCGGTAGGTCTCGCCTTCCTTTACGGCTTTTGTTTTCAAACTCGCAGCATCGGATCCTGAACTTTGTTCCGTCAAACAGAAGGCACCTAAGTATTCACCTGCAGCAAGCTTCGGGACAAACCTCTCTTTCTGTTCTTCCGTTCCGAAGTAAACGATTGGATTCGTGCCAACGGAAGTATGGACCGAAAGTATGACACCCAGAGTCGGGCTCACTTTAGAAATTTCATTGATGGCAATGATATAAGACATGAAATCCATCCCTGCTCCACCATATTGCTCTGGGATCGGGATACCCATCAGTCCAAGTTCACCCATTTTACGGAGGATCTTTTTGGGAAACTCCCCTCTTTCCATCGATTCTATATGGGGCTCTATCTCCTTTTCGGCAAAATCACGGACCATCTTGCGCATCATTTCCTGCTCTTCTGTGAATTGGAAATCCATCCCTACATTCCTCCCCTGATGCCCTTGCTCTACCTGAAGACTAACTGTATTCATAAAAACCACGTCCTGACTTCTTACCAAGCCAACCTGCTTTTACATATTTCCTCAATAACGGACATGGACGGTATTTGTCGTCCCCTAACCCATCATGGAGGGTTTCCATTATGTATAAACATGTATCCAGGCCAATGAAGTCCGCGAGTGTAAGTGGTCCCATGGGATGATTCATGCCTAACTTCATGACGTCATCGATCGCCTCTTTGGTTGCTACACCCTCGTATAGGGTATAAACCGCCTCATTGATCATTGGCATCAGTATCCGGTTCGCAACGAATCCAGGAAAATCATTCACTTCGACCGGGACCTTACTTAAGGACTTTGCCATTTCCTCAATTTCTTCATATACGTCGTCTGCTGTAGCAAGACCACGGATGATCTCGACCAGCTTCATGACCGGAACCGGATTCATGAAATGCATGCCGATCACCTTCTCCGGCCTTTTTGTCGCAGCAGCTATTTCCGTAATGGGAAGCGATGACGTATTGGTCGCCAGTATGACATGCTTCGGGGCGATTTCATCCAATTGGGCAAAAAGCTTCGTTTTGATTTCCATATTTTCAATGGCTGCTTCAATGACCAAATCCACATCTTTCGCTTGATTCAAATCCGTTGATGCTGTCAACCGGGATAACGTTGCCTCTTTATCTTCAGCAGGCAGTTTTCCTTTTTCTACTTGTCGGGAAAGGTTCTTGGTAATCGTACCTAATCCCTTTTCTACATATTCTTCTTTCAAGTCATGCAATAGAACATCATAGCCGCTCATTGCGCATACCTGGGCAATACCAGAACCCATTTGCCCTGCACCAATGACCATAACCTTTTGAATGCCCATCCAAAATCCCTCCTTAGTTATCTAGCAATCTATTTTCCCTGCGTTGGCACTTCTATTAAAATGGCATCTCCCTGACCGCCGCCACTGCAAATGGCTGCAATGCCCAATCCGCCGCCGCGACGTTTCAATTCATGCATAAGCGTGATGATGATGCGGGCTCCACTAGCCCCAATCGGATGTCCCAATGCTACGGCACCACCGTTTACATTTACTTTTTCAGGATTGACATTCGCAATCTTCCCACTGGCTAGGGCGACAGCGGCAAAGGCTTCATTGATTTCAAATAAATCTATGTCCTCGATGGATTTACCGGACTTTTTCAAGAGTTCATTGATGACCAAACCAGGTGTTTTGGGAAAGTCTTTGGCTTCCACAGCCACTTCTGCATGGCTCAAAATATAGGCAAAAGGCGTTACCCCTTCTTTTTCTGCACGTTCTTCACTCATTAAGACAAGGGCTCCCGCTCCGTCATTGACCCCTGGGGCATTTCCAGCCGTGATGGTCCCTTCGTTATTAAAGGCCGGACCTAATTTGGCCAGCTTCTCGGCTGATGTATCTTTTCTTGGGCCTTCATCATGCTCAATCGTCATAGGCGTTCCTTTTCTTACCGGAACCTCTACGGCAATGATCTCTTCAGCCAAAATTCCGGCATCGATTGCCTTAATGGCCTTTTGGTGACTTTCATAAGCCCAGCTATCCTGCTGCTCACGCGTAAGCTCCAGTTCTGCAGCTGTACTGTTTCCATACGTCCCCATATGTACGCCTGTAAAGCTACAGCTAAGGCCATCCGAGATCATCGTATCCTTCAGCTGACCATCGCCCATCCGTAGTCCCCATCTCGCTTTCGGGAGAATGTATGGTGCGTTGCTCATCGATTCCATTCCACCGGCAACGATGATTTCTTCCTCCCCTAAGCGAATAATCTGATCTGCCAATGTCACGCTTCGAAGACCTGAGGCGCAAACTTTGTTTATCGTTTCCGTTTTCACTTCCCAAGGTAACCCTGCATTACGTGCTGCTTGCCGAGAAGGGATCTGCCCTTGCCCCGCTTGGAGCACATTCCCCATAATGACCTCGCCTACCTTGCTTCCATCAATCCCTGCCCGTTCAACCGCTTCTTTGATTGCTATTCCACCAAGCTGTGAGGCTGTCAAACTGCTGAGGCCCCCGCCGAACTTACCAAAAGGTGTTCTCACACCGCTAATGATCACTGTTTTCGTCATTATTCATTTCCTCCTCAGGTAAATTGATTGAACGCTCGCTCGATGTCCGTATAAAAAAAATTTGAAAGCGCTTAATTCCATTTTACATATTTTTTACAAAAATTAAAATATTTAGTTTATATAAAAGAGAAATTGCCTGCTTCTAGTGAATGTATTCATTTAAAAGAAGCAGGCAATTCTATTTAACTTAAGACGCTACTGGCTTACTATCTCCCAGGATTGCCTTTTCGAGTAATTCGGCAACATCATACGTTTTCACATTCTCTTCAACTTCTTTTGCCTTCGTCCCGTCCGACAACATCGTCAAACAGTATGGGCAACCTGAGCTAATAACAGTTGGGTTTACTGCAAGAGCTTGTTCGGTACGGGAAACGTTAATTCGGTTACCCGTTTCCTCTTCCATCCACATCAAGCCGCCCCCAGCTCCACAGCACATTCCTTTCTCACGGTTACGTTCCATCTCGACAAGTTTGACGCCTTCAATGGATTGCAAGATTTCACGTGGTGGGCTGTATACATCGTTATATCTTCCCAAGTAACAGGAGTCATGGAAGGTAATCGTTTCATTGACCGGGAATTGCGGTACCAGTCTTCCTTCCTTAACAAGCTGAGCAAGTAATTCCGTGTGATGGTACACTTCCGCTTCCAGTCCAAAGTCCGGATATTCATTCTTGAAGATATTATATGCATGCGGATCGATGGTCACGATTTTTTGGATATCGTTTTTCTGGAATTCTTCGATATTTTTCATGGCCAGTTCTTGGAAAACAAACTCATTTCCTAGACGGCGAGGAGTATCGCCCGAATTTTTCTCCTTATTTCCTAAGATGGCAAATTTGACGCCAGCTTCATTCATTAATTTAGCAAAAGAAAGGGCGATTTTTTGGCTTCGGTTATCATACGACCCCATCGAGCCTACCCAGAATAAATATTCAAATTCCTCATCCGCTTTTTTCATTTCCTTGACGGTTGGGATGACAACGTCGTCACGTAAACCTATCCAGTCTTCTCTTTCTTTACGGTTCAATCCCCAAGGATTACCTTGGCGTTCGATGTTTGTCATCGCACGTTGGGCATCGGGATCCAAACGACCTTCCGTCAGCACCAAGTAACGGCGCATATCAATGATTTTATCAACATGTTCATTCATGACCGGACATTGATCTTCACAGTTCCGGCACGTTGTACATGCCCATAGTTCCTCTTCCGTGATGACTTCCCCAATAAGGCTAGCGCTATAGGCCTCGGTTGCTGCTGCAGACTCCTGCGCCCCCTGCCCCGCACTCGCTAAAGCGATTTGGTTGCCCTTTGTATTTCCAAATACGAAAGACGGAACCCAAGGTTGCTTAGTCGTAACGGCTGCCCCTGTATTCGTTAAGTGATCACGCATTTTGATAATGATATCCATCGGCGATAGCATTTTTCCCGTACCTGTGGCCGGACACATATTCGTACAGCGACCACACTCTACGCAGGCATATAGGTCAATCATTTGATATTGCGTTAAGTCTTCGATATATTTGGCACCATAATATTGATTTCCTTCTTTATCCAAAATCTCTTCCTCTAAATCGACCGGCTTCAGCTTACCCGGATTATCCAAACGATTCAGGAATACATTAACGGGTCCAGCAATTAAATGAGCGTGCTTGGACTGCGGGATATAGACAAGGAACGATAATATGATGATCAAATGCAACCACCAAGCTACGTAAAACACGACAGTCGCTGCGGTCGGTCCGATCCAGTTGAATAAAAACGCAATGCTGGATGCTACGGGTTCTGACCATGTTGCATCATGACCGTGCCAAATCATTCCCATTCCATTACCTGTTAATACGGTAACCATGATTCCGGTAATGAAAATGACGACCAACCCTGCTTTAAAATCTCTTTTCAATCGAACAAGTTTCTCTACATAACGGCGGTATGCTGCCCATAAGATTGCAACAAGAACCGTGAGTGTCACGACTTCCTGAAAGAAAGTGAACGCCGGGTATACCGGACCAAACGGTAAATGCCATCCTGGCTTTAACCCTTTGATAAAAAAGTCAATGGCTCCAAATTGTACTAAGATGAAACCATAAAATAACATAGAGTGTATGATCCCGCTCTTCTTGTCTTTAAAGAGCTTCTTTTGTCCGAATACATAAACCCCAATTTTAACCAGCCGTTCTTTGACGCGATTATCGAATTCCACCTTTTTGCCAAGCTTTATATAGGCCATTCGAGTCCTGATTAAATAGACAAATAATCCAGCAGCGTAAGCGGTTACAAGTAAAAATGCAATTAAGTTAATCCACAGCAGGCCATTCATTTCCATTGCATGCGTTCCCCCTTTTATATATTCGTGAATCGTGTAAAAATGCCAGATCACCACTTTAAAATTATAGAAAAAATGGCATTTTCCTGAAATTTGATTATCTCCATTATATAATGAATGAGCATTCAGTCAACTTTTTTCTTTGTAAATATTGTTATTTTTCTACACCCACTAGTAAAGTTCGACAATTCCGTCAATTACCCTTCTTATTTTTTAAAAAAATCCACTTTCTCTTGTACTTAATTAATGGTTACAAATAGGTTGTTTGAGTCAAACTAACTTAAACCATTAAGGGGGGATCGTGTTGAAGGTGTTCGTTACGTTTTTTTCTATATTAATGTTAATCCTCACTTGGTGCTGGGTTGATTTCAAATTAGGCTATAAGCAGCAGGTAAAGCGGGCAACGAACATCACTTTCCCGCCCCGTAAAAGTGAAATGACCGTCTTTACATCAGGGAAAATCCTATTCGAAGATTTCCTGAAAGAAATTGAACGGGCCCAGGAGTCCATACATATTCTTTTTTATATCGTGAAAGAGGATCAATTTAGCAATGACTTTTTGAAGTTGCTTCAAAAAAAGGCAGAATCGGGTGTGGAGGTAAGGCTGTTGGTAGATAGGGTCGGAGGTAAAAAAATGTCCCGGCAGTCCATTCAAGAATTAAAGAAAAGCAATGTTCACTTTTCATATAGCTTTAAACCGAAGACCCCTTTCCTTTTCTATTCCACGCAAAGAAGAAATCACCGGAAAATCACCGTCATTGACGGAAGGATTGGGTATCTGGGCGGTTTTAATATTGGGAAGGAATATATTAATCAAGGAGAAAAGCTAAACCCTTGGCGTGATTACCACCTGAAAATCACGGGGGAAGGAGTGAAGGATTTACAGGAAGTTTTCCTTTCTGATTGGTTTTATGATACAAAAGAAGATTTCAGGGGGACTCCCGCCTATTTTCCTGAATTAGTTCCTGGCTCACAAGCTCAACAGTTCATCGTGACTAATGGAAGCGACCTTGAACAAACTCTGATAAACCTGATTCAAAAAGCTGATACGGAAATTATTATTGGGACACCCTACTTCATCCCAAGCCATAAATTGTTTGAAGCATTAAGGGAAGCCCTTTCCAGAAAGGTAGCGGTCACCGTCATCGTTCCGGACGTTTCGGACCATGCCCTAGTTAAAGAGGCATCATTCCGCTACTTTAGAATTTTATTAAGAGAAGGCGCCTCCATCATGCAATTTCAGAGAGGGTTCTACCATTCTAAAGTGATATTGATCGATGATATTATGTGTGATATCGGTACGGCAAACTTTGATAAACGGAGTTTATTCCTGAATAGCGAAATCAATTGTTTAATATATGACCGCCGCTGCATAGAAGATGTGAAGGATGAATTGGCGATCGACATTGCTGAATCTAACCCAATAGCGGAAAAGACACTCTCCTCCCCTAATATCTTACGTTCAGCAAAAGAATCACTAGCTGCCATCCTTTCCCCTTTTCTTTAAAAATCGGGTAATGGGAGAGAAGAAAATGAAAATACGATTCGGATTTGTATCCAATGCAACCTGTCTTTGGGAGGCCTCCCCTGCAAAGACCCTGACCTTCAAACGATATAACGAGCTTGGTCAGGAAGAAGGAAGGCAAAAGCTATTGGAGGTGACCAAACAAAATATCGAGAACACATTGCGGGTCCTTCAGTATAATACGGCCCATCAGGTCGAGCTTTACCGACTTTCCAGTTCCATCGTTCCCTTGGCGACTCACCCGGATGTAAAATGGGATTTTGTCACCCCTTTTGCAAAAGAATGGAAACAACTTGGGGATTGGGTATTGGCGAACAACATGCGGGTCAGCTTTCATCCGAACCAATTTACGCTTTTCACTAGCCCGAAACCAAGCATTACAGAAAATGCCGTGAAGGATATGGAATTTCACTATAAAATGCTTCAAGCGATGGGCATTGCAGACCAATCCTTCATCAATATCCATATTGGCGGCGCCTACGGTGATAAAGATTCAGCAATCATTCGCTTTCACGACAACCTCAGGTCGCTCCCTGAACATGTAAAAGCAAGGATGACCCTGGAGAATGATGATAAGACCTATACAGCTTCCGAAACGTTACGTGTATGTAAGCGGGAAGGCATTCCTTTCGTCTTTGATTATCATCACCATCTTGCCAATCTATCCGTGGAGCCGCTTAACGAGCTACTCACCGATGTCTACACTACATGGGAAGACAGCAATTCGGTCCCTACAATCCATATTTCTTCCCCAAAGTCAGCCAGTGCGTTTCGTTCACATGCCGATTATATTGATATAGCCTTCATTATGCCCCTCCTAAAAGCACTCACGGAGTTGGGGAAGGATGTTGATTTCATGATTGAAGCAAAAATGAAGGATCAGGCGATGCTGAAATTGATTGAAGAGATGTCTAGAATCCGTGGAGTGAAAAGAGTAAGCGGGGGATCTGTTTTCATTAAATAAAAAAGCGGCCGTTTCACGGGAAACGACCGCTTTTTCTTATTACATTTTTTCCGGTGCAGAAACGCCGATTAGTGCCAGTGCGTTTCTCAACGTAATTTGAACCGATTTCACTAGAGCAAGACGAGCTTTACTTCTATCCATTTTCTCACTATCCAATACTTTATCCGCATTGTAGAAGCTGTGGAATGTAGAAGCAAGGTCGAAAATATAATTCGTCATGCGGTGCGGCATCCGTTTTTCGGCTGCTTCCGCGATTGCCTGTGGGAATTCCCCTAATTTCTTCAATAGCTCGAATTCCTTCTCCGTAGAAAGAGCAGTAAAATCAGTGATGCCTTCATAGCTAATCCCTTGTTCCACACCTTGACGCAAGATGCTTGAAATACGGGCATGAGCATATTGTGAATAATAGACCGGGTTATCATTGGATTGTGATACAGCTAGATCAAGGTCAAAGTCCATATGTGTGTCCGCACTTCTCATGGCAAAGAAATACCGTGTGGCATCCAGGCCGACCATTTCAATCAAGTCGCGCATCGTTACCGCTTTACCGGTACGCTTGCTCATTTTCATTTTCTCGCCATCTTTGAATAGATGAACAAGCTGAATGATCTCCACTTCAAGCTGCTCACGATTATAGCCTAACGCTTCGATTGCCGCTTTCATACGTGGAATATAACCATGGTGATCCGCTCCCCAAATATTGATGAGGGTGTCGAATCCACGCTCCAATTTATTGCGGTGGTACGCAATATCCGGTGTCAGGTATGTGTAGGAGCCATCCTTTTTGATAAGAACGCGGTCCTTATCATCGCCAAGTTCTGTTGAACGGAACCAAGTTGCCCCGTCTTCTTCATAAACATGGCCTCTCTCCTTCAGAACGCTTAGTGCTTCGTCGATTTTCCCATTTTGATAAAGGGACGTTTCCGAGAACCACACATCAAAACCGACACGGAAATTTTCCAAGTCCGTTTTCAGCTTAGCCATTTCACATTTCAATCCGTACTCACGGAAAAAGTCATAACGTTCTTTTTCATCGACGTTAACATACTTATCTCCATATTCCTTCGCAAGCGTTTTACCAATCCCGATAATATCTTCGCCGCGGTAACCGTCTTCAGGCATTTCTTTATCAAGGCCAAGTGCTTGGAAGTACCGTGCTTCGATTGAAATTGCCAAGTTATTGATTTGGTTACCTGCATCATTGATATAGTATTCGCGCGAAACGTCGTATCCCGCTTTTGATAGAACATTACATAACGTGTCACCAACAGCAGCACCACGCGCATGACCAAGGTGAAGGTCACCAGTCGGGTTTGCGGATACGAACTCCACCTGGATTTTTTCGCCTTTACCATAATCGCTTTCGCCATAGGCTTCATCTGCTTTCAGAATCACTGGAACCAACTCTGTCAGATAAGCATTATCCATGTAAAAGTTTATGAATCCCGGGCCTGCGATTTCAATTTTTTCAATGGATGCCTTGGACTGATCAAAGTTCTCGATGATTGCTTCTGCAATCATTTTCGGTGCTTTTTTTGCGATTTTCGTTAATTGCATCGCCATATTCGTGGAGTAGTCTCCGTGTGCCTTATCTTTTGGAAGTTCCAACACTACTTGGGGAACCTGTTCTTCCGTTGCCAAACCAGCTTTAATAACCGCATCTTTAATTTCCTGTTTCAGTTTTTCCTGTACCTCATTTACTATATTCATGTTCTAAGCTTCCTCCTTGTAGGAAATCGTCATTTCATATTGCCCGGGTTCGCTTCCCTGCATATGTAGTGCATAGTGAAGGATCAGTTTCCCTTCCTTTTTCTTTTCATCCCATTGATGCTGAATTTTCTTTGTGGTCGTCGATAGCCCCAACCTGCCATATATACTTTCATAATGTCCATTTGTCGCTTCCTGCAAGCGGAAAAGCTGTCTCATTTTAACGGCACCGTTCCTAAGCAGAATCGTTTCGTTCGTTTTATGCTTAATGGTTGTCTGCGTTTTGCCGGCTTCATTTTCCTCTGCATATTGCAAATACAAATCGGACCCTTTATACATCCTTGTACCAAAAGTGACGAGCTCATACGTTTCCGTTTCAGAGCCATGCCTGATTTTTGTCTGCAATGTCACTTTAACATTCTGCTTATCTATATCATGAAGAGTCAAAGCTACACTTCCTTCATCATCTCGTTCTTAACTTTATAAGTATAAATATTCTTCAATGAAGTTTCAACTTGGAGCGGAAAATAAAGTTTCATATCTTGTCTTAGTATGCAATTCATTTGAATGTAACGCAAGACAAGCTCTTAATTACGAAGGGAAAGCGATGATATTTCCCGAATACATACTAAAAAGGCCATTCCCGCTAAAATGCAGGAACAGCCTCCCCTATCATATTTAACCCTTTTGAACCCAACCAAGAATCATTTCACGAATCAGCTTGCTTGCCGTATTCGCCGTTTGTTCAGATGGATCATAAATCGGGGCCACTTCTACTAAATCACAGCCAACCACATTCACTTCTGAACGGGCTATCTCGTGGATCGAAGCTAAAAGCTCTTTGGACGTAATGCCACCGCAGTCGACGGTCCCTGTACCCGGCGCATGCGCAGGGTCAAGCACGTCGATGTCTATCGTCACATAAACCGGACGACCCGCTAATTGCGGCAATACTTCCTTCAGGGGCTCAAGCACTTCAAACTTAGAGATGTGCATGCCATTTTCCCTTGCCCATTGAAATTCTTCCTTTAGCCCGGAACGGATTCCAAATGAATAAACATTACTTGGCCCGATAAGCTCTGCTGATTTTCGGATGATGGAAGCATGGGAAAGTGGCTCTCCTTCATAATCCTCCCGCAAATCTGTATGGGCGTCCATATGGATGATGGCCATATCGGGGTACTTTTTAAACATGGCTTTTATGACAGGCCATGTAACAAGGTGTTCTCCCCCCATGCCCAATGGGAATTTACCGGCATCAAGCACACCGTCTACAAATTCTTCAATCATATCGATACTGCGTTGCGGATTACCGAAAGGCAATGGGATATCCCCAGCATCATAGAATTTCACTTCTTCCAATTCACGGTCTAAGTATGGGCTGTATTCTTCCAAGCCGATTGAAACTTCTCGAATCCTTGTTGGGCCAAAACGGGAACCCGGACGGAAGCTGACTGTCCAGTCCATCGGCATACCATAAAGCACCGCTTCGGATTCCTCGAAGTCCGGATGGCTTTTAATGAATACATTGCCTGAGTACGCTTCATCGAATCGCATGTTCATGCCCCCTTATTTCACTAAATCTTGAACGAATTTAGGCAGGACGAAAGCTGCTTTATGAAGTTCTTTTGTATAGTATTTTGTTTCTATATCGTGGAAACGCTCGTCTGGAACGTCAAGCGGATTATATTTTTTAGAACCGATCGTGAATGCCCACAGCCCACTTGGATACGTCGGGATATTGGCTAAATAAAGGCTTGTGATCGGGAATATTTCTTTCACATCGCGCTGTACATCGCGGATTAAGTCTGATTTAAACCAAGGGTTATCCGATTGGGCAACGAAGATTCCGTCTTCTTTCAAAGCCTTGGAGATGCCGGCATAAAAGCCTTTGGTAAATAGATTTACAGCAGGACCCACTGGTTCGGTGGAGTCCACAAGAATCACATCGAATTCATTTTCACTCTTCGCGATGTGCATAAAGCCATCCCCTACTTGCACATCGACACGTGGATCTTCTAGCATGCCTGCAATTTCAGGTAAATACTTCTTGGAGTATTCGATGACCTTTCCATCAATATCAACCAGTGTAGCTTTTTTTACGCTTGGATGCTTAAGAACTTCACGGATAACTCCGCCGTCTCCTCCTCCTACGACCAAAACATTTTCTGGATTAGGATGTGTAAATAAAGGAACATGGGCTACCATCTCGTGGTAAACGAACTCATCGCGTTGGGATGTCATCACCATGTCATCCAACAAAAGCATATTTCCCCATTCTTCAGTTTCAATCATATCCAACTTTTGAAACTCCGTTTGTTCCGTATGTAAAGTACGATTCACTTTCATCGTAATACCAAAATTCTCTGTTTGTTTCTCAGTAAACCAAATGCTCATTTATTAACGCTTCCTTTCCAAAATCTTATAGTCTTTCAACTAATTGGCCGATATTCGGTATACCCATTAGCTAGAAAAAGTATAGACGAATCTACCAGAAATGCAAGATAAATATTACAATTCCACTTCTTATGTTTAAAAATATCTTTTTTTTCCATAATAGTAATAGATTATTTTTTTAAAAATAAGAGAGGTGAAAGCAATGGAGCTCATTCCAAGCGAACGTTTTAAAAGGACAACTAAATATGTGCGGGCTTTCATCATTTTTGCCACAATAGGTCTCATCATTCTCTTTGTCTTGCTTCTCTCTTTACTGATGTATGCAAAAATACTAGGCCCGCCGCCTTTGGCTGTACCTCAATCGACGCTGTATTATAGCCATGACGGAAATGTGATCGGAGAATCCGATAATGGTCAAAAGCGCTACTGGGTCGGGCTGGAATCGATTTCACCCGAACTAGTCAAGGCAACAGTCGCAGTAGAAGATCGCCAATTTTACACCCATAAGGGCTTTGATATAAAACGGATCGGTGGTGCCATCCTTGCTGATGTCCGTGCCATGTCCAAGGTTCAAGGGGCAAGTACGATCACCCAGCAATATGCCCGGAATCTCTTCCTTGACCATGATAAGACGTGGTCGCGTAAGCTAAATGAAGCGTTCTATACAATACGCCTGGAAATGAATTACTCAAAAAAAGACATTCTAGAAGGCTATTTAAATACGATTTACTATGGCCATGGCGCCTATGGGGCACAAGCTGCAAGCCAATATTACTTCGGTAAGGATGCCAAGGATTTGACGCTTCCGGAGGCAAGCATGCTAGCCGGAATCCCAAAGGGGCCATCCAACTATTCGCCTTTGGACAACCTGGATAAGGCCAAATCAAGGCAAAAGGTCGTCCTGCATGCCATGCAAACCAAAGACTATATTTCAAAAGCTGATACGGATGAAGCCCTCCAGGCATCCCTTTCTTTAAATGGCGAACATGGTACTGTAACCAAGAAAATGGCTCCTTACTTCCAGGATGCCGTCAAACAGGCCCTAAAAACGCAACTTCATTTAGATGACCGGACAATCGAGCTCGGGGGCTTAAAGGTTTATACCACATTGGATGAAAATCAACAGCGCATCGCAGAGGAGTCCCTCTCCACTGTCATACCCGAACAGGCTAGCATCCAAGCATCACTGGTGGCCATGGATCCCAGGACCGGGGAAGTCCGCGCACTCGTCGGGGGCACTGACTACACAGCTTCACCATTCAACCGTGTCACACAGGCCCTACGCCAGCCAGGATCGACAATAAAGCCGCTTCTATACTATTCAGCACTAGAAAACGGGTTTACACCGTCAACCACTTTAAAAAGTGAGGCCACAACCTTTACCTTTGATGATGGCCATACTTCATATAAGCCGCATAACTATAACTATCAGTATGCGAATGATGAGATAACGATGGCACAGGCCATTGCTTTATCCGATAACATTTATGCCGTGAAGACCCATCTATTTCTCGGCGAACAGGCATTGGTTGATGCGGCTCGTCGTTTTGGCATCACTTCCAAAATGGATGCGGTCCCTTCCCTTGCACTTGGCACATCCAATGTGAGGCCCATTGAAATGGTCAATGCGTACGGAATCCTGGCTAATGGCGGCAAAAAAGTAGAGCCTACATTCATCACCAAGGTGGAAGACCGAAAAGGTGAAGTCATCTTCGAACGATCCCAGAAAGGTGAACAGATTCTGGATAAGGATAAGGCATTTGTCATGACTGAAATGCTTACCGGGGTTTTTGACGAAACGCTAAACGGCTACACGAAGGTGACAGGGAGCACGATCAGTTCCCAATTGACGCACCGCGTCGCAGGGAAGTCGGGTTCCACTTCCACCGACAGCTGGATGGTCGGTTATACGCCTCAACTGGTTGCAGGTGTATGGACTGGCTACGATCAAGGGAAAAAGATAGAAATCCCCGCCGAAAAAAGTTATGCGAAAAAAATATGGGCATCCTATATGGAGAAGGGTTTGAAAGGGCAACCTTCCAAACCCTTTAAGGAAACGGGTAATGTAATCGGTGTACATGTCAATCCAGCAAGCGGCAAACTTGCAACAGATGCCTGCCCCGTCTCCAGATTAACTTACTATGTAAAAGGAACCGAACCCATGGAATACTGTGAAGAGCACTTCAAGCAAAAGAACACCAAAAGTGCTCCGAAGGACGGGAAACATAAAAACCCCTGGTATAAAAAAATCTTAAAACCTTGGGGATAACGAAAAACCCCGAAGCCGGTAGCGGCTTCGGGGTTTTTCTGTCCTAGTTCCACAGTGTCTAAACTGCTGTCTCTAAGTTTACTGATTTTATTCGCTTCGTACAAGTGATTTTTTTACTAAACTTCACATTTCATACAATAATACACATTTAAACCATCAAAGACTGTTTAAGCTCATCGGATGAACGCTCCCACATTCCTGCATCGTGGTTTTTCAGGAACTCGGCAAGGATGCTTTTTGATTTATCGTCCATATCCTCGACGATGATATGGCGTTTCAAGGATTTATCCATCCGGTTAACATGTTCCGGCAAGGATTTGTACCCACGTCTGATTGAGCGGTCCACCGTCATCTCACAAGCGGTCACCCCGGCATAGTACGGACCAGTTTGCAGGGCTTCAATCGTTACCCAAACAAGCCAGTAGGGTTTCCCATTTGGCACTTCCTCTTTTGTCTTTAGAAACTTGATTCCTTTTTCCACAGCACTTCTTGCATGCATCGCGCCGATGTCGACTTCCGCTTCACCAGCATCCACATCAATGATGACCGGTGAAATATTGTCGAGAGTTAAAACACCAGCGCCATATCCGCCATGGCCTTTCATCGGATCATTTTTAATAATATTGAAGCCTATCTTTTTCTTTGGTTGTTCTTCCATGTTAATAACCCCCTTCAGTTTCGTCATTTACTATATTAAAAAAACAAAAGACTTAAAGTGTGTCCGAGATTGTCACGAACGAATGGTACAAGTTCATTCATAATCGGACTGATTGTATATTTACCCAACGGTGTGATGACTAAAATCAGGAAAATCAAGGATCCGTATTGCTCATACTGAGTCATTTTCGCACGCATTTCCACCGAAACCAGATCTTCTACGATCCGATACCCATCAAGAGGTGGTAGTGGTATCAAATTGAATACGAATAGTACGATATTTAAGTGAATCAACATCGTAAAGAAAGGTTCCACGAAGAATGGCATGTCGTAAGGTCCCAACCCTGAAGCGAGTAACCCGTACCAGATTAAATAGCCTATCGTCGCCACAAGAAGATTGCTGAGCGGACCTGCAAAGGAAACCAGTATGCCAGCCAGTCTTGGATTCTTAAAATGAAACCGATTGACAGGGACAGGCCTTGCCCAACCAAATCCTACAATCAAAATCAGGAGCGTACCGATTGGATCCAAATGCTGTATGGGATTCAAGGTGACCCTTCCTTGATTCTTAGCTGTCGGATCCCCAAATTTATAGGCCACATAGGCATGGGAAAATTCATGAACCGTAAACGCGATCAAAAGAACGACAATCACGTAAGGAAGCCTATCCAAACTATAAGCCAAAAACTGTCCTAATTGATCCAATAGCTTCTCCCCCAATGTTTATTACCGTTAGTATACATGAAAATTTCAAGATGTGAAAAAACTCTGATTTCAGTATCTTGCAAATATTTCCCTAATGTGAAACACTACATCTATTAAAAAGAATGGGGGAATATGAAAATGCCATATGTAACAGTCAAGATGCTTGAAGGCCGTACCGAGGAGCAAAAAAAAGCATTGGTTGAAAAAGTAACAGCAGCTGTTTCAGAAACAACCGGTGCACCAGCCGAAGCTGTAACGATTTTCATCGAAGAAATGGCTAAAAACCACTTAGCCGTTGCCGGCGTTCGTAAAAGCGACCAATAAAAGGGTTCATAATCGTAAAAGCTAAGCCATCAATTCGGCTTAGCTTTTCCTTGTAGCTTCTCTATATATTCATATGCATCATCTATTTCTTCAAGCGTATATTTTTGCTTGCTTTTAAGCGTGAAGATTTTTTCAATGACCTCTTCCTTTTCCAACGTATCAAAGTAAAGGACCGTTGAAACAAGTTCCAAAAACCGGGCATTTTGTTCATTCATATCCAATAAGCATGTATCAAGAGAAGGCATATCAACTTCCTGTATCGACAAGAAGTCTTTTCCCGCCTCCGTAATGGAATAGCAGTATTGATAATAGCCCGCCTTTTTCTCCTTCACTTCATTCAGGTACCCCATTGCGCAAAGTTCCTCTATTCGTAAAGTCAATTCCTCCGAGTACGGTCCGTAAAAGTGAAATTGAAATTTTTCATGAAAAGGAAAGGATAACTTCTTCGCTATATAAACAATTTTTTGCAGCTTTTTTCGACCTGAAATTTCACCTGCAGTTGAAATGGCATTGATAATGTTTGCATGATCCTTAAACAAGGCTCGTCACTCCTCACCCAAAATGTACCGCTTTAAATCGACAGCTCCAATAGCTGACGGATTTGTTTTTTTATATCTTTATTCGTTGATTCATCGCGTAGTAAATCTGCCGGGAAGTACAACTTATGATCCGTTCGTCTTTTTCCTGAAATGGCATCCACTATTTCGGATTCACGCGACAATTCCCGAAGTTCGCCATTCGTTTGCAGCAAATGGATTGGCAACCGCTCTTCCTCTTCGCCTGGACGATAAAAATCATAGGGCAGGTCCGAGGAGGAATCGACGACTAAATAATAATCAGGATTGATTCCCGCCTCAATGAATAGCGCCCTTAATTCCATTAGTTTATTCATTTGACTATTCGAAGGATGAAACTCAACATATTTAAAGAGTTTTCGATTCACGAAACGGATACATAAATCCCTTAAGATTGGATCCTCTTCTTCTTCCCAAGCCTCGAAATAGTAGAGCATCACGGATTCATCCATTTTCAAGTAATCTTCTAACGTGACATTGCCCTTGAACATTGAATAAAAGTGACGGGGTTCTTGGGCAAATTGGTAGTTGGTTTCGAATAAATACTTTGCCCTATGCAAAATTTTCGTTAGGATGACCTCGGCACTCCGTGTAACCGGGTGGAAGTAGACCTGCCAATACATTTGGTATCGACTCATAATATAGTCTTCCACCGCGTGCATCCCACTTTGCTTAATGACAGCATGCTCCTCACGCGGCCGCATCACCCGTAATAGCCGCTCCATATCAAAATGGCCGTAGCTTACTCCAGTGAAATAAGCGTCCCGTTGCAGATAATCCATCCTATCGGCATCAATTTGACTAGAAATCAAGCTGACTACTAATTTGCCTTTATACGTTTTGGCAATGACCTCCGCTACTTTTTTGGGAAAATCGGGTCCTACTTTGAGAAGGATCTCATTCACTTCTGTATGACCGATAATGATCTGTTGAGTGAACTGTTCATGGTCCAAATCAAAAACCTTTTCAAAAGAGTGAGAGAATGGGCCATGTCCTAAATCATGTAGCAAGGCCGCACACAACGAAAGCAACCTTTCCTCCGGTTTCCATTCCGGTCTCCCTTCGAAGACATCATCGACAATTCTTCGGACAATCTCATATACCCCAAGCGAATGGCTAAACCTACTATGTTCTGCACCATGAAAGGTAAGATAGGTCGTTCCTAGTTGCTTGATTCTGCGAAGACGCTGGAATTCTTTCGTGCCGATCAAATCCCAAATAACCCGGTCCCGAACGTGTATATACCGGTGTACTGGGTCTTTAAATACTTTTTCTTCTTGTAATTTTTCGCCAGAATATTCCATGGACTACCCTCATTTTCATAATCTCATTGCTTTTATTATAGCTTGTCTTTATAGAATATCCTAACTCGACCCATGATAGAAAGCCTGTTGATTTTATATGAAATCAGGAGTTTTTATGGATTTTGATAGAGAAAATAACGGAATTAAAAAATCACCACAGTTTATTGAATCTGGGTGACGAGTCGCATGTTTCACGTTTCAAAACTGCTGAATTATTTATACATAAAGCTACTTTAGCTTCTTATCTATTTTCTCTAGTAACTCGTCTTCTGTCGGGGCCGCAACTGGGCGGTTATTGACAAAAGCGAAGGATTTTTTCCTGCCCGGACCACAATAGGATTGGCAGCCAATTTCAATTTTCGCGTCAGGATCAAGCTTTTCCAGCCGTGGAATTAATGTTTTGACGTTTACTGCCAGGCAGTCATCACACACTCTGAATTCATTGGACATCCTCGGTAAGCATCCTTTCTATAACAAATGATTTTCGTTCTATTTACGTGACTAAAAGGTATTTTACCGTTTCTATCTATGAATATCAAGAGACGGAATGGAAGGAGAAAAGATGCTTTGTCATAAGTGGATGCCCCAAATAGGGGAAGTACCAAGTCAATTCAACTTATTCTTCCTTTCCTCACAAAAAACTAGTATCCTTTTAACCTTTTTGTATAAAAAATCCATATCTTGTCCAAAATACTAGTAGAACACCTAATCAATCATTGTTACAAGATATTCATATAATGATCATTTTAAAAAGTTACCAGAAAGGGAGTATGTAGAAATGAAGGTTCGTCAAGATGCCTGGACAGAAGAGGATGATTTACTGTTAGCAGAAACGGTATTACGGCATGTACGTGAAGGCAGCACGCAACTGAACGCATTCGAAGAGGTCGGTGACAAATTGAACCGCACATCCGCAGCTTGTGGATTTCGCTGGAATGCAGTTGTCCGCCATAATTATGATAAGGCGCTGTCTCTAGCAAAAAAACAAAGAAAACAGAGACAACGGATTCTCGGAAAAGATCAGGGAGGAAAAAAACGTCTGCTCTATACACCGCCATCCCCAATGATTTCTGATATCATGGCTCCTCTCCTGCAAGAAGAGGACGTGGAATCAGAGACTGATACGGCAGTAATAGAATCTACTAATTATGAAACCGCAGAGGAATTTTCTGATGAAGCGTTCGTTCCGACACAACAAAGGAACACAAACATGCCTACCAGCACGCCGGCAATGGGCCTGGATATGGTTATCGCTTATTTGGAGTCCATGAATGGGCGATTGCTACAAGCCGAAACATTACAAACTGAAAATGAACGCTTGAAGTTAGAAATAAAAGAGTTAAAAGGACGGAATGAAGAACTTCAAAATAAAGTATCCCACCTTGAACAAAATAGCGGCTTGATGCAGGAAGATTACGAAACATTGATGAATATCATGAATCGTGCCAGGAAGCTAGTCCTATTAGAGGAGGAAGAGCGCCCGGCCACAAAATTCAAGATGGACCGAAATGGAAATCTGGAGAAAATGGCTGAATAAAGATAATGCGGGGGCCTTTTATCAGGTCAACCACATGACAAATAGCCATTCCCTATACATTTTCCGAAAAATGAGTCTGGAAAGGGCTCTTTTTTCATGTATTAGCCTGGTATCTTCTTACTAAAAGTTTCTTTTTCAGTTTCAGTGAATACTATACTCGGAAGCAACACCGAAAAAGCTGTCCCTTCCTTCAGGAACAGCTTTTTACCATTTATTTATCTTCCAATGCATCGAAGACTTTGTTATTACGTTCTACCACTCTTGTTAAGTACCCTTCATATAAAGGCCACTCTTGTGCCGAAAGGGAATCGGAAAATATCTTCCCACTATGCTCCTTCAATACGTTCAGGAATCTGAGCATAACATCTTGGACAGTTAACTTAACCCCCAATAACTCAGTAAGCGAGGCCATTACGGAAGGAGTGATATCCGGATAAGTGAATTTCGTTTCGACCTGCTTTTTGGCGGTCTGATAGAAACCTTTCACAAGTTCGGCCCTTTGTGCACCACTTCCATTGACGCATATGTATATTTGTACAGCCACACCATTGCGGATCCGGCGTTGCGATATACCGGCAAATTTCCTGCCATCGATACTTAAGTCATAGCTCCCTGGACAATAGGAGCCCACGATTTCTTTTGCTTCGATGCTAACCGGGAAATCGCTGAACATACGTCTAATCAGTTCCCACATGGCATCATATCCACGGTTTATTTCGATTTTCCGTTCGCTTTCAGGGAAAACGAGTGATACATTCAGGACTCCTTCATCTAACACGACGGCCAACCCTCCTGAGTTCCGTACAATCGCCTTGAAATCGTGCTTATCCAAATAATTAATTCCCTCTTTAAGAAAAGGAAGTTTCGTATCCTGAATACCAAGTACGATGGTTTGATGATGCACCCAAGCCCTGGCTACGGCCGTCGAGCGGCCGGAACCTACGGAGGCACATAATGTATCATCCATCGCAAAGGATTCTAGGGCTGGAAACTGGGGACCAACCGATGACTGGTCAATTATCCGCCATTCTTGCTGCCTTAATAATGAATCTGTTTCACTCATAGAAATCTCCCTCTATCAATATCATTCACGTCATTACTGGTATTGCGCAACGAATCCTTGTGCGGCTGTGATGAGTGCCAATTTATATACATCCTCTTCGCTGCAGCCACGGGAAAGATCATTCACTGGACGGTTAAGTCCTTGTAGGATTGGACCCACCGCTTCGAAACCACCCAGACGCTGAACCATCTTATAACTAATATTACCGGCTTCAAGACTCGGAAATATAAAGACATTGGCATCTCCTTGAATGAGAGAATCCGGTGCCTTTTGCCTAGCAACCGAAGGAACGAACGCCGCATCGAATTGAAATTCTCCATCCAGGAGAAGGTGTGGATCCATTTCTTTTGCCAAGGCGACGGCTTGAACGACCTTTTCCGTTTCTGGTGAATGGGCCGATCCCTTCGTAGAAAAACTCAGCATCGCGACTCTTGGTTCGATATCGAATGTCAGGGCCGTCTTGGCACTTTCCAATGCGATTTCAGCCAAATCACGGGAATCCGGGTTAATATTGATGGCACAATCCGCGAATACGTACTTTTCCTCTTCACGGACCATGATAAAGACTCCCGAGGTTTTTTGAACACCTGGCTTTGTTTTAATGATTTGTAATGCCGGTCGGACTGTATCAGCCGTTGAATGGGCTGCCCCACTCACCATTCCATGCGCCTGTTTCATATGAACGAGCATCGTTCCAAAGTAATTCTCATCCAAGAGGATTTCACGGGCTTGCTCAACGGAGGCTTTTCCGTTCCTAACCTCAACAAAAGCTTCAACCATCTCATCCATCATGATGTAGTTTTTCGGATCGTAAATTTCAATGGCATCCAGAGAAATTTTGAGGTCTTTGGCTTTCTCTTGAATTTTGCCGATATCGCCAATTAATACAGGTGTTAATAATTTCGCTTTAGCAAGCCTTCCCGCTGCTCCCAAAACGCGTCCATCCAGCCCTTCTGGAAAAACGATTTTTAGATTATTCCCTGTTATCTTCGATTCTAAAATTTCAAATAAATCGCTCACAAGCTCATCCTCCTTGAATGTATGTACCTTCTATTCATTCCTATATTACCCACTTCGTAAACTTCATGCTCTTCTTCTAAGAATACTCTAGCCGCTATTTAAATTCCAGAATCATTGGTCTTCTTCGTAAAATCGTACATATGAACATTCCTTGAACAAAGAAGAATGACTGCAGACATTTGCGGCCTGATATAAATTTCCTTATACTGAAACTATGTTATATTAAAGTTATATTAAGACATAGGAGTGATCGTAATGAGTGAAGCAGCACAAACTCTTGATGGATGGTATTGTCTACATGATTTCCGCCTGATTGATTGGGCCTCTTGGAAAACGTTGTCAAGTGACGAACGTCAATTAGCCATCTCGGAATTCCAAGGTTTATTGGATAAATGGAATACGACCCAAAGTAACAATGAAGGCAGTCATGCCCTTTATTCCATCGTAGGACAAAAAGCCGACTTCATGCTTATGTTTGCCCGTCCGACAATGGAAGAATTGAATGCCATTGAAAATGAATTCAATAAAACGAAACTTGCCGAATATACGATTCCAGCTTATTCTTACGTTTCTGTAGTGGAATTAAGCAATTATCTAGCAGGTGGAGACGGTGAGGACCCATATCAAAATCCTCATGTACGTTCAAGACTTTATCCAATCCTTCCTCAGGCGAAGCATGTATGTTTCTATCCGATGGACAAGCGCCGTGAAGGAGAAGACAACTGGTATATGCTTTCCATGGAAGAACGTAAAAACTTGATGCGTTCGCATGGCTTGATCGGCCGCAGCTATGCCGGTAAAGTGAAACAAATCATTTCCGGTTCTGTCGGTTTTGACGATTACGAATGGGGCGTTACCCTATTTGCGGATGATGTTCTTCAATTCAAAAAGTTGATTTATGAAATGCGTTTCGATGAAGTCAGCGCCCGTTATGCTGCATTTGGTTCATTCTTCGTCGGCAACATACTTCCAGAAGATAACATACCAACTTTCTTATATGTATAAGACAAAGGCTTCCGGCATCCCGGGAGCTTTTCTTTTTCATCCCCTTTTTATTTCCACTACCATGACATAAAATCCAGAATCGTCCCATACATTTTCTTTAGTGATGCTAATTTTTTTCACAGTCTCATTCAGCTTCAGACTGCCATACATGCAGTAGTTCAATGGCATGTGTAACATTCATTGTGGTTTTTTGGGCCGTGTCCGGGTCTGCCCTAGATTATCCATGTAAACCGTCCCACTCCGGCTGCTATAAATCGCACTGTTTCTTCCAGCCAAGACACTCGGATGTTCAGCTGTTCAAGAACCGAAATAACCTAGAATTTCAGGAGGGAATGCAATGTCACAAAATAATCCTTATGGCAATTATCCTTATGGAGGAAACTCTTATAACCCATATGAAAGTGACCCATCCCAAAGACAGCAGCAGGGTCAATACCAGCAGCAACAAGGCTACCAGCAGCAGCCTGCTTATCAACCACAGATGCCCACTACAGGCGGTACCCAGCAGCAAATCCCTACGCCGATGAACGCTCCCACCACCGGTCCACAAGTACCGGGCATGCTTCCAGTCGAACAATCTTATATAGAGAACATATTACGCTTGAATAAAGGGAAACTGGCCACCGTTTATACCACATTTGAAAACAATAAAGAATGGAATGCAAAAATCTTCAAGGGGATCATCGAAGCGGCCGGACGCGATCATCTAATCATCAGTGACCCACAGACCGGAAAACGTTATTTGATACCAATGGTATTCTTAGATTACATTACCTTTGATGAAGAAATTGAGTATGACTATCCATTCGGAGGAGCTGGACTTACCACATACTCTCCTAGATAGAAAGTGACTATGTGAAAACGAACAGCCTCAGAAATCCTGAGGCTGTTCGTTTTCATCATGCAAAAAACAAGAGCTGACCCCTGAATGCGGCCAGCTGGATTTTTTCATAAATACTTATAGGCAGCAATGATCATCAAGATCCAAGCTGCTAAAAATGAAACGCCACCGATTGGTGTGATGGCACCCAACACTTTGATTTGAGTGACACTCAGAACGAAAAGGCTACCGGAAAATATGATAATGCCGATGAACATCATCCAACCCGACCAATTGATGAGTGGGCTCGTAATTTTCCCCGCCAACAAACCGATAACCAACAAGCCTGCCGCATGGAACATTTGATAATCTACAGCCGTATTCCAGGTTGCTAAATATTTATCAGGTATTTTCCCTTCTAGTCCATGTGCGCCAAATGCTCCTAGTGCCACGGCTATGAATGCATTCAACGCTCCTAAGATGATAAATAATTTCACGATTGCTCCGCCTCTCTTACTTTTTATTTAAAAATCAAATAAGGAATCCCCATTGGCTTCATCCATTTTAACCGGTTCTGCATTCGGTATGTTCGACATAACAGGTTGTGTGAATGTAATGGGCTTCATTATTTTGTTATTTTCCGATTTTTCATCCACCATCACTTCACAAAGTGCCTGAATGGCAACTACATACCCTTGCAACTTAGTCTCTGAATTCGCCAGTTTAGCTTTTGTCACAAGCTCTTCCATTTTATCCAGCATCTGTTTGGATGAGATATCCACATTTACCACCTCGTCTGCATACATTTCCTAACTTCCCTACCTAGCATAGCAAACATTAAGGGGGAAGAAAACTTACTTTTCAATTGGCTTTGGATTCAAACTTCAAACAAGGCTCACCCGAGGAGCGATACACATCAAGGGATGGCAGATTGGATGTTTTAAATTGAAAGGCGCGGCAACCTTTGGGGAATTTAGGATCCCACGTCACATAAAAATGCTTGCAGGCCATGCAATTTACTCGTTTCAATTTATCATGCCCCCTTTGCGGTTCGATATTTGCCAGTTGATAGGAGCCAATCCCATTTCCATAAGAAGTTCATTGGTTTTGGAGAATGGCTTACTGCCAAAGAAACCACGGCTAGCAGACAGCGGACTCGGGTGGACGGAAGTAATGATTGGGTGGCGCTTTTCATCTATCCAACGCAGTTTTGTTTGAGCTGGCTTTCCCCAAAGGATGAAAATCACCGGTGTCTCCCTCTCATTCAACAGCTGGATGATCTGATTCGTGAAGGTCTCCCACCCTTTGCCCCTGTGGGAATGTGCCTCCCCTTCACGTACTGTTAGAACGGTATTGAGGAGAAGCACACCTTGTTCCGCCCATTCGCCTAGGTAACCATTGTCAGGAACCTCACAGCCCAGATCACTTTTCAGTTCTTTAAAGATATTTCGTAAAGAAGGCGGGATGCGGACGTCAGGCTTTACCGAGAAGCTAAGACCATGGGCCTGACCCTGTCCATGATAAGGGTCCTGGCCAAGAATGACGACCTTTACCTTTTCATACGGTGTACAGTGAAGCGCATTAAAAATATCTTCCGGACTCGGATGTATGGCATGCTGATTGTATTCTCGTGTGATGAATTCTTTTAAATCCTGATAATATGGCTTTTTAAATTCCTCTTTCAATAGAGGCCACCAGTCATTCGTTAAAATCGGCTTTGTCATCTTTACTAGCCCCTTTCTCGCTTTTCCAATTATTATATCAAACTCATTTTCTGATTCATGTTTCTATATACCCCTAAAAAGGGGAAATAGATAGTTAGCAAGCAATTTAAGTAAGATGGAGGATTTTCTATGAAAAAATGGTATAAACGCAAACGATTTTATTTGCTTGTTAGTATGCTCCTTGTTGTCATCGCGGTCATTGTCTATAACAGCTATAAACCCCTGCCCAAAGGAATATCCTACGAGGGGGAGATACATCATGTCGAGGATATCGATTTCATTTATGATCTCTCTTATCATGATGAACAAGGAAAGGTACAGCATGAACAGCGAATCTTCCAGACCATCTATCATGCAATTGAAGAGGCCGATTCTTTTATCGTAATTGATATGTTCTTGTTTAATAGTTTCTATGATGAGAAAGTAGACTTCCCTAAATTAAGCAAGACTTTAACAGATAAACTGATAGCCCAAAAGAAGAAGAAACCTGAACTTGAGATTATGTTCATTACCGATGAAGTGAACACCTCCTATAATGCATACGAATTAGACGAGTTAGAAAAGCTGAAACAAAATGACATCGAAGTGGTCGTAACCAACTTGGACCGACTCCGGGATCCCAATCCACTCTATTCCGGACTATATCGAACATTTTTCCAATGGTTTGGGGAAAGCGGGAAAGGCTGGATTGTCAATCCCATGGCTAATAATGCCCCAAAGGTCACGGCACGGTCTTATCTTCGATTAATGAATATCAAAGCCAATCACAGAAAAGTGGTAGCTACTGAAAAGACAGCCATCATCTCATCCGCAAATCCTCACGATGCAAGTGGGTTCCATTCCAATATTGCTTTCCAGATGGATGGCAACATCATCAGTGATTTCGTCAAAGCGGAAGAAGCCGCATCGAGGTTCTCTGACGGTCCGAAGGCATTTCCTGAAGTTAAAGGAACAGCGGAAGAAAATGGCCCCATTTCCGTTCAATTATTGACGGAAGGAAAAATCAACAAACATGTCCTAAAAGCCATTAGGGAAACAAAGAAAGGCGATCGAATCCAGCTCGCCATGTTCTATATCGCTGACCGACACGTCGTCGAGGCATTGACCGATGCGGCCAGGAGAGGTGTCCGGATCCACATGATATTGGACCCGAATCAAAATGCATTTGGCAGTCAAAAAATGGGGCTTCCCAATCTGCCGGTTGCAGCCGAATTCGAAAAGCTAGATGAAGGGAATATCAACATACGTTGGTACAAAACCGATAAAGAACAGTTCCATACGAAACTGATGACGATTCAAAAAGAAGAGGAAACCGTCATAATTGGAGGATCAGCCAATTACACAGCCCGAAACCTAGACGATTATAATCTAGAAGCCAATGTTGAAATCCATGCCCCTAAAGACACCGAAGTCGCACAGGAAGTGGATGACTATTTCCAGCGGCTTTGGAAAAATGAAAAGGGCGAATATACTTCAGACTATAGCGAATACCAGGATAAATTACCGTTCTTAAAATATGTTACCTATCGATTGCAAAAGCTGTTCCGTTTCACCACCTATTAATAATTAATAAGGTAAATGTTTAGCAATGGCTAAATAAGGTTATATACTACTATAGCTAATAACAAGCTGAGATATGCAAGATTCCATTTACCCAATTTAAGAAAGTCTTACACTAAAATTGAAGGAGGAGTTTATATGTATCAAGTACATGTTGTAGAAAACGGTTTACAAGCTAAGGAAAAAATCGATGAGTTAGTTACAACCGGCTATACGAAGGATGATGTATATTTATTTGCTCACGATAAGGATCGCTCTAAGCACCTTACCGAAAATACAAATACTGAAGATGTCGGCATGAAGGAACAAGGTTTCCTCGATACAGTTGGAAACCTCTTCAAATCACGTGGGGACGAACTACGTAACCGAATGAGCAATCTTGGACTTACCAAAACAGAAGCGGAACGTTATGAAGAAGTGTTAGATGAAGGAAAAGTCGTCATCATTGCATCCAAACAAGACAACAAAGACGGAGTTACTCATTAATTCCCGTTAACCCATTACCCATTTACCCTATATCACATCCTATATAAAATGAGGCCCCATTCGGGAGCCTCATTTTTTGTGTTATCCAAGAATTCTTTGATACAACGCCTTTGCATGGACCATATCCTTCGTGCCATGAATTAACGCTCGGCCATCCTGAAAAATGACCATACGCTCCCCGTCTTTTTCACAAGAAAGAAGGAAAGGATTAACCTTGACTAAATAGTCACTTCCCTTTAAATCTTTGGCCAGCTTCTCTAGTTGGAGTTTCAATGGCTTTGATGGCCTGACCTGTACCGTATCCCTTCCACAAAGGACAGCGGTTTTGGTCATATTATCCGCATTTAAAAACGGATACGTCCGTTGCTCCCCACATGAAAGACAGTCCGTTCTCTTTGCTTTCGTTAATTTAATCGTTTGATATTGGTTTCGCCATAAATCGAATGTAACAAGCGTTGGTCGAACTGCTTCCCAATCTTCGACTAAAATCTTCAAGGCTTCAGCCGTTTGATGAGCCACTACCATGGTTACGGCTGGAGAGATGATTCCACCGGTATCACAGGTCATCCCTTGTACCGGAATGGTTTTCATCAGGCAGTTCATACACGGTGTTTTATCTGGAAGAATCGTCATGGTCATGCCAACACTGCCTACGCATGCCCCATATATCCAAGGTATTTGAAGCTTTTGTGATAAATCATTGATTATCATCCGAGTCTCGAAGTTATCTGTAGCATCTATTATCAAATCCACATGACCCAATAATGGTTCAAGCGTGCGTGCAGTGGCATCCATGATGACCGCCGCTACATCTACTTCGTGATTAATAGCATGCAAGTGCCGCTTTGCCGCTTCGGCCTTTGGCAGTTTATCCTCGACATCCTGTTCCGTATATAACTGTTGACGTTGTAAATTACTGGACTCGACGTAATCCCGGTCCACAATGGTCAACTTTCCCACACCTGCACGAGTCAAGGCTTCTGCATTAGCGGAACCAAGCGCTCCAGCTCCCAGAAGCAAGACATGCTTTTGACGAATGTGGGCCTGTCCTCCTTCACCGATCGGAGAAAACAAGGTTTGTCTTGAATATCGCTCATTCACTATGATTCCCCCCTATCTAATTAGCCTCCGCTGACAGGTGGTATGAAGGCGATGGTATCTCCATCAGCCACTATCACTTCGTCTCCGGCAAACTCTTCATTGACCGCTGTCATTACCGTATCCAGACCTTCCAAATGGAACTCGGCCCTAATCTTTTCCTTTAGCTGAGCCACGCTCAACCCATTTCCTTCTATAGAAATAGTCTCTTTTCCCATTTCATCTTTTAGTTGAGCAAACAAAAGTACTTTAATCATCGAGATCCCCCTCTTCTGGCTTTCCATTAGGATAAGGTACGGTTTCTAGTTGATTGCCAACCCATGTCTCCCCATCTTCCCAATGTTCCTTTTTCCAAATCGGAACGATTTCCTTTATTCTTTCTATGGCATATCGATTAGCTTCATACGCGTCGTTACGATGTGGTGTACTTACAGCGATGACCACTGCAATATCCGTAATTTCCAATTGACCGACCCGGTGAGTGATCGCCGTTTCTGCGTCAGGCCAGCGCTCCTTAATCTCCATCCCGATTTGTTCTAACTTCTTGACCGCCATCGGTTCATAAGCCTCATATATTAAGAATAGAGTCTTCTTCCCCTTCGTCATTTCCCTAACTGTACCAATGAAGGTCGTGACTGCACCTGCATCCCGCTTAACTACTTTATCTACCACTTCTTGAATGACGATCGGTTCCTTCGAAATTTCAAAATTCATGGGGTACCTTCCTTTCTGACAATTTCAGTTTGGTATATATGTTTTGCTTCTTCATAATCTTCCATTGTATTCATATTAAAAAAGAGAAGACGGAAACGCTCAGGGTCTTCATGATATAACGAAAAGTCGGTTTCCTTGATGACTTTCACCCTGATCTTTTCTAGAAAAAGCTTCATTTTCAATTCCTTCTTCTCCAGACATTCCGTTAACAAGGGTAGGCACCTTTTGTGATAGACCGCAAAGAGCGGCTGAAGTCTTCCATTGATTTCCGGAATGATGGCATCAAAATCCGATTCATAAAATGAAAGCATTTCATTGACCGCCTGATCATTTACAAAAGGCATATCACAGGCACTAAGGACCTGCAGCTCTGTTTCGGAAGAGGATATTCCAGCATGGAGTCCTCCAAGCGGACCTTGACCTATATATATATCAGGAATGAAAGGTAATTCAAGAAAGTGATATTCTTCAGGTGAATTCGTAACAACCAGGATGTTTTCCGTAACCTTTTTAAAGACGTTCGCCACTCTTTGGATGTTCACCGCCTCGCCTATTTTCAGCAAGGCTTTATTCATACCCATTCGGCTTGATTGGCCACCGGCTAAAAGCAAGATCGTACAATTCAACTGAAACACCTCCTATTATTTGATTGAACCCTTTACCATTTGGAAACGTTATAATGAATAAGTCCTTTTTAAACGAATTCGGTCGTACCTCAATAGTTTAAATCAACTTTTAAAATATTAACACTTTCACACCCTTATCAAAAGATTGAATATAGCATATTTCTCCGGTGTTTTACATTTTCAAATGGATTTTACGCATTATATCCCTTTTTCATTGAATAATTCACCATTTCAATACAAAATTTGGCTGTACTCCCATAAAAATTACCAGATGAGATTTGTTCATCCTATGTCATGTCCCGCCCCATTTTAAAGCCTGTATTTCCAGATATCTTCTTAGTTTTACATAATATAAATTTTGGTATATTCTAAAAATAAGATATTACGGTACACTGATAATATCCATATCATTCAATACTCCTGAGGAGGTCACATAATGACCATGAATAGAGCTATGACTGTTGCTGGTTCAGATTCCAGCGGCGGTGCAGGTCTTCAAGCTGATTTAAAGACATTTCAAGAATTCGGGATTTACGGAATGTCCGCTTTAACGACAATTGTCACCATGGATCCTAAAAACGGTTGGTCTCACAATGTTTTCCCTACACCGGTCGAAATTTTAGAAGCCCAATTAGAAACGATTCTTTCTATCGGGATAGATGCCATGAAAACAGGCATGCTTGGTTCTGTTGAAATCATTGAGCTTGTTGCTCGTAAAATAGACGAATTGAAACTGGATAAGGTCGTAATCGACCCGGTTATGGTATGTAAAGGGGAAGATGAAGTTTTACATCCGGAAACTGCTGTCGCACTTCGTGAGTTGCTTGTTCCACGTGCAACAGTCGTTACTCCAAACCTTTTCGAGGCTGCACAATTGGCTGGGACTGCCCCGATCAAAACGATTGATGATATGAAAAAGGCTGCCGAGAAAATCCATGCCCTTGGTGCCAAATATGTTCTGATCAAAGGTGGTAATAAGCTGGATCATGACAAAGCCATCGACCTTTTATACGATGGAAAAGAGTTTGAAATCCTGGAATCCGAAAAAATCGAAACGACCAATACACACGGGGCCGGCTGCTCATCTTCAGCTGCAATTACGGCACAGTTAGCTGAAGGAAAGAGCCCTCGTGAAGCCATTTATGTCGCAAAAGACTTCATTACCGAAGCCGTCCGTCATTCTTGGAAAATGAATGATTATGTAGGTCCGGTCAATCATGGTGCATACCATAAATATGGGACGCCTAAAAAATAAAAAATACTATTAATTAAGAGGGTTGCTCAAATACTCGAGCGGCCCTCTTCGCTTTTTCCGCTTAACTTTAGTAAAATAGAAAGATGGAAAATGCTTATAGTTACCCAGTAAAGGAGGAATTGTCGAATGAAACCTATAGACCGTTCAGAGGTGCAGAAAGCCATCGATTCATTTGCAGGAAAAGATGTATACCTTCACCTTGAAACGACTAACGGTGCCTATGCCACCCATGTGGATGAAGCTTTTTTTTCTGCAGGCGCTTATATTCGTAATGCACAAATTCAATATGAACACGGTAAGATTATTGGGGACGGACCTTTTCGCGTCGGCTTAAAACTCATGATTGGCTGGGTATATGCTGAAGGCGTAAACCACTTCGAGATCGATGATCAAGGAAGATTATTGTTGGCAGGACTTGATTTCACGGGAAAACTTGCCGTTTCCCTTCAGATCAGTTCTACTCCCTTTGAATAACCAAAAGATATTTACACCATTTCTATTCATCCCGCACGTACGTTTCTCTTCGGCGGAACTCTTTTATAATTATTGTAAGTAGAACGAAAGGAGACGAGTATTATGGAAAAAGAACAGCATATTTTAGTGATTTTCCCGCACCCCGATGATGAAGCCTTTTCTGTTTCAGGGATGCTTGCCTTACATAGTGAAGCCGGCACACCGATTACCTACCTCTGCTTGACTCTAGGGGAAATGGGTAGAAATTTAGGAAATCCTCCTTTCGCAACTAGAGAGTCCCTTCCTAAAATTCGCAAAAGAGAATTAATCGATGCAGCGAATGCCATTGGTATCCAAGACTTGCGCATGCTTGGTTTACGAGATAAAACGATTGAGTTTGAAGATGATGAAAAATTGACCTCCCTGTTCACAGAGGCCATCAATGAACTTAATCCTTCATTGGTCATAACGTTTTATCCAGGATACAGTGTCCACCCCGACCATGAAGCGACAGCACGTGCCGTCGTTCGCGCTGTAGAAAGAATCGAAGAAAAAGACCGTCCAAAGCTCCATTGTGTCGCCTTTTCCAATAATTGCATCGATGAATTGGGACAACCCGATATCATCCATGACATCACCGCAGCTGAAGATAAAAAGGTAGCGGCCATAACCGCGCACCGATCGCAAACACAAGCAATGGTGGTTGATTGGAAGGAAAAATTCGAAAACCAAGATGTTGATTTCCTCGACTGGATTCGAAAAGAGCGATTATGGACCTACAAATTTTAAAAACCGCCATTTGGCGGTTTTTTTATTTATTTCCATAAAAAAACGCCTGTTTGTAACAGACGTAGAAAAAGGGGGATTACTTAGAAAAGTAAATCATACAATAAGTATCCCCTTTTTCCATATTTTTAAACAAATAAGGGATAATCAAGAAATCATTTGATCGCCCGTATTCTGCCTGGATGCCCTTGCTGATGCCTTTTTACCATGAACAAAATAGTAAATGACTATCAACAAGACTGACAGAACAGCCATGCAGATAAACAACCCTTTAAAACCAGTATAAGGAACGAGGAACCCTAGCATAAACGGTCCTAAACCAATTCCAAAGTCATAAAAGGTAAAGAATGTGGAGGTTGCCAATCCCATACGATTTGATGGAGATTCCTTGATGGATATAGCCTGTGCGCTTGACTGAAACGTACCATATCCTACACCGATGAAAGCACCTGCAATCAAGAGCGTCAAGGCATGTTGCGATTGACTTAGTACGACCATCCCAATTACAAATAAGACAAGGGAAGGGTAAATTACAGCATTTTCACCTTTCACATCGAACATACGCCCTGTAAATGGACGGGTAACTAAAAGGAATATAGCGAACACGACAAAGAAAAAGCTCGCGGCATCCAGTAGGTTTATTTCCTTTGCAAAAGAAGTTAAATAGGACAAGATGCTCGAATAGGCTAAACCTGCAAACATCACAAGTATGGATATCGGTAAAGCACGTTTTTCAAAGTAGTCTTTGATGTTGAACCCCCGTGGTCGAGGCGCTTGATCTTTTGTTGCCTCAGGTACAAATAAAAATAAAGAAGCCGCTAAAGAGAATGCAGCGAATAGTGATGCGGCATAGAAAATAAAGGAGTAGCTAAAATGCTGGGTAATGAACAATCCGATAAATGGACCAAATGCCATGGCCAGGTTTGTACTCATGGCAAAGTATCCCGTACCTTCACCACGTCTTTCATTCGGTATGATATCAGCAACAATTGTTCCAGTGGCCGTTGTAGCGAGACCAAATGAGATACCATGAACCAACCGATCAATAAATAAAAGCGGCAAACTATCCACTTGCAGATAGAAAACGGAGGCTATAAAAAATAATACCAACGAACCAATAAGCATTTTCTTCCGACCTAATTGATCAATCTTTTTTCCGGCGATTGGTCGTACAAGTACTGCTCCCAAGACAAAAATACTCGACGCCAGTCCGGCTTGAGCTTGAGAAGAATGGAAATTATCCATCGTATAAAGGGTCAAAGTGACCATCAAGACATAAAACGTTAAAAAGAGAAAAAAGTTTGCGGACGAAACAATAATAAAGTCTTTCGTCCACAATTTTGTTTTTTGATTCATTTCAATCCTTCTTCCTTACGATTGTTGTAACTTTTCCTTTAAGAATTTTAAGGTCCGCAATGTTGCTTCCCAGTCCTCTTCAGACAAACCATCTATTAATTGAAGTTCGAATTCATCTACTGCCTTTCTAGCTTTTAGGTATGTTTTTTCACCTAAATCAGTTAACTGAATTCTCCGTTCCCGTTTATCTTTTCCCGGTATTTGTTCGATTAATTTTCGTTCTTCCAATCGATTCACCGTCCGGGTTACTGTCGGTTTCTCGACATCTAAGTAATTGCTGATTTCAACCAACGTGGTACTACCATATTCCTTCAGATAATAGATAATCATCCATTGAGAATGAAAAAGATCGACCTTTGCCAGCTGCTCATTTAACTTCTTGGTGAACGTTCTTGAGAATTGCAGGTTATGGTGAAAAAATAAACCATCACGTAAAAACAAAGGTATTCCCCCTGAAAATTAGTTACCTAGGTAACTATACTACGATTCATCTGAATTGTCCAGCCAATCCCTATTGATTTATCCAGATACTACTCACACATTATCAGTATTCCCACTCCTCCTTGGAAGCATAAAAAAAATGCCCTTTACAGGACATCTCTTAATGGGACTTAGCTAAGGGCAAACGATAAAGTTTATCATCATTACGATCGGCCTTTCCACGCCCATCTGTATTATTGCTAATAAAATATAGGAATCCCCCGTCTACTAACACATCTCGTATCCGGCCAGAATCGGTAACTAAATCCGTCATTTTCCCACTTTTTATTTCATACCTCTTAAGTGCTTCTCCCCTTAAGGCAGCAACAAAAAGCTTGCCATCTGAATACGCAATCCCAGAAGGTGCCCATGTATCATTTCCGGAATGAATCATAGGAGCTTCCATATTTGATTGTGCCTCACTTCCCTCTATTTCCGGCCAGCCATAATTCTTTCCAGGGAGAATCGCGTTTAATTCATCATGTGCAGATTCACCATGTTCACTTTCGAACAGTTGTCCCGTTTCATCCCAAGCGAGGCCTTGCGGATTGCGATGTCCGTAAGAAAAAATATAGGAATTCTCGAAAGGATTATCGTCGGGGATGGTTCCGTCAAGATTCAAACGCAAAAGCTTGCCACCTAAAGAATCAAGATCCTGGGCAATCATTGGTTCCCTTGCATCTCCTGTTGTGGCAAATAGTTTTCCATCGGGGCCAATCTTTAAGCGTCCTCCATGATGATAGTCACCACTTGGAATCTTGTCGATTAGAATTTCCTTCTCTCTCCATGTATCATCCACCTGTTGGAGCGTGATGATCCGATTGGATGGTTTTCCGTTTTCCTCGTAGGTGTAATAGGCAAAAGCTTGATGGTTCTTCGAAAAGTCAGGGTCGAGCACAAATCCAAGCAATCCAGCTTCTGCCTTTGAGGACAACTTCTTTTCCAGCTGAACCTTCTGCCTCTCCATATGCTCATTCTTCCATTGCACGATGGTGCCTGACCGTTCTGAAACATACAAAGTCTCTCCATCTTTCTGAATCGACCATGGAGAAGCCAGGTTCGTTACCAGTACCTCAGGGCCATCTATCGCCGTTTCTGTTGAGTCTTCCTCAGGCTGTGCACCGTTATTTCCCTCTCCCCCTGAACATCCCGTCAAGGCCAACGTAATCATGAGGATCAATGAACACCATCTTTTCAAATAAATTCCCTCCCTCGGTTTGCCGAGTTATTCGATTGTCTTCTTAAGAACCTTTAAAATGGCCTTCGCTACTCCATGTTCTTCATTTGTCCCTGTCACTTCATCACAAAGGTTTTGAATGTCGGTCGGGGCATTTCCCATTGCGACGGATAAACCCACTCTTTCAAACATGGATATATCATTATAATTATCTCCAATGGCCATCGTCTCCTGCATAGAGCCTTCTTTTTCGTTCACATACTTTTCGAGTACGATTCCTTTTTGGGCATGTTTGCTCGTGATTTCCACATTCTCACGACCCGAAGAGGTGACAGCAGTCCCTTCATCCATTTTGAACCGCGAGGCAGCTTGGTCCAATACCTGCAAATCCGTGGAGAAACCAAGGATTTTATATAGTTCCAACTCAGCTTGGTCGAAAAGCTCAGTATAATCCGCAATGGATGTAACATGTCCCAATTGTAGACGAGCCTCTGCATACTTTCTAATTTGGGACGGGTCAATATCCTGATTTGCCGTGACCATTACATCCACAAGGGCATCGATTGCGGTCTCGTAGTTTTTAGAGAAAATTCCTTTGCTCGTATAAATTTCGAAATAGATTCCCCGTTCTTCAAGCCACTCCGCTGCATTCTTTACGGAAGCTATCGGCATTGGATGGGAAGCCGCTACCTTCCCTTCTTGCGTGAAGAGGGCAGCGCCATTCACGCAGATGATCGGACATTCAAGGCCCACTTTATCTAAAGCATATCTGGCTTCCTCAAATGATCTTCCAGTAGCAATGATGACTTCGATCCCTTCTTCTTGAGCCTTATGAATCGATGATTTATTTTCTTCACTCACCATTTGCATTTTATTCAGTAATGTTCCGTCCATATCAATCGCAATCGTTTTAATCATTTAACCACTCCCTTTTCTTTTTACACTTATTTTACCTGAATAAGAAATGATTAACATCCTTGTATGTGTAAGATGATCTAAATGATTGTCCCTTCTATGTAAAACTGCACCTCATTTTTAAAAAAGGTGCAGTCTCTTTTCAATGTAATATGGTTGGGTTATCCATTGCCTTTACCCGCTCACCAATCTGTTCCTGAATATCTTTCATCATGTCATCGACAGCCGTAAAATCCATGGCCTTCACATAGATTGTTTCAAGTTCGTCATGTTGCTCTTTCGCCTTCGCCAGACACGCTGTCGCTTCATTCATTTTCTCCCGGTACCTCAAAGAGACAGCCTTGATTTGATCGGCATATATCTCATCGGTTCCCGGAAGGATGGCCGTCTTATAGATATCGATGATTTCATCCCCTTCAAGGCTTGGGAAGTATTCATGAGGGGCGGTGCTATCAAAAATGGCGATGCCCACTTCACGCACGATCACCATATCCAAGCTGTCAGGATCGAATCCACAATGATACATTTCCACATCAAAGCCCCGTTGCTCTGCAGATTTGGCAATTTTCTTCAGCATCGTCGATTTACCTGAACCCGGACGCCCTTTCAAAAAGTACCGTTTATGCACACCTTTTGTAATATTCGGAACATAGTCAACAGCACCTTTTGGAGTGGCTGCACCTAAAAACCTGTGGCGAACATCCGCTTTTTTGTTCAAGAATATATCTCTATAAAAACCCTGAATCAGTTTATTCGTCAATCCATTTAATTTGGCGAAATCTATGTTTGCTTTATAGATTTCTTCCCATTCGTCATGTATCTCCAACGCTTTGGCAAAGTGGCCATAAGCCGCCTCATAGCTCTTGCTTCTGGCATTCGTCAATCGAATGATGTTTGCCCTTTCAGCCGCCAGCTGCTGGGAATACCAGGCGGCCCCAAGATTAACGTATTCCTCTATAGCCCCTGGCGCTTTCGGTTCAATTACATGCGGTGCCGTCCCATCCACAAGACCTACTTTCAATGCAGGGATGATCACCCCATCAATGGAATCATTATCGGAGGAACAGTGCAAAAACTCTATGTCGTAGCCTTTATCCAGCCATTCCTGGCCAATCTTTTTCATGATCGTTGATTTCCCTGACCCAGGTCCTCCCTTTAGGATGAATAATTTCTCCAATCCCGTAAGGTTTGAATCATATAAGCTATAAAAACCTTTGGCCGTATTACCTCCGGCAAAATAATGCATCGCATTTCCTGACACTTCCACACTCTCCTTTACCATACAGATGTATCTTCAAGACAGCGTATGCCATGAAGCACAGGTAGGTGAATGCCTAAAAGTTCAAAGTGACTAAAACCTTATATGGGAGCTTTTTAGATTCACTTTAAAAGGGCCGCAGTTTCAGCCTCTGCCCCCATCAAGAATCCCGATGGTTTCAGGACAATTTGTGTACCGATCTTCCCACCGCTCACGATGATTTCGGACAGGTCTAATGCGCTTTCATCAATAAAGGTCGGATACTGCTTTTTCATTCCTATAGGTGAACAGCCTCCACGGATATACCCGGTGTACTTTTGCAGATCTTTAACGGCCAGCATTTCGATTTTTTTCACACCTGCTGCTTTGGCCGCTTTTTTCAAATCCAGCTCAGCAGCCACAGGGATGACAAACACATAAAGCTGTTGAGGACCATTATGGGTAACAAGCGTTTTAAAGACCGTTTCCGGTGATTTGCCGATTTTATAAGCGACCGTAATACCATCAATTTTCCCATCATTCGCATCGTAACTCATCATCTCATACTTTATTTTCTTTTTATCGAGAATACGCATCGCATTTGTTTTACTGGCTCCCATCTCTTAAATCCCCTTACCTTTTTCCTCTATCTTATCATTTTTGAAAATAAGCCAAAAGAAAAGCACAAGCTTTTAACAGCTGTGCTTTTGTCGCATCACTCTAAATGTCGACGTTGGAAGTCGGCAATTCGCTTGTAATCTCCTTCTAATTTTCGGCAAACGGACAGGTAAATCGACATGAGTTCTTGGTATATTTCCACATTTGCCTCAATGGGCTCGAGCTCATGGGTGTTACCGACCATATCCTCCACCGCATCCAAACTTTCGATTTCCCCTAAAGCGTAGAGACCAAGAATAGCAGCCCCTAGACTCGAACTTTCAAAGCTTTCAGGAATCTTCACATGCTGGTTAAATATATCAGCCATAATTTGACGCCAAAGCTTGGAACGGACAAAGCCGCCACTCGCATGGATTTTTTTCGGGGCCCCGGTCAATTCCCCTACAGTGAGCAGCACACTATATAAGTTATACATCACGCCTTCAAGTACAGATCGGACCATATGATCACGGGTATGGTGAAGAGCCAATCCAAAGAAGGAGCCTCTCGCATCAGCGCTCCATAACGGTGCCCTTTCCCCAGCCATATATGGATGGAAAATCAACCCGTCAGAACCAGGGGCGATATGCGTTGCCATTTCGGTCAGGATTTCGTAAGGGTCCTGGCCCAATACTTTCGCTCTCGCAATTTCCTCCCGACCAAGTTGGTCCTTGGCCCATCGGAAGGTAATCCCGCCATTATTGACCGGTCCGCCAATGACCCAATGCTTTTCAGTAAGGGCATAACAAAACGTTCTCCCTTTTGGATCCGTAAGCGGATGGTCACTGACCGTACGGACCGCTCCACTTGTTCCAATCGTTACCGCAAATATACCCGGTTTGATGGCATTTTGCCCCAAGTTAGCTAGTACCCCGTCACTGGCACCAATGACCATTGGTGTATCAGGGGAAATATTCATGTTCGCAGCCAATCCCTCACTCAAGTTGGAAAGGATATGGGTCGTCGGCACAAGCCTTGGTAGTTTGTCCGAACCGATTCCGGCAATCACCAATGCTTCCTCATCCCACTCCATCGTTTTCAAGTTGAACAGGCCTGTTGCTGAAGCCATAGAATAGTCCATCACATATTCATTGAAAAATTTATAAATGATATATTCTTTAATTCCTAGAAATTTATCCGTTTTGTTAAAAATTACTGGGTGTTCATTTCTAAGCCACATGATTTTCGTGATGGGTGACATCGGATGAATCGGTGTCCCCGTCCTATGGTATAATGCCTCTCCCTGACTTGATGCCTTCAGTTCCTCGGCATAGGCAGCACTTCGATTATCAGCCCATGTAATGCTGTTGGTTAGTGGGTTTCCGCCTGTATCCATGGCAATCAAACTATGCATGGCCGAGCTAAACGAAATAAACCCCAATTCTTCTTTTTCAATCCCACTTGCAATCATGACCTCACCGACTGTCAGCAAGACCGCCTTATAGATTTCTTCAGGGTCCTGTTCTGCAACGGACGGTGTGGGACTGTTCAATGGATATCCCTTAGAACATGTTTGCACTACCTTACCGTCTTTCGTAAAAAGAACCACTTTTGTACTTGTTGTCCCAATATCGATTCCCATCATATAATTAGAATGTTTCATGCTATTACATCGTGCTCCTTTCTCTTAAACAATTGTATCCAATAGTAAGATTAGGATAAGCGAAACGACTGAAATGCCGTCCCCATTTTCGATTCATACATGTATCATCAATTACTAGATACAGGTCGGGCCAAATAGAATACTGTTCTTCTTTATTAAAACCCTTTGCTTAGACCCATGTAAAGGAAGAAACAAAGCCTAATCCGGTAAAAAGCGGGTTTCGTAAAATCAGGTCCCCCAATAGAGTCATAGGGTGCAGGGATGTAAAATGGCCTTAGAATTAGAATCACTCAACCATTCCAGTAGCTTAGCCATATGAACGGATCTTTAACAAACAGCTCCGTAATATTATGAGTGTTTCCCTAATTACTCCAACTCATAAGATGAATTATAGGATCATCAAGGGCGCTTACTAGACGAAAAAGGGAGGGACCCTACTCGGCGCAAATCAGGTCTCTCCCTTTATATACATATGTACCATCACACGAGAATAAGCGGACCGCAACGTTGGAAAATGTCCGCTTCTAGGCTTTCAGGATAGGTGATCAAAAAACTGGTAGATGGACCCGATGATTTCTCGATATCTACACGACTCTTTATCCGTTCGGGTATTCCCCCACCTTGAGGATCCAGCTGCTCCCATTCATAGGCAATGCCTTTCGAACCTACAGGAAGGAGGCGGAC
The DNA here is from genome assembly GCF_050278025.1 of Peribacillus sp. NPDC097197. Classification (NCBI taxonomy): domain Bacteria; kingdom Bacillati; phylum Bacillota; class Bacilli; order Caryophanales; family Bacillaceae; genus Peribacillus; species Peribacillus sp. NPDC097197. The sequence goes on along the minus strand of NZ_JBNNST010000001.1, from coordinate 65,201 downwards.
CCCTTCAAGTTCGGAGCACCATTTAAAGAGGGATAAAGGTGCAACCCACTGCTGTTGTTCCATAACCTCGTCGCCAACCAACGGCCTGCCGACAATGGCCATTTTCCGATTGGAAGTTTCCTTCGAACCCAACCCTTTTTCCCGTTTTCCAATGACCATCAACCCTAATGCGGATTGTTGGAGGGGCATGTTACTCTCTGTACTGCCAGTAATGGACAGGTCTAACCCTATTTCATCCATTCCCTTCCTCACACCCTTCGTCAAACTTCCCCAGGCCTCATCGCCACAGAAGTTTTGAAGGACGACAGCGATTGGGCTCCCACCGGAGGCCAAACATTCCATGACCGCTACCCGAAAAGAGTAATAGCCGACCACCTCATATGGGACATGAACAAGATCTTTTTCCTTCAGCCCGATTCCACCACTATTATCTGTTGAGATAACCAAGGACTGGGAATCATTGAACGGCAAGATCAGTGAATCCATCATCCAATCATTCCTTCTCGTATGAACACCTTTTTCAAGACTGGCACGAGACGAGGAATCAAAAGAATGCTCAAGAATACATTCAATGCTGTAGCCGCCGTTAAGGAAGGTACCAACATCATGTAAAACTCAGTGCTAACCAAGAATGCGAAAGGTAATCCTACGATGAAGGCATTACCTAAAAAGAAAAAGGAAAAAGCGCTTATTTTCTTATCGTGGTCATATAGGACACCAAACATCCAAGCAAGGACTGCCATTTCCAACATGATTAAGAAATGAAACGGACCAAGTGGCGTGCCGCCAATCAAGGCAGATAAGATATGGCCTAAACCAGCCACGATTCCTCCCGTAATCGGGCCTAATGCAACAGCCGCCAATAGTGCCGGAAAGCTATCGAAAGCTATACTTCCAATTGGGGAAGGAATCTTGATCATCGCCCCGACCAACGATAAGGCGATGAACATGGAACTCATGGTGATTTTTCTTGCGTTCATGTTTATTCCTTTTCCTTTCTTTTTCCTCCGCGGAATACGTTAGCACTACGGGCATATTCGACATCCTTCACACCAAGGCGGAAGTTGATCACTCGTGCGACCGCAAAGAAATAATCCGATAACCGATTTAAATATTGCAGGGAAAGAGGAGACACCGCTGCACCCGATTTGATCAAGGAAACCACCAATCGTTCAGCCCTTCTTGTAACGGTACGTGCTATATGGATTGTTGCAGCCGCTTTTGTACCACCTGGCAATATGAACTTTTCCAATTCAGGGGCTTCGACGATGAAGGCATCGATTCGTTCTTCTAAGTATGTAATCGCCTCATCCGTCAACTTTTGAGGGGCTTTATCAGAAACGGTCGCCAAATCACCACCGCAGTCAAATAGCTCATGTTGGATCTTTTCCAAATCTACTAGTATATCTTCAAAAACCGCCGAATCCAATTCAGTTACGGCAAGCCCAATATAGCTATTCACTTCATCCACAGTCCCGTAAGATTCAACACGGATATCATCCTTATCCAAACGGCCCCCGATTACGCTTGTTTGCCCTTTATCACCTGTACGTGTATATATTTTCATCTCTATTCCTCCTCTATTTAATTCGTTGATTGATTCCATACCAAATGATATCCACGCGTGTAGAAATGGAGGCCACATCTTGAAAGATCCATCCGCATGCATCACGCCATTGACGGTTCTTTTTTTCGATTGGAACGATGCCTTTTGATAGATCCGAACCGATGACAACACATGTGCGACCACTTTCTTCTTTCTCCCATATTCGCCAGCCGTCCAGGATTTCCTTCCACTTCTTCCGGATTGACTCCACATCCATGATATTCACATCCTGCCCAATCCACGCATCGATTCCCTGTAGCACGACGATATCCTTTTGAAAATCTCTGAAATCCGGTTGGTCGTTTTGATAGCCTGATAGCCATAGACCCTCAGTATTCAACCCGTAAAATTGCTTGACCCATTTAGTTTTCCCATTATAGGCACCGCCTGTAACAAAGTGCAACGTTCACCCCTCCTCAACCTTTCCTTGTTTTCCCAAATCAGCTCATACCCCTTCGCATGGGGTATCGACCAATCCCAAAAGGGCTTTTCCACCGGTGCATAACGGGCAAGAAGCTCACGTATCACACCTCCATGAGTCATCACCGCATACGTGGAGCTATCCTCATCCGCGATCAACCGGGCCCAGCCATTATGAACCCGCCTGGAAAACTCAGGATAACTCTCCCCTTTAGGAACAGCTGCCACCATGGGATCCTCCAGCCATTTTTGATAATCAGCATTCGTCTTCAGTTCTTCATAAGTTCGGCCTTCCCACCTGCCGAAATTCATTTCACGGAAAGCAGGCCATCCCACTGGATCAACCTCCGGGAACAGATGCCTTGATGTTTCCATGCACCTAAGTAAGTCGCTTGAATGAATCCTTTCATATCTTGGATAGTATTGCTTCCATTCCTCGATATCCCTTTTTCCTTTTATGCTTAAGGGAGAATCCGTCCACCCTAAATAGGCTTTTCGCTCATTGGCTTCCGTCAACCCATGGCGAAGTAGTGTAATAGCCACAGAATCAGCCATAACCACACCTCCACTCCTTCAACTGACGCGCCCAGCACATCACCCGTTATTCCACCGAACCAACGGATGATTTTCCGTTTTATATAAAGGAGAAAGAGTAGTGCGGCGATCCCCATGATCGCGAATAAAGCCATGAGGTTGATATCGATTAAATAAGCTATCGCAAAACTTAAAAGCAGGTAAATCCAATATATGTGCAAGCTGTTTTTCCTGACTGCACTTTGGAAAAAGGCGCCCAGTCCCTCTTTTTTAGCCAACTGCATACGGCTAAGTAAATAGCCCATCACGCATTTACTTAGAAAGGGAACCATGATAATCAAAAAATAAGTCCATTCATTGATCCGTTCGATGATTTCATACATCCATATAAAGCGGGCAGCTAACAGCACAATGACAGAAATGACACCAAATGCACCGGTCCTGGAGTCCTTCATGATCTCCAGTCGTCGTTCTTTATCTTGGTACGAAAAGAAGGCGTCACTTGCATCAATCCAACCATCAAGGTGCAACCCACCTGTTAGGGCAATCGTTAATACCCATAGCACAAACGCAATGGCTAGGGGGGAAAATGGTGTCCATTCCACAAGCCCGTATAGCACTCCCCCTAATATCAGACCTAGAAACAATCCGACCAAAGGAAACGTTTGGATCGCCCGGTGAATATACTTCTTATCCATTGGAAGTTGTTTCTTTATGGGAAACACCGTAAAAAATTGCAAGTTAATTAAGAATCCAATCCAGCTATTCATTCAGGGATACCCGCTTTCATCCTTAGAGGGACACCTGATTCGACAAGATAGGCCTCATCTGCCCTTTCAACGATCGCTTGATGAAGCAATCCGAGCACTTTTCCGTATGTATGTAGAAATTCATCTTGAAAAATGGGCTCCTGTAACACTTCATTGCTTACGATAATCAGGCTTTGAGCTTCCTTCCTGATTTCACCGATGCCCTTGATTATTTTGGTGAATACTTTATGTAGAAAATCCTCTGTAAGGGGCACATTAGGCAGAAATAATTCATTATCGAGCAACGTCGTCAGGCAATCAAGCAAGACGATTGATTTTGCATCCAGGTCCTTCCCTATTCGGCTAACATCCGTCGGATATTCCGATGTCCTCCATGCAAGCGGACTTCTATGCCTGTCCTGACGGTGCCTATTAATCCGCTCTTCCATTTCGGCATCAGAACTCCGGCCACAAGCAAGATAATGTAGGTTGCCGCCCGATTGAATGGCAAGCTCCACCGCCTTTTTTTCTGCAAAGCTGCTTTTACCACTTCGAACGCCCCCCGTTATAAAATAGAGCCTAGAGTTTTCCACTGTTTTACCGCCTCCATCAATGCCTTATTATCCTGCTCACTTTTCACTGCAAACCGGAGCCACCTGCCATCCAAACCAGGAAAATTATAAGTATGGCGCGGCACGATGCCCCTTTTCAGTAAAAAGGGAAACAGGGAAAGAGACTCGTCCCTCACTAAGTAAAAATTCACCGTACTTTCAGAGACCTCGATATCCAGTTCCTTATAAAAGCGGAATAAATCCCTTTTTTGCCTTTGAATATATGCTCTTGTTTTACTCATATATGCTTCTTCTGCCAAACAGAGTTTGCCTACCTCCAGGGCGATATGGTTGACGCTCCAATGTGGTTTGAAGGTCTTGGCCCGTGTAATAATGGTCGGGTCAGCCAATAGGTAACCCAGCCTTAATCCAGGTATCGCGAAAATTTTCGTCATTGATCGTAAAATGAGCAAATGAGGAAACTCTTTAATAAGAGGTGCATAGGAAAAGGCATTATCCGTAAAATCATAAAAGGCCTCATCCAGCACCATCATGCATTGGGCTTTTTGGCATGCTTCGATTAGTTCCCGTACTGTCTCCTCCTTATAAGAAATGCCAGTCGGATTATTGGGCGTACATAAAAAGATGGCAGCATACTTTGGCAAAAGCGGACGTAATCGATCCAAGTCCAGTTCCCACCTGGGCGCTTCCAGTTGAAAAAAGTCGACCTCGCAACCTGCTGCCAAACAAGATTCGGCATATTCGGCAAAGGCTGGTTGTATGATTAACACTCGTTTATTCGCCAGTTCTTTCGCCACAAGTGTTATGATTTCCGCTCCTCCGTTTCCAACAAGTACAGAATCTTCAGGAAGTGCTTCTTTTTTTGCTATCATATGTGTCAGCTCTACGGCATGTGGATCTGGGTAGTCGAGGATACCCTCAAAAAACCCCGACCATCTCTGTTTTATACTAGAGGGTGGACCCAATGGGTTGATATTGGCACTGAAGTCCACATACGATTGTGGCATTTCGATTCCCAGTGCTTTGTAAAGATAATGCGGATTAGAGCCATGAGTTGGTAATTGCAAATAAAAGTCCTCCTAACCAAAGCATCAACAGGAATAAAAAAGAAGTCCGATGCATGATGGTAATCGTTTTTTTTATATGAATCGCTTCTAGCGGAACAATTGGAAGGCCCATTCTAGCTCGATTGGACACCACACCTTTGTACATATTCCTTCCGCCCAGTTGAACGCCCAGGATGGCTGCAACACCCGCTTCGCACCACCCACTGTTCGGACTTGGGTGCTTATGGGCATCCTTGAATAATATAGCCCACCGCCCCTTCCAGCCGTTATGGACTGACTTTGATCCAATCAGCATCAAAAAACCGGTTAAACGGCTCGGAATCCAGTTCACTAGATCGTCAAGCTTGGCAGAAGCCCATCCGAAGTCAGCATATTTATCATTTTGGTATCCGACTATGGAGTCGCATGTATTGATTGCCCTATACATCATGGCAAGTGGCGCGCCTCCGATGGCAGCCCAAAACAGGGGAGCCGTAATACCGTCACTCGTGTTTTCCGCTACCGTTTCAACGGTACCCCGAACAATTTCCGGTTCATCTAGATCTGCCGTATCACGGCCCACAATATAAGAAAGCTTCCGCCTCGCCTTGGCCATATCCCGTGTATTCAATGGTCGATAAACATCCATTCCCGCCCGTCTTAAACTCTTTTGAGCGATCGTGGTGGAAATGAGTAGCGCTTCCCAGATGATACCGGCAGCAGGATGGATTCTATACGCTAAATAGACGGTGATGCCTGTGGCCGCCAACACGAGCAGCAAGATGAGCAGTAGCATGAACAGTCCATTCCGCTTCTTTCTTGTCCCTTTGTTGAGAGCTTCATCAAGTTTATTGATAAGCGAACCTATCCATTTAACCGGGTGTGGCCAATCAGGAGGGTCGCCAATGACCAAATCTAGGATAAATGCCAATGTGATTGCATAAAGATGGTGAAAAATCATAAGCTTTCAATCCGTTTCCTACTATTTTCAATCGCTTCCACTGTACAGTCATAAACGCCACGGCTAATTAACTTCCCGAGAGGCGTGATGGTACCCGCATAACGGAGGGTGGTTCCTCTTTGTGTGGCTGCAATCAAGATGCTATCCGTCGATGTTCCAGTCGCCCATGTGTTTGTCACCTGATCTAAGACATGTAGGTCATGAAGCGCTTTAACCTTCGCCTCGGTAGCTGTCACGATACAGTGAATGAACGCTTCTTCCGCCAAATGGCCATTCACGAAAACCCAGGTATTGATCGTACCCGGCGATGAAGTCCATGAATGCCTGTCTGCCAAAGAGGCATCGATGGCATTCCCTACCCCCGCTGTTACCATGATGAATATCGAAAAACCCTCATCTCTTAGAAGTCGATATGACACTGTATCCAAAAACACGGCCGTCATCATTCCGACGGTTTCCTGCGGTTCAAATCCGTATGTCTTCAAATACTCAGCCATTTCAGCAATATGGTCATCACAATTGTAATCGTAGTGGACATGTCGATTAACAAAGTGCTGATGCCACCCCGTTCCCGAACCAGTTACGCCGGATGACATGGTTCTAAGCGGAATGGGTGAACTTAAATGAAGGAACTCCGGAGCCTGGTTCAGATAACTTTCATTGATCTCCAAAGGGTCCAGCTCTCCTGTATGCTTCTCGGGTACAATGAACATTTGCGGCTTAGGTAAGGCAGGATGAGGATGTTTTTCGATTTTTGTCCTATATACCTCCTGAATCCGCTCCTGCTGAAGCACTTCATTCGGCACGTCAATCACTTGGACTCGCCCTTTTTCAAGCAACATCAGGCGATCGCAATATAAGCCAGCCAAGTTCAAGTCGTGAAAAATTGAAATGACCGTCAATTGTTGTTCCTTAGCCATTTTCCTCATCAAATCAAGAAGTTCTTTTTGATAAGACAGATCCAGGTGGTTCGTCGGTTCGTCGAGAAAAAGGATTTCCGGTTCTTGTGCAAGAGCTTGTGCCAACAAAACACGTTGTCTTTCCCCGCCTGACAAACGTTCAAAATGCATTTCCTGAAAGACTGCCACTCCCGTTTGCATCATCACGCGTTGAACGATTTCTTCGTCTTCAGACGTCCAACTATGAAACCACCCTGTTTGATGGGCATATCGCCCAAGGGCAACGGTCTCTTTTACTGTATAGGAAAAAGCCAATGAGGAATGCTGCGGCAAAACGGCGATGACCTGTGCCAGTTGTTTGGACGAATATCCCTGTAGGTCTTTCCCCTTAATATCGATGGTTCCCGCCTGATACGGCAGGATACCGCTAAGCATCCCCAATAGCGTCGTTTTCCCACTTCCATTCGGACCAAGAATACCGAATAATTCTCCTTTTTTCACATCAAACGAGACGGAGTCCAAAACCGTTTTATTATCATATCCTCCTGTTAACCCTTTAACTTCAAGCATACACTTCTACCCTTCTCTCCGTCTCTTTAATAAAATAAATGCGAATGCCGGCGCACCGATAAGCGAAGTAATAACACCTATCGGCAATTCTGTCGGTGCGATGATCGTTCGTGCCACCAGATCAGCCAATATTAAAAATCCGCTTCCCACAATCAATGATAATGGCAACAGATGCGTATGGTCTGGCCCCCAAATCCTGCGGACCAAATGGGGGATGACCAGCCCTACAAAGCCAATCGTCCCTGATACGGCAACGGCAGCCCCTGTCAGTATCGAGCCGGCGATCAGAATCAGCATCTTCCTCCGCTGAACATTCACGCCTAGGTGCCTCGCACGGTCTTCCCCAAATGTCATGGCATTCAATTCGTGGGTGTTCATCATCAATACGAGAGAACCAACGAGGAAAAATGGCAAAATGATCGTGACATGACTCCAACCACGCATCGAGACACTTCCCATCAGCCAGCTGATGATTTGCCTTAACTCCTCACCCGTCAATGCAATCATCAATGAGATGAAAGCACTTAAAAACGAGCTGAAAATGATGCCGGTTAAAATAATCGTTTCTACCTTCATGGAACGATCCATTTTTCTTGCAAAGGTCAATACGCAAAAAATCGTCAACAATGAAAAAAGAACGCTTAATGTAGGCAGTGTATATAGGCCCAAAAACGGCAGTGACAAATTCAAAAACAACGTTAATACTGCACCAAGCGAAGCCCCTGAGGATATTCCCAGGGTATAGGGGTCAGCTAGGGGATTCCTGAGCAATCCCTGAAATGCTGCCCCTGCTATTGCAAGGGATGCCCCAACCAAACTTGCAAGCACGACCCTCGGCAGGCGGATGTTCATCACGATATTCGTCAGTGTCCCATCCGGTTCCATGGCCAGGGGCAAATGAAGGACTTCCTTGCCAATGATTTGCAAAAGCACTGGTATCGGAACAGAAACCGATCCTAAGGAAACACCGATCAATATCGAAATAACCAAAAATGATAGGGCAAATACATAGGCCAATGCCCGTTTAGTTTTTAAATACGTTCGGATAGACTGATTTGGCAAGTTCCTCTACTCCCTCTATAAGCCTAGGACCGGAACGAGTGACAATATCTGAATGGACATCGAAAACCTCACCATTCTTAACTGCCTGAATGTCGGCCCATCCATTTCTTCCCGTTACCTCTTTGACTGGATCTCCTGTGTAATAACCATAGGTTGTAATGATGACATCCGGGTTGGCCGCTATCATCGACTCTTCATCGAGTTTTACCCAGCCATCCAATTCACCTGCGACATTATCCGCTGAAATGATGTCCAGCATTTCATCCATGAAAGTATTTTTTCCCGTTGTATAGATTTCAGGTGACGGTGAAACCTCTACAAAAACACTTTTTCTATCCTCACTCTTGATTGCCTTAGCCTTTTCTTTGATCTTTTCCAGCTTGTTCTGCATCGTCTTGACGATTTCCTTTGCCTTATCCAGTTCCCCTATTGCCGTTCCAATCATCTCGATAGACGTATACACTTCTTTAAAGCTTTTAGCATCATTGACGATTATAACTGGAATACCCGCATCCTTAAGCTGTTGGATTCCTTCTTTGGAATTATGGGCACTCTCATGAGCAAGAACGATATCAGGCTGCAAGGCTAAAATCATCTCTGTATCTATTTCCATTCCACCTATCTTCTGAATATCTTTCGTTTCTTCCGGGTAATTGTCATTTTCAGACACTCCAATCACTTTCTCACCCGAACCTAGCGCAAAGACCGCTTCTGTATTACTTGGGATTAATGAAACGATTTTTTCTGGTTTCTGCTCGATGGTGACTTTGTTACCCACTGCATCTTGTAACGAAAGCGGGAAGCCCTGGTTAACAGCTTGTTTTGTCGACTGGTTTTCTCCTGTTCTATCCTGAGAGGCATCGCTACAGCCAACCAATATACCGACCATCAATCCCATCACAAGCATGAAACTATATATCTTCCTCATCTTAAAACCTCCATCATTTTTGTGTTCATTTCTGGACCTTCACACATGTGTTGCGAATATCAAAAGCCATACAAAAAAGCATCCCCCATCAAAACGGAGGATGCTTGTATGGCAACGGAACAAAAAAGGGACATAGCTCTGCCACACACCTCCCCATCCGCGTGGTTACCGGTGTACAATTTTGGCAGGTCTCCTGGCTCATGGTCATTGCTAACGGCACCTTCCCATATTATTCATACAGTGGTATACATCCGTTAACTCCCATTTACAGTGGCGCGACCGCGTTGGCATTTCACCAACTTCCCTTTCAAGTCCTTACAGACACCAAATTGTTCATATGTATATAATTTCACTGCCTTTCATTATACACCATATAGGAAATCGTATTATATGATATTTCAGATTACTTTAAATTAAGATTTGGAACGCAAAAAGGCAACCATCACATGGCTGCCTTCTATAGCTTTAGATGTCACTATTAAAACGGCATGTACTTTGATCACGTAAAAGACCTAGATCTTTCGGCACCATCGTTTCAATCAAAAAGTCATCCTCTTCCTCATAAATGATTTTCTTCATTTCGATTCCGAAGTACTCTTTCATCCGGGCTTCCGTCATCACTTCGCGGACTTCGCCATACACCACACGCTTTTCCTTGGCAGTCATTAAAACATGGTCAGCCAAGTAGAATGCGTGGTTCGGATAATGCGTGTTTATGATACAAGAAATGTTCTTCTCTTTCGATAACCGCTTAAGTGTCTGTAAAATCACGATTTGCTTTTGAATATCAAGATGCGACTCCGGCTCATCAAGAATCAATACATCCGGATCCGATACAAGCGTCCGGGCAATCAAGGCCAGCTGCAATTCCCCACCACTAACGGAATTACAGGACTTTTTGGCAAGGTGAGCAATGCCAACCATTTCAAGAGCAGCGATGGCAGCCTCCCGATCCTTTGCAGAAGGCTGGGACAGCGTACTGATATAAGGCGCCCTTCCCATAATGACAAGCTCTTCCAAAGTAAATCCGAAAACCATTTTATGTGCCTGAGGAACATAACCGATTCGTTTCCAGATCGTTTTGCGTGATAGCGCAGTAAGCGGCTTTCCGTCGATGAGCGTTTGACCCTTTTTCCAATCAAGAAGGCCGGTGATACACTTCAGCATCGTGGTTTTACCGGCACCGTTCGGGCCAAGGATCGCCATGATCTCTCCGTCATTCAACGAAAAGTCAATGTCGGTCTGGTAAAGAAAAGGAGCTTTCTCTCTTTTTTTAGCATAGAAAAAATTCCCTCCCTGCACCTCGATTTTCATGACCACCCACCTCCTGTCTTTCTAAGTAGAATCGCAAAAAATGGTGCGCCGATAACGGCTGTCAATATCGATAGCGGAATTTCCGTAGCCGTTACAGAACGAGCCAGATTATCGATCAGGAGTAAATAGGCGCCACCAACCGATAGGGATACCGGTAAGACAAGTTGATTGTTGTTCCCGACAAGCATTCTTGCCACATGAGGGATAATCAATCCAACCCAGCCAATGATACCGGCTATCGCTACAGAAGAAGCCGTAATTAACGTCGCACCAAGAATGACCGTCCACTTCAATCTAGTGACCGGGATACCTAGCGATTTTGCTTCATCCTCAGGTAAGGTCAGTAAATTGATTCTCCAGCGTAGTGAATACAAAATCAAGATGCCGACAAGGATGATTGGTCCACCCACATATAAATCCTTGTATGTGGCCGTTCCAAGGCTTCCCATTAACCAGTATGTGATGGCTGGCAGCTTTTCCTCAGGGTCGGCGACAAACTTAATTAACGAGATCAACGCTTGGAAAAGGGCGGAGGTGACAACCCCAGCCAAAACAAGCATGAAGACCGGTGAATCTTTTTTGCCGCTGATTATGAACGTGAAAACGATGGCGGCTAAACCACAGCCAAGTGCCAAGACTTGAGATGCAAAACCATGTCCCAATAATAAAATCCCAAGGGAAGCACCGAACCCAGCACCTGCAGACACTCCTAGGATATCGGGACTGACCAAGGGATTGCCGAACATCCCTTGGAAAGAGGCGCCTGCAATCGATAGGCCCGCACCGATTAACAAGGCCAGTAAAATTCGTGGCAGACGTATTTGAAGGACCACTGTTTCTTCCATCTGTGTCCATGTTGGCTCGATTGGAAACACGGTTGAAAGCAATATTTTAATTTGAGTCCCTAAGTCCATTCCAAAGCGTCCGATGCTCAATGATAGGAGAACCATCGCAATGGGCAATATCCAGAAGAGGACCGTTTTCCATTTTTTCATTTTCATTCCCTACTTTACTGTTTTGCGGCTTCGGAAGATGGGTGAAGAATGTTCTCTACTTGTTCTTCCGTTACATCATAATCATAGAACTCTGAGTAGTAATCCGTGATTTCATCCTTCATATCATAATCAAATAGCTCGGGATGATTTTTCTGAGCCATCCATTTTAACATAAGAGGTGCATCACCGCTTGGTGGGAACCATCTATAGATGCCCAGCGGAATTTTATATACATTTCCTTCTTGTACAGCACTGACCTGACTCCAATCTTGTCCCTTCACTGTATTGTTCGTTAGGTCTTCAGGCTGAGTTGTCGAAAAGTTTGTAATGTAGATGATATCCGGGTTCCATTTGTAGATTTGTTCCATATTGACTTCTTTTGTTCCTGTAACTTCTTCTGCTGCTATATCATAGGCCCCTGTAGCATTTAACCATTGGTTACTAAAGAAGTTCTTCCCACCGACCATGATGCTTTTATCACTGTGCTGATAGAGGATCAATGCTCTAGGCTTTTCTTTATCCTTAATGCCATCTAATTTCTTATCCAATTCGGCTTGAACGGCTTGGCCTTTTTCCAAGAACTTGTCCGTTCTTTCGGTAGTGCCCGTAATTTCCCCAGTCAGTTCCAACCAACTGTTGAAGGTAGCCAATGGCTCCGCAGCTGCTGCATCCATAGGGTTGAGTGCCACAACCGAAACACCTGCATCTTCTAATTTGTTTATGGACTTTTGGTCCTGTGCTTTTTCAAAGTATAGTTGCGGATTGACTTTCATCAATTCTTCCACGTTCACTTCGCCATTTTTAATGAATGATGTATCTGCCTTTAAAATATCGGGTGATATTTCAGAAAGAATCGAGTTTTCCGCGGCATTATACGCATTAGGATGCAAGCCGACAACTTCCTTCGTCGAATTCGTCGCTACATACCAAGTCGAGAAGTACGGAAGAATGCCACCGACCGCAATACGTTCCACTTTACCTGGTACCGTTACATCACGGCCAAGTTGATCTTGAATCACTTTTTCCTCTGCAGTCGTCTGTTTTTCTGAAGTATTGCCTTTCGAATCATCCCCAGAGTTTCCACAGCCCGTAATCAAAGCGGCCATCGCAGTGGTTGCCGCTAACATTGTCCATTTCTTCTTCATAAAACTTCCTCCTTATCCTTCTCTAAGCCACTTAGCCATCCCATGTAAGAATGGTTTAGATTGGTCGATGAATCCAAGTCCAATGTGGAATATTGGATCAAGTGTGGTAATGATCAATTCTCCTTTATAAGACACATCATCGGTGTAGATGATCGAGCGACCCTCGGGAGTATTCACAAGTGATTTTGCCCCTTCCGGAACGTGGAACGTCCCGTGGTAATGCCACTTCATATCTGATAGGGATACATGTTGATATAAAGGATGATCTGTATTTTCAGCCATTAAAGGTAAATCTCCATGCTCCTTCACCCACCAACTGAAATTCACTTCAGATTCCTCCCAGTCTATTCCAGGAAGCCAGTTATCCAACACTTCACCGAAAACGACTAGACGTTTTCCCTCTTGAAGGAACTTCACGAAAAGCGACTGGTACCGTTTTAAAAGCATTAGGGACATCCGATCATTAACAATTAGCGTGTCATATTGACTTAAATCATATGTATGGAGCTGACGAAGTTGAAGCACATCATCATACATATAAGCAAACTCGTCCATTTGAAAGAAACGATGATGGAAACTATAACCGTTATCTAAGATTGCCACTTTCATTGCTTTTTTTCCCCCTTGTTTGCTTCATACTCTTCGCGTATCCAGTCCAAAATTTGTTGACGTAGCACACGCGAGCTATTTTCTTGGATTCCAAAGCGGTATAGATCCGTTCCTGCACCCGCGACAATCGTGCCACCAGTCGTTTTTCGGTCAATGTAAATGATTGCTTTTCCTTCTTGGTCTTCAACGATTACTTCCGAATGTTCTGGAGCCTCAAGATATCCTCTTGAGAAAAAGCCACGAACCCCTTTTTTATAATTCAAATCATAAGGGTCAATTCCTGCGAACATAGGATGTACAGGCTCAGTCAAGCGGATTTCACGGTCCTTCAAAGAAATCGGAGAACGCATCCAATTTCCGCAACCAGGTAACCAAGGTAGGAAATTTTCGGTTTGGGAAAGAATGACGCCGCCATCATTCAAATAATTTTCGATGATTTCTTTATGTTCAAGTAAAAAGGCCTCTTCCACGAAATTAGTCACGATGACCCCAGCATATGCCGAGAAATCAGCAAATGGAATATCATACAATTGCAAAGAAACCAAACCATTTTCATGATCGATATCTTTAAGTCTTGTGAATTGAATATCAGTACTTATATAGGCTATAGGTTTCATAATCAACCATCTTTCTTATATTGATATAATATTATTTCGATTGTAAATATTGTCAAATGTTGATTTAACGGGATATAACCACTTTTATTTATTACTTCAAGATAGAATATTTATGTTTATCAGTATAAGTGATAATGATTATCATCGTCAACAAAAACTTTTATCCAATTGGTTTTATCAAATAACTAGTGGGGTAACTGATGGACTCCACCGTAATTAGCCTTTCTCTGTCGAACGAAAAAGCATGGCGCGAAAGGTATTTATCGCCTTCTTCACACTGCCATTCAGACACTACAAGGCAGTCAATATAGATAATTTCCCATGAATATTTTCGCAACAAGAGGCTATAACCTTGAAATGTTTACTAATAACAAATATAATAAGAAAGTCGTCGTTACCTTTATATGTCCCAGTAGCTCAGTAGGATAGAGCGACAGCCTCCTAAGCTGTAGGTCGTAGGTTCGATTCCTATCTGGGACGCTAAATTGAAAACAGCCAAAACCTTGTAATATGGAGGTTTTGGCTGTTTTTTTATTGGAACAATGATAAAAGTAGAAATATTGATGTAAGTTGTTTATTAAAAGAGGGATATGACATCCAGCCTGTCCAATTATTCATACCATTAATAAAGGCTGCCTTCCTTTATGTCCATATAAAGTGTTCGGTCTGATTGAACTTCAGCATAAAAGACATCAGAGATTGATGTAATACCAGCTTTAGCTAATTGACCATTCAACCACTCCATATCAAGGTTTAACTGATCCAGGTTATCCATGTTGACTACCCCATCCGAAATAACGCCTGTTATGATGGGCGAAGGGTTCTTTTGAAGATTTCCAATATTCATGTCGCCTCTTACGATAGGCTGTTTATGTTCTTTCTTCATAACGGAAAGCTTACCCGTAATTTCAAAAATGGCATACTCCACTTCAGTGATTGAGAATATACTTTTTTGCCTAAGCAATGCCATTAACGTATCTGCATCCAAGTTAACCTTGCGAAGTGGTTTTTCCATCATTTTACCGTTTTTGATAATGATAAGGGGTTCCCCATCAATTACTCTTCGTGCTTTTTTAGACTTAATGACAATTCGTCCAGATAAGATCGTAAGTAAACTCCATATCATTAAGGCGACTATACCATTTTGAATGCTTAAACGATGGTTGAAAGAAAGATTTCCCGCTATTGAACCGATGGAAATGGCAGAAGCAAAGTTGAAGAATGTCATCTCTGAGATTTCTTTTCTTTCCATCACCCTTGTTAGAGTCAAAAGAATAACAAAGGACAATGATGATCTAATGATTATTTCGATAACCCCAAATCAATTCCCCCTTTTCTACAATATTATTTCCACCATTGATAAAAATATCGTAAAAAGGTTATTTTTCTCGAAGGCGAAATAATACAAGACTCTAAATAATAATTACTCGTATATTTTTTTACTTTTTTTGAAAAAATTGTTTAATCTTGTCCCAATCGGGTAGATAAATAGTGTAAGACATTCTCACCAAAGGAGATGATGTGCAAGATGAGTACTATCAGAAGCCAATGGAACAAAGAGAATGACGCAGCGGTGTTTAGTCCCGGTGATCAGCGTTAGAAGCTAGTGAAGCTTTCATGAAAACCACGAGGAAAATACAAATCTTCTCATCCAAAGGAGGATACCAACATGAGTATTTACAGCCAATGGAATCCAGAGAATGACGAAGCAATTTTCAGTCCAGGGATCAGTGTTAGAAACTAGTAAAGCATTCGATGAAAACCATGAAGGAAAATGACAAATCTTCTCACCAAAGGAGGATACCAACATGAGTATTCACAGCCAATGGAATCCAGAGAATGATGAAGCAATTTTCAGTCCAGGTGATCAGTTGCCCTTCAGTGCGCTCACACCATTAGAAACGGTCAAACAGACGACCGATAAAACACCTGAATTTGATTTACAAGGTACCGTACTGAATAAAATCTAATTGATATTGATGAATGATAGAAAAAGGATGGAGCAAATCTGCTCCATCCTTTTTCATATTTAGATGAACTTCGCTACTTCATCTAACGACAATCTTGTAGTTTGGAAAGAAGGTGAAGCTGCCTTCCCTATTGCAATTAAGACAATCGGAACATAACGTTCAGGCACATCGAATCTTTCAATGAATTGTTGTTTATTATACCCACCCATTGTAAGTGTGTCGTATCCCTTAGATTTCGCTATTAGCATAAGCTGCATCGAAACAAGTCCAGCATCAAAATTAGCCATACTCTCCCTGGTTTCTCTTGAAGCATCATTCCGATACTGGACTTTTCCTATTATTTATCGAATTTCAGTTTCGCCAATGCATCTGCTAATGCTGTATTGATTGGCTCCTCTTTGTTTTGCTTTTTCATATAATTCGAGACTTCATTTTTAGACACTTTC
The DNA here is from genome assembly GCF_050278025.1 of Peribacillus sp. NPDC097197. NCBI lineage: Bacteria > Bacillati > Bacillota > Bacilli > Caryophanales > Bacillaceae > Peribacillus > Peribacillus sp. NPDC097197. Next base: position 48,758 of record NZ_JBNNST010000001.1, on the reverse strand, counting down.
TTATTCTTGTTTTGACCTTTTCGTTTGTTATATGAAGAAAGCTTTTCATGAAAGCCACATTTACATGTGAACGTCTGTGCTTCTCCTTGCCCTCTCATTTCCATTTTCTTATGGCATTGTGGGCATCTTGCATTTGTTACACGTGAAACACCTTTTTTATGCCCGCATTCTCGGTCTTGGCAAACGAGCATTTTCCCTTTTTTACTGTTTACTTCAAGCATCAACTTGCCGCAATCCGGGCATTTTGTGCCGGAAATGTTATCATGCTTGAATTTTTGATCACTCGTCTTGATTTCGTGAACGATATTTTTCGCATAGGTGCGCATATCCCCAATGAATGTACGCTTATCAAGCGTTCCGTTAGCAATGGCGGTTAGCTTCTGTTCCCATTGTGCGGTCAACGCTGGCGAACGTAGATCTTCGGGAGCCAACTCGAGGAGCTGTTTACCTTTTGAGGTAACATGAAGACCTTTTCCACGTTTTTCAATCAGGAAACTATTGAACAATTTTTCAATAACATCGGCCCGGGTCGCAACGGTGCCGATTCCCCCGGTTTCCCCCAACGTCTTAATGAGTTCCTTGCTTTCCCCAGCCATGAAACGAGCGGGATTTTCCATTGCAGATAACAAGGTGCCCTCATTGAATGGCTCCGGTGGTCTTGTTTCTCCCTCTGTTTGTTTCACTGCCGTGATGTCTAAGATGTCACCATTCTCGAGTGTCGGAAGCAATTGCTCTGTAAGGCCATCACTTGCCTCTTCTTCCTCGAACTGATGATCATAGACTTCCTTCCAACCTGATTTCAAGATGACTTTTCCTTTAGCGACGAATGTTTCACTGCCCACTTTTGCGGTAACGGTCGTTTGCTCATATTCAAATGGTGGCATCAGAACCGCAAGGAACCGTTTGACGACAAGGTCGTAAATTTTCGATTCCTTGTCACTCAATTTACCCGGTAGTGGCGTTTGCTCAGTAGGTATGATGGCATGATGATCACTAACCTTGCTGTCATCCACGAATGATTTATTAGCCTTGATCGGGCTACGCAAGATTCTCGATGCATATTGGGCATATGGCTTGATGCTGACTGCCTGTAATCTTTCTTTCAGCGTCTCGACCAAATCCGAGGTTAAGAAACGCGAGTCCGTTCTTGGATAGGTCAGGACTTTATGTCCTTCATATAAACGTTGCATGATGGAAAGTGTCTCTTTCGCCGAATAACCGAATTTCTTATTGGCATCCCTTTGTAGCTCAGTTAGGTCATATAACTGGGGCGCAAAATTCTTCTTATGGGCTTTTTTCACTTCCACCACTTCAGCCTTTTTGTTTTTCACATCAGCAAGGACTTTGTCTGCCTTTGCCTTTTCGAATGTGCGTATATCTTTCGAATGGACGTCTTGCCAGACAAGGCGTAGTTGAGATTCTGCCGTTGCCGTAACGCCATAAAATTTCCTCGGCTGAAATTGTTTGATTTCCTTTTCCTTGGCAGCTATCATCGCTAGTGTAGGCGTTTGAACCCTTCCGCACGATAACTGGGCATTATGCTTCGTTGTCAGTGCCCTTGTAGCATTCATACCGACAAACCAATCCGCCTCGGCCCGAGCAACTGCAGAGGCAAATAGATTCTCGTACTCTTTCCCATCCTTCAGCTTGTTAAATCCATCCTTAATCGCCTTATCAGTTACCGATGATATCCAGAGCCGCTTGATTGGTTTTTTAACATTCGCTTTTTCCAGAATCCAACGTGCAACGAGCTCCCCTTCCCGTCCTGCATCGGTTGCGATGATGACGTCCTTGACATCACTGCGGTTCAATTGCGTTTTTACCGCTTGAAACTGCTTTCCGGATTGCTTGATTACGACCAATTTCAAGGATGGAGGCAACATAGGGAGGTCTTCGAGCCGCCATGTTTTGTATTTTTCGTCATACGTTTCCGGATCTGCATGGGTAACTAAATGACCAAGCGCCCAGGTGACGATATACTGACTTCCTTCCAAATAACCGTTGCCTTTTTTTTCGCAATTCAGCACTTTTGCTATATCTCTTCCGACCGATGGTTTCTCGGCCAGTACGACTGTTTTACTCATCAAATACATCCTTTCCCTTTTAAACTGATTCTCTCATTATCTCATATATTTTTAGTCAGGGCGATAAAGGACTAGGGACTAACAACTAATGTCGAAGTGACTTAGGCAGACCGTCTAGTGGTGAACCATTTATCGGTGGACCCCACCTAATTCATGCGCAATATGTAAATTACTAGATTAGATAGCAATCTAGTACAGATTTTAGTATGATGAAACGTAGAGATTTTTTCAAAATAATTGGGAGGTTCAACATAAATGAGCTTACTTTCTATAGATAATTTGGCACACAGCTTTGGTGATCGGACATTATTCAGAGATGTTACGTTCCGATTGATGGCTGGGGAACATGTAGGCCTCGTCGGCGCTAACGGCGTAGGTAAATCAACAATGATGAACATTATTACCGGGCAACTGATTCACGATGAAGGCCGAGTTGATTGGACACCTGGCGTTGAATATGGCTACCTTGACCAGCACACCGTCCTGACTAAAGGCAAAACGATACGCGATGTGTTAAGAGATGCCTACTTACCTTTATTCGAGCAGGAAAAAGCTTTGAATGAAGTGACCGAGAAAATGGGTTCAGCGACACCAGAGGAACTTGAAGAACTTTTGGAACAAATGGGGGAAATCCAAGATAAACTCGAAGCTGGGGATTTTTATAATTTAGATATGAAAATCGAAGATGCGGCACGCGGGTTGGGCTTGGATGCGATAGGCCTTGAGCGTGACGTTTCTGCTCTGAGTGGCGGACAGCGGACAAAAGTATTGCTGGCGAAACTGCTATTGGAACAACCCCAAGTACTACTGTTGGATGAGCCGACAAACTACTTGGATGTGGAGCATATCCGTTGGTTGAGCAGCTACTTAAAGGAATATCCTAACGCATTCCTATTGATTTCACATGATACCGAGTTCATGAACGGCGTAGTTGATGTCATCTTCCATCTAGAATTCTCGAAATTGACCCGTTATACGGCGACATACGAAAAATTCCTTGAACTTGCTGAACTGAATAAGAACCAACATATTAATGCATACGAAAAACAGCGGGACTTCATTAAAAAGCAGGAAGACTTCATCGCAAAAAATAAAGCCCGTTATTCAACTTCTGGCCGGGCAAAAAGTCGGGAGAAGCAATTGAATCGCATAGAACGTATCGACCGTCCGGAAACGGCGATGAAACCGACTTTCGATTTCAAAGAGTCACGTGCGAGCAGCCGGTATGTATTTGAAGGGGAAGATATTGAAATCGGCTATGACCGTCCATTACTTCCAAAACTTTCAATGAACATAGAGCGTGGGGAGAAAATTGCCATTGTGGGATGTAACGGAGTGGGGAAATCCACACTGTTAAAAACGATTCTTGGTAAAATCGAGCCACTAAGCGGGAAAAGATCACTTGGTGATTTCCTCTTCCCTTCTTATTTTGAACAAGAGGTACAAGCAGGCAACACGACACCGATCGATGAAGTGTGGAATGCATTCCCTCATCTCGATCAACCTCAAGTACGGGCTATCCTCGCGCGGGTTGGCTTAAAAAATGAACATATCACTCGCCCGATGGCCCACTTAAGTGGTGGGGAACAGTCCAAGGTCCGCTTGTGTAAGTTGATGCTTACAGAAAGCAACTGGCTTCTGTTCGATGAACCAACAAACCATTTAGACGTGGTGGCCAAGGAAGAATTGAAACGTGCATTGAAAGAATATAAAGGAACGGTTCTGATTGTCTGCCATGAACCCGATTTCTACGAGGATTGGGTCACGAAAGTATGGGACGTCGAAGAATGGTCGAACAACAACTAAATGAACGGTCAAAGAGGGTGCCGCATACGTTGCGGGCACCCTCTTTATTTTATTGAACGGGAGTGGTCATGCTCAATGATTAATGCATTCCCCCACTACGTTCAGCTACTAACGTATACGTTTTAGGTATCCCAATGTCATGGATTTTGTGGTTTGGTTCTTCTTCAAGGACTTTGATGATCAAACCGGATTCTCCGACTGCCGTTATGAGTTCACCCATGGTCCATTTGCGTTGGATCACTTTCGAAAGGCTTTGCTTATCTTCATCAGGCATATGTTTGGAGAAAGCCACCTCGTTATTTTCAATGGCAGGAGCAAAATAATTGCCTGTCACCTTATGTTTTTTGCCAGAAGAGGTTATGAGTTTCGTCGAAATTGGATGGAACTCATGCAGCACGAATCGTCCCCCCGGCTTCAACATCCTTTTTACCGTTTCGAATAATGGCTGCAGATCTATGAGATAGTGAAGGACACCCAGTTCCATCAAGACCAAGTCCTGGTCTCCTAATGCATGTTTGGGCAGCAAGGACAGCACATCCGAGACAATATATTCAATGCAGACGTTAGCTGATTCAGCCAGTTCGTTCGCGAAAGTAGCATTTTCCCGAGAGAAATCCACGACCTTAACGTCAGCTCCCAACCTCGCCATGGCGACTGCCTTGACCCCATTCGATCCCATTAAATGTGTGACTTTCCGACCCACTATGTCTCCCATATATTTATAAAATGGATGCAATCTCCATCGCGGGTTGTGCTTGATCTTCCCTGCCAATTCATCCGGTTTCCCGTAACGGTTCACAAGGGCTAGATAATTATTTTGATTCCAGGCCTGTTCATTTTCAGCTGTAAAGCCTTTTTGTGCCGATAATAGATACGCATGGATTTCATCACGATTACTCTGCATTTCAGCATTGTAAAGGTAGCTGTATAGGGATTGGCACCAAAGCTCGGTTTCCCCTACTGGTATGAGTAATCGGTAAGGGTCCGTTTTAATTGTCCTATTGAATAAACAGCGGACCGTAATCAGTATTCCATCCTTTTCAACCTGGAAAAAGGCTGTTTCAGGATTCTTTGCGGGCTGTGAAGGAGCATGATCTATGAAAAGGGAAAATGTTTCATCAAAAACATCCCACTGCACGTCGACCGAGACATTTATAGTATCCTTTATTTCAACCCCTTGTATAAATAAAGCGGAGGGTCCCGTAAATTGATAGGGAATGTTTCCATCCTCAAGCAATTCCCCTATCCATGTAATTGTATGTAAATAGTTTCCGTTCATGCGAACCTCCTAGATCAGTAAAAATCAGTAGAATCAATCTTCCATAGCCAACGACAAACCTGTGCGCGTGAGGGAGATCAGTTCTTTGTCACCTCGATCGATTCCATACACAAGCAGCCTGACGAGCATGTAAATCGCCCTAAATCTTGCCAGGTTTTTGACTTCGGTTTCAATTTCACCATAGATTTCAAAAAAGGACCGTCTCGCCTCTTTTGGAAAGTAGCTGTATAAAAAAGAAAAATCGATAGCTGGATGCCCGATATGAACGTCCCCCCAGTCAATGATGCCCATTAGTACACCCTGGGCATCGAGCAAGACGTTCCGGACATGAATATCACCATGGACAAGGGTATCGCATGTCCCTTCATACGATGCATCCAGGTCTTTCAAATACATCGAAACGGCATGGGCCTGTTCAGAATAGCCTAGTGCCACTAATGCTAAGAGTTGCTCATCAAGGCTGTCCTGCCGGAAAGAAACATCAAGTCTCCGCATTCCATCAGGCTGTACACCCAATTGTTTCGCCGTTGGCACAGGAAACCCGTGAAGCACTTTCAGGAAGTGGGCAAACTTTATTGCCGAGGAAATCTTACTTTCCATGGTTTCCTTCACAGGTAAGTGTCCCTTCACCATTTTGAAGCCAGTAAAGGGATATGGATAACTACTGCTCGGCTCTCCAAAAAAGACCGGTTCAGGAATGGCTAGCGGAAGATTTCCGGCCAATGAAGGCAAAAGCTTGTTTTCCACTTGAATTAAGGTAACAGCAATGGGTCTTCGGGGAAATCTGAATACATACTCCTCATTCAACTGAATGACCGTATTGTCAAACCCTTCCCCGATTTGCCTCACCTTTTCCAAGCCCACATCGGGAAACTGCTTCTTTATCAAATTCTTTGCAAGTTCTAAGGAAACTGGATATTCTGCCAACCATGGTTTGTCCAATTCTCCTTCCCCCTTTATCGGTTTCTGCCCCTGCTAGGTGAACCTCCTGAATCATTGCGACGGTTCCCATTCGGACTATGGGTATTCCCCCTTCTGCTTTGACTCCCTCCTTGTCGTTCTCCTCGGGCATTGTCGCGACTACGTCCCCGACTTTCATCCCTTTTATCTCCTCGTGTGTTCTCGCGTTTAGGACCTCGGTTTGCAAAGCCCTCACGTGTATTCTCTAGACTCAACTCACGATTGTCGGCCTGATTAGCGGAGCGGTGACTTCCTCGGTTCGGACCTCGCGTATCGATTCTTTCTCTATGACGGCGTCCACCACCCGAACGTGGACGACGTGCTTCCCCTTCAGACGAGTCGCGGTCATGACGCTTCCGTTTATTCTCGACTTCGCCCGGCTGGAACATCTTAACCCCTTCGATCTTTCTCCGTTCAATTTTCATTGAAATACCTTTTTCAATATCACTCAAAAGCTGAAGATCCTTCGTAGCAATAAAGGTTACGGCTAATCCATGCTCACCGGCCCTTCCTGTACGTCCTATCCTATGGATATAGCTTTCGGCATCTTCAGGAACATCGTAGTTAAAAACATGTGTCACGCCTTCAACATCCAGCCCACGCGCAGCAACATCCGTGGCCACTAAATATTGAAGCTTCGCATCCCGGAAGTTTTTCATGACGCGCTCTCGTTTTGCCTGCGACAGATCTCCATGAAGTTCATCCGAGTTGAAACCAGCCGCCTTTAAAGCATCGTTCAAAACAGAAACACGGCGCTTTGTCCGGCAAAAAACAATCGCCAGATATGGCTGTTCTTCCTTTATGATGCTGATCAGTGAGGACTGTTTGGCCCTATCCGTCGTTTCAATGACAAGTTGACGGATCTGCTCGACCGTCACTTGCTCAGCTTTAACAGCAGCTGTCAATGGTCTATCCATATAACGCTTCGCCAACTGATGGACTTGTTCTGGCATCGTCGCGGAAAAGAGCAGCGTTTGTCTTGTCTCCGGCAATTGTCCCATGATTTCTTCCACTTCCGGTAAAAATCCAATATGGAGCATTTGGTCCGCTTCATCCAAAACAAGCGTTTCGGTTTGGGATAAATCAATGGTTCCCCTTCGTAAATGGTCTAATAATCGGCCCGGTGTAGCTACCACGACAGAAATATTCCGTGTCAGCTTTTTCATTTGCTGCTCCACATCTTGTCCACCATACACGGCTAGCACTTGCAATTCCTCGATCTCATTGGCGAACTTTTTCAGCTCAGCCGTTATCTGTAACGCTAACTCCCTAGTCGGTGTGACGATTAATGATTGAACGTGGGAAGCTTTTGGGTCGACTTTTTCTAATATTGGAAGCAAAAATGCCAATGTCTTCCCCGTTCCTGTCTGTGCTTTTGCGATGACATCCCGGCCCGCCATTATGTCAGGTATCGATTTTTCCTGTATCGGGGTTGGGCTGGTTATGCCGGTTTGCTTCAATATCGTGTTAATTTCTGGGCTTATGCCAAGCTCGATGAAATTTGTCATGTATCGGCCTACTCTCTATATTTGTGATATCTTATTTAAATCATCATTACATCCATTGTTTATTACTGATTCTACACTAAGGCAATTTCCTTTACTCCAAGTTCTTTGTTAGTATATCATTATCTATTTTTGAGAGAAAATTTTTCATGGTATTGTGCTTTAGATGTTTTTCTAATATAATTTATAAGATTTTAAATTTCTGACTAACTATACTATTTGAGCTACTTGCCTGGAAAAAGGTGGGCGTCTCCTCCTTGTAAATGTCCGTACAAGGAGTTTTTGTATATAAAAAGAAGGAGTGGCCGCATGTTTAAATTAAAAGAACGGAAAACGAATATTAAGACAGAAGTCCTTGCAGGGCTTACAACCTTTTTAACATTAGCTTATATCATCGTTGTAAACCCCAAAATTCTTTCTGATGCTGGTGTTCCCTTTGAACAGGCTTTTACAGCAACCATCATCGCTACCTTAGTCGGTACTCTTTTCATGGCTTTTCTAGCCAATTATCCGATTGTCATTGCTCCTGCGATGGGATTGAATGCCTATTTCGCGTACTCTGTCCTAGGCACGCATGATATCTCGTACACGGTTGCCTTTTCGGCAGTCTTTGTTACAGGGATTATCTTCGTCATATTATCGCTTACTTCTTTCCGGTCTAAACTGATTGAAGCGATCCCCAATAATCTGAAACATGCTATCAGCGCCGGGATTGGTCTATTCATCACCTTTATCGGGCTTCGTTTATCTGGGGTCGTAACGAGTCATGAATCGAACCTGGTGACCCTAGGGAGCTTCAGAGACCCAGGAGTGGCACTTACCTTAATCGGTTTGGTAATAACCATCATTTTAATGGTCCGTAAGATTCAGGGTTCCATTTTCATCGGGATGATCATTACAGCGATCATTGCCCTATTTACTGGACAACTTAAAATTGAACATTTTGTTTCGGTGCCATCGTTACCCGAGGGCATCATTGTTGCTAATCCAATCACTTCTTTTGCGGATGTTGTAAACTACGGCCTATATGGTGTAGTGTTTTCCATCCTTCTCGTTATGCTATTCGACACCACCGGAGCCCTAATCGGGATTGTGCGCCAAGCAGGGTTATTGAAAGACGGAAAGTTGGAGAAAGCAGGAAGTGCTTTCTTCGCGGATTCCGTTGGGACAACAATCGGAGCCATGTTCGGTACAAGCCCTACTGCCGCCTCCGTGGAGTCCTCGGCCGGTGTAGGTTCAGGTGGTAAAACAGGGTTAACCGCTCTTGTCGTAGCCATTCTTTTCTTGGTCACTGCTTTCTTCAGCCCACTTATCGGGGCAGTATCAGATATTGCGGCCATCACTGCACCTAGCTTGATCATAGTTGGTAGCATGATGATCAAAAGCATCAATGAGATTGAATGGACCCATTTCGACGAATCTTTCCCAGCCTTTTTGGTCATTGTTACGATGCCTCTTACTTCAAGTATCGCCAATGGTATAGCACTTGGATTCATCTCATATCCAATACTAAAAATCGCAAGAGGGAAATTCAAAGAAGTCCATCCGTTAGTATACATCTTTGCCGTTCTTTTTCTTTACCAACTCATTTTCTTAGCATAAAAGAGAGGAACCGTGACATCACGGTTCCTCTTTTCATGTCTTATCCTCGCCTTTAACCCCCTTCGAATCCTATCAAAAAAAAGGATATCCAACATTTTGTCAGATACCCTTCCTCTTTTACTGATTCATTTGATCAAGAAAGTCGCCAAGAAGATCATCCAGATTTTCCTCTTCTGGTTCCGGTTGCTCTGACTGTTCTGAAGTCTCATCGAAACTCCAATCAAAATCATCCAGATCCATTTCGGGTAATTCCTTCGGTTCTTCTTCCAAACTCCTCTCCACCAATTCTTCCTCTTCCTTTACATAGACATCCTCATTGATTCCATTGCTGTTTAGTGAGGCCAACAAGGCCGTAGCCCGTAAAGGATCGGATAAAAGATGGTACAAAATCGTTCCAAGCATTGCTTCTGAGTGGGAATGCTTTAGCCAGTCACGCTGAGATTTACTAAGCTTATTCGGCATGGGCAAGGCAACCATCTCCCGTTCCTGATGAGAGGATTGCCCAACGCCATCAAGAACATACTCAGCAATTTTACTGGAAAAATTTCTTCTTTCCGTTTCCTTTAATTTCTGCAGCTGCCTTAACGTATAATCGGATACATCTGAAGGGATACGAAAAGTGATGGCCTGTCCTCTTTTGATTTCAGAAGAAGCTGTTTTTTTCATTTTCTCACCTATTTAACTGAACCTGTACGTTGTTCTTTCTTCTTATGTTGAGATTGTTGCTCTTCCTTTGAATTCCGGCGTTTAAAGTCGGAAATCAGCTTGTAATAGGCGTTGGCCATCATCCAAACGCTTTCTCTTTCATCTTCAAAAAAGTCGATATTGTACCCATCAAAGTTTTGATTGAGTGTTTTCAAGTAATCCTTCAGTACAATTGAACCCCCACCTACGAAGTAGCAAATCTCCGTCTGTGAATTCTTTTTCCAAACGTTGCGAAGATGACGATATTGTTTTTTTGCAAGCTCCCCTAAAATGCGGTCGACAATATCATGCACACTTGTCCGACTTCCACGGACCATTATATGGTTCCGGTCGTTTTTTTTCGTGATAATCTCCACCACGTCACGTCTGCTGTCCAATTCGACACCATGTTTCTTCCTGATTTCCTCACGAATTGATTCGAGTGCTTCAGCCACACCAAGGTTAAACCCTTGTGCTTTATCATCATCCACTTTACGGTTCTTAATGACCGCGATATCTGTCGAAAGTCCGCCGATATCTTGAATAAGAATTCTTTTGTCGATCAGCTCACGGTTAATGATGTTCAAATCATTGTCCATTACTAGATTGATATAAGCTGCAAACCCTTCAGGATAGACCTTCACTTCATCAAATTTAATATTCACTTTCAATCCCTGATATTTAGGCGTGATTAAAAATTCCACTTGGTGAACCGAACCCACTAATTTCGAGCGATATCCGACATCTTTCCCTTCCTTCACTTCACGGAGCGGAAGGCCCGTACCCAACGTATAGTTCGCTTCGACGACATTATTAACCTTTTTGAAGCGATCATTGTTCCCCTGTTTAGCCGCATCCAATGCCAGTGCCGCAAAAAGCATGATCAACGTTTGGTCTTCTTCCGATTTACTGCTGCCTAAATCCAATTCTGTAGGGTTATCACTTTTTGTCGCTAAATTCCCAACACGGTAAATAGCATTATTATCTTGAAGTGCTGGTGAGTGAACTCTTATATGAATTCCATCCAATGGGTTATTCTCATCCAGTTCCTCTATCCCGATGACCGGCCGGTCCTCAATATCTTTTGCAATGACATTCGGTATATATAGTTCAGACTCTAGTTTTCCAAAAATAGCTTTGATAGCATCATTACCTACATCTACTGCTGCGATTCTAGAACTCATCTTAAAACATCCCCTTTTTTTAAAAAAATGCCAGACAGTGTACTTTAATAAGAATAGAAAAAAATACCATAATAGTCAATGATTCGATAGATATACCTTTTCCTAAAATATGTATTCATTTTGTATACATTAGTAACAAGTGTGTACACACCTTGTATATAGCCATGTATACGTGTTTGTAAACATGTTTACTATATTGTTTACAAACTATCTTATTTTGTTTACATGTATACATTTTTGTATACAATGCAAACCATTTCCTTTTTATAACATCCATCTACCAAAAAGAGGATAAAAAGCTAGGTGAAAGGGAATGGTAATAAACGGAAACCATTCCTAAACGTCTGGAGGAATTTAAAAATGACTGAAAAAAATACAGAACTCCCACAGTATCCTGAACCCTTCTGGAGAAGTACATTGACTTTTCCTTCATTCCCCAAGGTAGAAGAAGATATTAAAACAGATGTCTTGATTGTTGGGGGCGGGATCACAGGCATAACTTCCGCTTATCTATTAGCCAAGCAAGGAGTTCAAGTCACACTCATTGAGGCGAGCGAGATCCTAAACGGAACCACAGGACATACAACAGCCAAGATTACCGCCCAGCATGGACTGGTTTATGACAAGCTAATTGCAGCGCATGGCGAGGAAAAGGCAAAACTATACTATGAAGCAAATACTGAAGCAATGAATTTAATCAAGGAATTGGTCGAGGAACATTCTATAGAATGTAATTTATCTAAACAAGATGCTTATGTGTATGCAAATACTGAAGAATATGTTAGTAAGATTCAAAAAGAATTGAGGGCCTATCGTAAACTCGGTATTCCCGGTGATTATACCGACACTATACCCTTCTCCATTCCATGCAAAGCCGCGGTAATCATGAAGGACCAGGCACAGTTCCATCCATTGAAATATTTACTGGGACTTACCTCCCCCATTCTGGATGGTGGCGGGAAAATCTTTGAACATACGACAGCCATGAAGATTGAAGATGGAGAGAATCCGACCGTTCTGACTGAGGATGGTCATAAAATTAAATGCAACCATGTCATCGTCGCTTCTCATTTTCCTTTTAATGATGAGATGGGTTTATACTTTGCACGGGTCCATGTAAAAAGATCCTATGTCCTTGGCATTAGGATGAAACAGGAATATCCGGGAGGCATGTTTTATAGCGCGGATAGCCCTTCCCGTTCCCTTCGCTATACGGAAAACGACAATGGTGAAAAGCTGATTCTTGTAGGCGGAGAAGGGCATAAAACCGGGCAAGGTATATCCACAATAAACCATTATGAGGCTTTACAGGATTTTGGCTCCCACTATTTCAAAGTGGAGGACATCCCTTACCGTTGGTCGGCTCAGGATATCGTGACGCCTGATGACCTGCCATTCGTTGGCCCGGCAACCCCCAATCATCCCCGGGTGCTCATTGCAACCGGTTATGCAAAATGGGGCATGACAAATGGAACCATTGCCGCAAAAATCTTGACTGACCGCATTTTACAAAAGGATAACCGATATGCGGACTTGTATGATCCCGCCAGATTAGATGGAATGAAAAACATGGTGAAAGATAATGCGGATGTCGCGAAGCATATGATTCAGGGCAAGCTTTCCATCCTTCATAAAAAGCCAGACGACCTAGGATTGGATGAAGGGGCCATTGTCAAAGTGAATGGGGATAAGGCTGGGTGTTACCGAGATAAAGAAGGTCAACTATTCATCGTGGACTCGACATGTACCCATATGGGATGTGAAGTCGCGTGGAACAGTGGGGATAGGACTTGGGATTGTCCGTGCCATGGCTCACGTTACTCTATTACTGGAGAAGTTATGGAAGGTCCTGCAGTCGAGCCCCTCAAGAAAATTCGGTAATAACGGATACCTAGCGTACATTGCCCTATTATTCTCGACTATAACAACTGTTTTCCTTATACTGAAGGGACTGCAGTAACTTGCAAATACCTCTAAAAGGGATTGAAGTAAAATGAACGGTAAAAACCGAAAAGATATCACTCCAGGAACCTCTGTAGACATTGTACTGAAAGCAGATCAACGAAGCGGAAAACTAACAAGTGGTACAGTAAAGGACATCTTAACAAACTCTAGCAGTCACCCACATGGAATAAAAGTACGGTTGACAGACGGCCAAGTTGGCAGGGTCCAGGTCATTCATAAATAACATGCACTCGGTTTGAAACCGAGTGTTTTTTTATATCCTTATTCTTTCGATCAATCCTTCAACAAAAGGGAGCATGTTTTCCCTTACGGTCCCGTACAATAGGATAAACTCACTTTTATAAAAGGTTGGTGTCTTATGAATCAGGAATTTAGCACCCCCAATCGAAATTATCTTGATAACCCTCACGCTTTAAAGGTGTCCGGCTCTGAGACGCTTCAGGCTGCCCCTGATCAGGCGACCATTACCCTGGGGGTCATAACAGAGGATGAGGACCCCCGGAAGGCTCAACAAGCCAATTCACAAAGCATTGCACGAGTCATTGCTGGACTGAAGTCCATTGGCATTTCCGAAGATCAATTGAAAACGAGTGAATATAGGATTGACCCGCAATATGATTATGTTGGTGGAAAAGAACAGTTTAAAAATTATAAGGTCCATTATATAATCCAAGTCCAAACAACTGAGATTGAGGCCATTGGCATCATAATTGACACGGCTGTCAGCAATGGGGCCAATTCCATCTCCAATATCCGTTTTTCCTTGTCCACTCCAGAGGTCTATTACAATCAAGCCCTTTCACTAGCTTTAAAGAATGCTTATGAAAAAGCACTCTCCATGGCGAGAACGATAGGAGTTACCTTAAACCCCATTCCCACTCTCGTTGAAGAAATGTCGGAAACAACTCCTCCTGTTCTTTTCCAAACCAGTTCCTACACCAAAGCAGCCACTACCCCCATCCAACCTGGTGAATTGAACATTACCGCTACAGTAAGAGTGGAATATACTTACTAAGTTGCCGGTTTCCAAAGTAAAACCCTCTATTGGCAAGGCTACTTGCCAATAGAGGGTTTTTGTTTTTAAAAGACGACTGTTTTGTTTTCATGAACAAGAACACGGTCTTCCAAATGCCACTTCACAGCATGAGCAAGTACCCTGCGTTCTGCAGAACGACCAATTTTCTTCATCTCTTCTGCAGAGTCACGGTGATCGACACGTTCTATGTCCTGCTCGATGATGGGACCTTCATCTAAATCATTTGTCACATAGTGGGATGTTGCCCCTATCAACTTAACACCGCGGGTATATGCGCGTTCATAAGGTCGAGCCCCTATGAATGCAGGTAGGAATGAATGATGGATGTTGATGATTTTATTCGGATGGGCTGCCACGAAATCGGGTGTCAAAATCTGCATATATCGAGCCAATACGATTAAATCAATTTTAAAGTCCTCCAGCAATTTAAGCTGCTGCGCTTCCACTTCTTTACGAATCTCTTTATTTGCCGGAATATAATAAAAAGGAATATTCATGGATTCGACAATTTCCCTAGTATCTTCATGATTACTGATGACCATCGCTATATCTGCTAGTAGATTGCCGCTTTGCCACTCCCATAACAACTCAAGTAGACAATGTGGTTCTTTCGAAACGAAAATCGCCGTCCTCTTTAAATCACTAACGTAATTGAACGTCCATTGCATGGAAAACTTTTCTGAAATTTCTTGAAAATCTTTTTCCATGTCTCCTGATTTCGCTTTTAAGTTGGGGCAATCAAATTCAATTCTAGTAAAAAAAGTCCCGCCATTTGGATTCATGGAATACTGACTCAATTCAACAATATTCGCTTCATATTCTTTTAAAAAAGCCGTTACCGTTGCGACTATGCCTGGTTGATCCGGACATTTTATTATCAAACGTCCTCTATCTTCATTTTTTTCACGGTATGCCTGTAATTGCTCTTGCACAAAGTTGTTCACCATTATCCCAACTGCCCTTCGTCTTTTTGGCTCTATTATACTTTATTTCGTCAGCAATGTTAAAGTCAGTCCATTACTCCCCGATTAATAAGCACGATAATCCTTGTCTGAAACCTGTACTGCTTTCAACACCCACTCCGGATTGGAAGGTAATACATCCCCGTATACCGGCTTTTTTATTATTTCTTCGGTGGTTTCCACTTGCGTACCGTTTTAATAAGGGGGATTTTTTTCGATTGGATTTTCAATGACTTGATAGACACCCAGCTATCCAGTGGCTTGAACATAACGGGAGAAGAAGTAAATGCAAAGTCCTAGAACCTCTAAGAATTGCATAGTAAAAGAGATTAAAAGACAAGAATGGGCTGATTAAGGACGATTTTTTTTGATATTTGGACATTTTGGGACGTTCTTCCCAAAATTGGAGGTTATGACAGAAGACATGTTGGGTATAAAACACTTTATCAGTACCTAAAAGGGGGATTAGAAATAATCATGAAATTATCAGTAAAATTCATTCTTGCATTATTGGTCATTCTTGGTCTCATGTCCGGCTGTGCTGAGAAGGATCAGCTTGAAGATGGTAGTAAGCTGATTAATGAGGATCAGTTCATCTTCGCTTCCTCAGGTGAATTCAAACCATTCAGCTATGTCAATGATGACATGACTGTAACTGGATTTGATGTCGAGGTGGGAACGGCCATTGCCAAAGAATTAGGACTTGAAGCAGTTCCTAAGCGAATAAAATTCAAAGGAATTGTTGAAGGGGTCAAGACTGGTCGGGCAGATGCAGCTGTTGCCAGTCATACCATCAATGAACAGCGTAGTAAACACGTTTCCTTCTCTACTCCCTATTACTACTCTGGTCCTCAAATCTTTGTGCGCCCTGATAGTGATATCGAGACAATCGAGGATTTAAAAGGAAAAGAAGTAGCCGCGTCTAAAGGTTCTACATACGCAAACACCGCTGAAGAATATACAACCAATGTAAAAACCTATGATAGCGACATCACGGCCCTTAAAGCATTGAGC
Source organism: Peribacillus sp. NPDC097197 (assembly GCF_050278025.1). Classification (NCBI taxonomy): domain Bacteria; kingdom Bacillati; phylum Bacillota; class Bacilli; order Caryophanales; family Bacillaceae; genus Peribacillus; species Peribacillus sp. NPDC097197. Next base: position 32,677 of record NZ_JBNNST010000001.1, on the reverse strand, counting down.
GGAGGGCGTCATGATGCTGTCATAACGGATTTTGTCACCGGAAAAGAAGCCGTGAAAGAAGGCTTTGAAATTGAAGGACGACAATTGATTGAACGGAGTGAGCAGGCGATTGTACTGCCACAAGATAACCCTGAGTTGCTCGCACGTGTCAATGCAGCACTCGACAATCTCCGTGAAGACGGAACGCTTGCTGAAATCAGCAAAAAGTACTTTGGTGAAGATATCACGACCAAACCTGAATAAAGATAGATAGAAAGGGAGTTGTTCCATTGCCAAGTTTTTCACATTTCTTTGATACATTATTTAGCTCTTCGGATGTGTTCATCCGAGCCATGCTCCTCACCTTGGAGCTTACTGTCGTATCCATTTTAGTGGGGACCGTCATCGGATTACTTTTTGCACTCTTAAAAATTTCTAATATTAAGATCCTCGCATGGATTTCAGATGCTTATGTATTCCTAGTCCGGGGTACACCATTGATCGTACAAATATTCATCCTTTACTTTGGTATTAGTAACATCTTCCTGCTTCCTGATTTTTGGGCAGCATCTCTTGCACTCGCCTTCCATAACGGTGCTTATATTTCGGAAATACTTCGTGGAACGATTCAATCCATCGACAAAGGACAGGTGGAAGCTGGTCGCTCGCTAGGAATGAGCAAGTCTCTCACACTAAGAAGAATCATCCTGCCACAGGCTTTCCGCCGTGCACTGCCACCACTAGGCAATCAATTCATCATCGGCCTTAAGGATTCCTCATTAGCCGCATTCATCTCAATGAATGAGCTCTTTAACGTTGCCACTACGTTAGGATCTAATAACTTTGATGAAATGACTTACCTTCTGATTGTAGCCGTCTATTACTTGATACTTGTAGCAATCTTAACCATAGCCGTCAATGCATTCGAAAAGAAACTGTCCATTAGCGATCGATAGGGGGAAATGAACATGGAACAAAAAGAAATGATTCGCATAAGAAACTTGAATAAATCATATGGAGATCTTCATGTGCTTAAGGATATCGATATGAAGGTGCTGGATAGCGATGTAGTCTGCCTGATAGGCCCTAGTGGCTCTGGTAAAAGTACATTGCTCCGTTGCTTGAACTATTTAGAGAAAAAGGACAGTGGACAGATCCTGATCGAGGGAACAGAGATTCAGCCTGGAAAACATGATATTAATAAGATTCGGGAAAAAGTGGGCATGGTTTTTCAGCATTTTTACCTTTTCCCACATATGACAGTGCTTGAGAATATTATAGAAGCACCTACTCACGTCAAGAAGGTCCCTAAGGCCCAAGCCATTAAGGAAGCAAAAGAGTTATTGGTTAAAGTGGGACTCTCGGATAAAGCGGATGTCTACCCAAGCAAACTATCGGGTGGGCAAAAACAACGGGTTGCCATAGCTCGGGCACTAGCCATGAAACCGGATATCCTACTCTTTGACGAACCCACTTCCGCTCTCGACCCGGAACTTGTCGGTGAAGTATTAGCGACAATGAAGGAACTGGCCATTGAAGGCATGACAATGGTCGTCGTGACCCATGAGATGAGCTTTGCCCGTGAAGTAGGAGACTGGATTGTCTTCATGCACAACGGACGTGTGATAGAAAGCGGCCCACCTACGGAATTTTTCTCCAATCCAAAAGAAGAACGGACGAAGGAATTTTTACAAACGACTGTATTTTAAATGACACCATCCGAAGCAATGCAGAGAAACTCTGCATTGCTTCTTTTCTGAACAATACTAGTTATATAGATTTATCAGTTGCCACCAAAGTTTCAGGGATATATTCTTCCCAAATGTGCAAACTAAATACTAGATGAATTGTTTCAGAATATATCCTCACTCCCCCCATTCCGGCTCGAACATGGAAAAATGTCTGTATTTATGGTATATATACAGGTAAAATTAAAAGAAGTATATAAATGAAAGAGGTCGAATTCTGTTGGAACATAACTCTTCAAACTTTATTAAAAATATTATAAACGATGATCTAGAGTCCGGAAAACATAATCATATCGTCACCCGTTTCCCTCCTGAGCCAAATGGTTACTTACACATCGGGCACGCAAAATCCATCATACTGAATTTTGGTGTGGCTGATGAATTCAATGGGAAAACGAACCTGCGTTTCGATGACACGAATCCATTGAAGGAAGATATTGAGTATGTCAATTCCATCAAGGAAGATGTCAAATGGCTTGGTTATGACTGGGATAACCTTTTCTTTGCTTCCGATTACTTTGATAAGATGTATCAAAAGGCTGTATTGCTAATCACTAAAGGTCTAGCCTATGTGGATGACCTAAATGCAGACCAAATCCGTGAATATCGTGGAACATTAACGGAACCTGGAAAAGATAGCCCTTACCGCAATAGAACGGTTGAGGAAAACCTTGAGCTATTTGAAAAGATGCGTAACGGCGAATTTGAGAATGGCCAAAAGGTATTGCGTGCAAAAATCGATATGAGCTCGCCAAATATTAACCTGCGGGATCCTGTTATTTACCGTATTTCCCATACGGAACACCACAATACAGGAGATAAATGGTGCATCTATCCGATGTATGCATTTGCTCACCCAATTGAGGATGCCATTGAAGGCGTCACTCATTCCATCTGTACGTTGGAGTTTGAAGATCAACGTCCGCTTTATGACTGGATTGTTGATAATTGTGAAATGGAAAGCAAACCACAACAATATGAATTTGGCCGTTTAAACCTGACGAATACGGTGATGAGCAAGCGTAAATTGAAACAGCTTGTCGATGAGAAATTTGTCGACGGCTGGGATGATCCACGTATGCCTACCATCTCCGGTTTACGGAGACGGGGATATACACCGGAAGCGATTCGTGCTTTCTGCCAGGAAATAGGTGTTGCTAAAACGAGTGGTGTCGTCGATTCCCAAATGCTTGATCACTTTGTCCGTGAGGATTTGAAGCTGAAGGCTCCACGTACCATGGGTGTTTTAAAGCCACTTAAAGTCGTCATCACCAACTATCCAGAAGGTGAAGTTGAAATGCTTGAAGCTGAAATCAATCCCGAAGTACCTGAGATGGGTACTCGACAAATTCCATTTTCACGTGAAATATACATCGAGCAAGATGATTTCATGGAGAATCCACCGAAAAAGTACTTCCGTCTTTTCCCGGGTAATGAAGTCCGTTTGAAACACGCTTATTTCATTAAATGCGAAGACGTGATAAAAGATGAGGCTGGAAATGTCATTGAGCTTCATTGCACATATGATGTTGAAACAAAGAGCGGATCTGGTTTCACCGGCCGTAAGGTGAAAGGGACACTTCACTGGGTCGAAGCTACACAAGCTATTTCAGCAGAATTCCGTAACTTCCAACCTTTAATCTTGGATAATGAGCAAAATGAAGAAGAAGAAAAATCATTTTTAGAGCGGGTTAACCCTGATTCCATAGAAGTCTTACAAGGATTTGTTGAGCCTAATATGAAAGACGTCAAGCCACAGGATAAATTCCAGTTTTTCAGACATGGCTATTACAATGTCGATCCTAAACTTACGTCATCCGATCAGCTCGTCTTCAATCAAATCGTTAGCTTGAAGAGTTCATTTAAATTATAAAAACTAATGAAAAGGACCAAATTCCATAATGGAGTTTGGTCCTTTTCATATGCTTATGAATTATCTTGCATCTTCCATCCCTCAACAACATCACTTCATTTGAAATAGCAATAATAGGTCTCCGTATCCTTCCTCTTCCATTTCATTTCTAGGGATGAACCGAAGTGCAGCCGAATTGATGCAATAACGAGTTCCCTTGGGGGCAGGACCATCCGAAAACACATGTCCTAGATGGGAATCGCCTTCCCTGCTCCGCACCTCAGTACGGGTAGATCGATAGCTTACGTCAATCTTTTCATGAACACTGGCAGACATGATCGGCTTTGTAAAGCTTGGCCATCCACATCCACTATCATACTTATTCCTGGAGCTGAATAGGGGCTCTCCAGAAACGACATCCACATAGATGCCTTCTTTAAAATGATCCCAGTACTCATTGTCAAAAGGTGGCTCTGTCCCATTTTCCTGTGTAACGAAAAATTGCCTCTCAGTCAAGATTTCCTTAAGGTGGGATTGATCCTTAGGCCAGTTTTCTTTTAAGAAAGCATCGCGGCCTGAACCCTTACGATACAAGGCGTACCTAAATTGATTCTTTTTATGGAAATCCTGGTGATATTCCTCGGCAGGATGAAACTCCATGGCCGGTAAAATATCCGTTACGATGGGGTCATCGAACAGATTATTCTCCATTAATTCTTTCTTAGACTCCTCGGCTTCTAATCGTTGACGATCATTATGATAAAATATCGCAGATTTATATTGATTACCCCTATCAGAAAATTGTCCACCAACATCGGTAGGGTCAATCTGCTGCCAGAATATCCGAAGTAAATCTTTATAAGAAATGAGGCGAGGATCAAACACTAGCTGAACCGCTTCTACATGATCGGTCTGACCTGAAATCACCTGCTTGTAACGGGGGTTGCGAACCTTCCCGCCCGTATAACCCGAAGTCACTTCAATCATTCCATCCATTTCATCAAAGGGAGCTACCATACACCAAAAGCATCCCCCTGCAAAGGTCGCGATCTCTCTATCATTCACTGTCACACTTGGCACCCTTTCCGACTATTTATTTTGTTTTATTATTACATATCCAAACAAGAAAACCCTTCTAGTCTCTTGAAGATTGGATGGCGCTACACTCCTTCATGTCATGCCATTCTATAAAAAGAGGCACTTAGGAATCAACCTAAGTGCCTTACATAATCATTTATTATAGCCTGGAACCTATTAAAGGATGACACTGACGATGATGGCTGATAGAATGCTGACAAGCGTCGCACCATAAAGTAACTTCAAGCCAAATCGTGCCACAACGTTCCCTTGCTTTTCATTTAGTCCTTTAACTGCACCAGCGATAATCCCGATTGATGAGAAGTTTGCAAAAGATACCAAGAACACCGATACAATACCTAAAGTTCTCTCACTGAATCCAGCATCCGCTAAGCTCAACATGGCAACGAATTCATTCGTCACTAATTTAGTGGCCATGATTCCACCAGCAGATACAATTTCAGATGCCGGAACACCCATGATGAAGGCAAATGGAGCAAAGATATATCCTAGGATTTCTTGGAAGCTAATACCTAGAATCAAGTCGAATAAGCTGTTTATACCAGCGATTAATGCGACAAAACCAATTAACATGGCAGCAACAGTTATCGCCACTTTGAATCCATCCATGATATATTCTCCGAGCATCTCGAAGAAGGATTGCTTTTCTGCCCCTTCTTCAACAGCGAGAATATCTTCTTCCTCGGAAACTGTATATGGATTGATGATAGAAGCGATAATAAATCCACCAAACATGTTAATAACAATGGCTGTCACCACATACCTTGGCTCAACCATAGTCATGTAAGCTCCTACAATCGACATGGATACAGTGGACATGGCCGATGCACAAAGCGTGTACATACGTGAAGGCGGTATGGCACCCAGCTGTTTCTTCAAAGTAATGAATACTTCTGATTGACCAACGATAGCCGAAGCAACCGCATTATAGGATTCAAGCTTACCCATCCCATTTATTTTACTGATTAGTAAACCAATCCACTTCATAATGAATGGAAGGATTCTTAAATACTGTAAAATACCAATTAAGGCGGATATAAAGACAATCGGAAGAAGAACATTTAAAAAGAACGGTGATGCGCCTTCATTGACGATTCCGCCGAAGACGAATGTTACCCCTTCATTGGCCCATTTCAAAAGCATTCCAAATGCGTCAGCAATAGCATTGATGATGACAAGACCAAACTTCGTATTTAATAATATATACGTCAAGATAAGCTGAATCAGGATCATTATGATGATTGGTTTAACTTTGATTTTCTTACGGTCACTGCTCACTAATACAGCAAGTCCAAAAACGACGATCAGCCCTAAAATTGCTATCAGAAATTTCATTATGCGGCCTCCACTTAGGTGAATTTAATTTATTTTAACTGGTACCTTAAAAGAATTATGCAAGCGTTTTCTCTTTTAGCCAAAATACCTTGTCCGTACCTCTTCAATTTTATATACTATACTAATATTTTTTGTAGTGCAATTAATTTTTTTCTATAAGCACAATACAATATTTGGTAACTGACAAACCCATTTTATTAAAAGTTTCCCCAACTGGTTTCTCTATATCCACATCTAACGAAACAGCAACGATCAAAAAAACTTAGGGTTAAAAAAGACCCTTAACTTTCCCTTAAGATAAAAGGGGAAATTAGAGCCTATCTTTTTATTTATATCTTTGGTTTTTTTGGAAAGGTAATTTCGAAACGCGTGCGTTTTCTCTCTTCACTCGTCACTTTAATAATCCCTTGATGCATTTGGACAATCCACTTGGCAATAGAGAGACCAAGCCCTGACCCTTCGTTTAAGGAACGGGATTGTTCCACTTGATAAAATCGATCAAAGATTTTCGATAGTTCCTCTTGAGGAATCCCCTTCCCATCATCTTCTACAGATAGAATGATGGACGAAGCGCTCTTGACGCAGGTTATCGAAATCTTCCCGCCTTTTTCCGTAAACTTCAATGCATTATCGACTAATATCACCAGTAATTGATGAATTCTTTCTTTATCCCCGAAAAACTCAACCTGCTCCGGGACTAAGCTAACCATTGTTTTATTCTGAAAAGAGGCTATATCGATATACTGTTCAACAATCTCGCTAATGACTTCATCGAAGAAAAACCTTCCTTTTGTAACCTCAATTTGATTGGAATCCGTTCGAGTCAAGGTTAAAAGGCTTGTAACTAACTTATTCAAACGTCGCACTTCTTTAGAAATAATCGATATATCGACCGCTTTATCTTCGATTGTCGCGGAAGGTGATTGAAACAACAAATCGGCTCTCGATTGAATGACAGCAAGCGGTGTCCTGATTTCATGCGAAGCATCGGAAACGAACTGCTGCTGTTGCTCCCATGATTTTTTTATCGGGATGAGGGCCCTCCCCGCCAAAAGGTAACCAGCTCCAATGGCCAAAAGGCTTCCAATCCCCCCACCCATGAGCAATATGAGCAATAAGCGATTGAGCATAGCTTTTTCCGAATCTACATTCCGAATGAATTGCCACGTCATTTTTCCGTATTCTGTTTCTACCTGTGTGGAAACCGCCCGGTATGTAGCACCATCGACAGAAATTTCTTCAATCTCATCAAACGTTTTCGGGAAAAACTCTGGTTCATTGACCTTGAAGAAACTGTTTTCGTTTAACCTTGGCTCAATGATTGTTTCATTCGGACCCCAAACGATCACACTCGGACCTGGGCCTAACTGAAATTCACCTGGGGGACGAATTCCCCCCGGCATTCCCCCAATCCTTTGCTCACGTAAGGAGTCATTCACTTCTTTATAAATCTGATTTTCCGTATAGAAATAAATTGTTCTGCTTAATATCGCAATAAGAACTATGAAGACGATTGAATTCAATAATGTCAACTGAAGCCTCGTTTTTTGAAACATGCTAACCCCCCTTAAGGTTGTTTTAACATATAGCCAATTCCTCGGATAGTCTGTAAGTCCTTATGGTATTGAAAGGGTTCCAATTTCTTTCTTAAATGGTGCACAAACACTTCAACGATTGCAATCGTCGTATCGGAGTCAAACCCCCAGATGCGGTCAAAAATCTGTTCACGGGTAAGGATTTTTCCTTTGTTTTGAATGAGGTATTCGAGCAATTCATATTGCTTCAGCGTTAGTCTTACCGCCTCACCCTCTACCAAAATACCCTTTTCCTTCTCCAACAATTGAATTCCTCGGTACTTCCAACCTTGCTCAAGCGAAAGAATTCCACTCCTACGCAGAAGAGCCCGTATTCTTGCCTTAAGCTCGGCTGCCTGAAATGGCTTGACCAAGTAATCATCCCCTCCAAGTTCCAGGCCCTTTACCCGATCCTCCAGGGAATCTTTTGCGGTTAAAAATAAAACACTCGTATCAATTTTGGCGTTCCTCATTTGGCGGATGATCTCGAATCCATCCATACCCGGAAGCATTACATCCAAAAGAATGATATCGTATATACGTTGCTGGGCCAAAAAGAGCCCATCTTCCCCGTTATCAGCTGTATCCACTTCATATTCATCCTCTAAAATTTGCCTCATTGACTCTAATAATGAAGCATTATCCTCTACCACTAATACCTTCATCAAAAGTCTCCCTCCCGACAAAATCCTCCTGTAAATATATTTTAATCCTACCCCTTTATATATATAAAAGAAAACCTGACAACATCAGCCTGCTTTTTTAAAGATGTATGATGAAATCAGTATTACGAAAGAAGCTTAACTTTTCCTTAATGATGGCTGCCTTTATATGTAACAAATGAACGAAGATTTCTTTTCTACGCTTTACTAAATTCTATGTCGAACAAAAAAAGGGGATTTTTTTAAAATTAAATTTACAAAATATTCTAATAAATATATACTGAGAGTGTTATCGGGCTCCACTAGGTAAATTATCTTGATTTATAAAGGGGGAACCACATTGCCATCAAATGAATCAATGGCTGAAGATCAAAAAGTAAGCGCTTCCACAAATTACACCGGAATTGTCCAATCACCATCATTTCAAGATCTCCTTAGAAAAAAACGTAAGTTCATCGTTCCACTTTCCATCTTTTTCATGGTCTTTTATTTCTCCTTACCCATTCTCACTTCCTATTCTACAGTCCTGAATTCAAATGCTTTCGGCGCTATCAGTTGGGCCTGGGTGCTTGCCTTCGCACAATTCATCATGACATGGACCCTATGTGTGCTTTACTCCAAAAAGGCTGCAACTTTCGACAAGCTTGTCGAACATATTATAAAAGAAGCGAAAGGAAGGGGGTGAAGAGGGCATGAATGTACTTGCTTTTGTCTTATTTCTTCTCATAGTCGGTCTAACCTTGGTCATAACCTTCTTTGCCTCACGCCGCACCAAAACGACAGCTGACTTCTATACGGCGGATAGCAGTCTAACCGGTTGGCAAAATGGCTGGGCAATAGCCGGGGACTATATGTCCGCCGCTTCATTTCTGGGAATTGCGGGGATGGTCGCACTCTCTGGATTCGATGGGTTCTTCTATAGCATCGGTTTTCTAGTCGCTTACCTCGTCGTACTCTATATTGTAGCCGAGCCCCTTCGTAATCTTGGGAAATACACTCTTGCCGACATGATTGCTGCACGCTTCAATGAAAAGAAGGTACGCGGCGTGGCTGCTTTAAATACGATTTCCATTTCTACCTTTTATATGATTGCCCAACTTGTCGGTGCAGGCGCCCTCATAAAATTATTACTTGGAATCGATTACTTATACTCCGTTATCATTGTTGGGGTTTTAATGACCGTATACGTCGTATTTGGTGGGATGACCGCAACTAGCTGGGTGCAAATCGTCAAAGCCGTTTTATTGATGGCCGGGACATTCATCATCTCCATTATCGTACTGGCAAAATTCGACTTCAGTGTGTTGGAGATGTTCCGGCAGATGAAAACAGCCACTCCTCTCGGAGGTGATTTCCTGAACCCAGGAAACAAGTTTAAAGATCCATTGGACACTTTATCACTCAATCTGGCCCTCGTGCTAGGAACGGCTGGACTTCCGCATATACTCATTCGATTCTTTACAGTGAAAGATGCCATCACTGCGCGAAAGTCCGTGGTCTATGCTACATGGATCATTGGAATTTTCTATATCATGACCATATTCCTTGGATTCGGGGCAGCAGCCTTCGTAGGGTATGACAAAATCGTTGGAGCGAATTCTGCTGGCAATATGGCTGCTCCCTTGCTTGCTGAAGCCCTAGGCGGAGATTTCCTTTTCGCCTTTGTATCAGCCGTTGCTTTTGCTACCATCTTAGCGGTTGTGGCCGGTCTTGTTCTATCTGCCGCCTCCGCCTTTGCCCATGATTTTTATGGTCATATCATTCGTAAAGGTGAAGCCACTGATAAAGAACAAGTCGTAGCCGCTCGTTGGGCATCCATCGGTGTGTCCATCCTTTCCATCATCCTTGCTCTATTTGCCCAAAATATGAATGTTGCCTTCCTTGTATCCCTTGCCTTTGCCGTTGCCGCTAGCGCCAATCTTCCCATCATTCTCTTTACGGTATTCTGGAAACGCTTCAACACAGCCGGAGCAGTCACAGGCATGCTTGTCGGCCTAGTCAGCTCCCTGTTGCTCGTGTTCTTAAGCCCGAATGTCTGGTCTCCGGATGGGAATGCCATCTTTGTAGGGAATCCGCTCTTTCCTCTTGAAAATCCAGGAATCATCTCCATCCCGATTGGCTTTATCGCTGCAATCGTAGGAACCTTGTTGTCCAGTAAAAAAGCGGATGCCAAGAAATATGATGAAATATTAGTCAAGGCTAATACGGGGATGAAGGATTCAATTTAACCCAAATAGGAAAAGAGGGGGATCATTTTTCCCCTCTTTTCCTATTTGGTAACATTCCAGCTATTTCTATATCTTATTTAGCCTCTTTAATTTTCTTTTATTGTATTTATTCACTAACTGATTCATAACCTCAGCAAAAATCAAACCCATGGCAATCGCCCCTGCTAGCATAAATGCTTTTGCTGCCAGCTGGACGGCCATATTGAAATCATTTTCCACAAAATGCTTCATCGCATCATAGGATAGTCCCCCAGGTACGAGTGGGATAATCCCTGACACATTAAAGATTGTAATCGGTGTTTTATACCTCTTCGCAAAATATTGGCTGATAACTGCTACGAGGAATGCCGCTGCCAATGTAGCAGCAATGCTATTTATCTCATTTTCGACCAGATAATAATAGAGAAACCAACCTACCATTCCAACCGTACCACATTGAATCAACGATTTTTTTGGCACATTGAAAATGACTCCAAATGCAGCAGAGGCAATAAAACTTGTAATTAACTGTGCAATCATTTTTCTACCTCCCCAACATCATAGGAAAACAAAGGCAACCGCAATCCCAGTACCAATGGCCAAGGCGGTCAAACCTGCATCTGCTCCTTTGGACAGCCCTGAAACTAAATGCCCTGCAATTAAATCCCTTGCTGCATTCGTAATTAATAATCCCGGCACAAGTGGCATCACGGCTCCAATAATGATCTTATCCAACTGACTACCCAAACCGAATTGCACAAATAACATAGCGGCCATGCCCACAACTAACGAAGCGATAAACTCGGCAAAAAAACGGACCTCCAATAACCAATGCAAATACAGCAGGCAAGAAAACCCTAACCCTCCGGCGATACACGACCAGATAAAATCACTCCACTGTCCTTGGAACATAATTAAAAAACAACCACTTGATATGAAGGCTGCAAAAATCTGTACCCACACGGAATACCCCATGCCTTCCTTTTCTATTTCCTTCAGACGGGAATAAGCTTGCTGTGGCGTCATTTCCCGACTTGATATGCTACGGGAAATGCTGTTCACTAACGTCACCTTGTGTAAATCAGTGGACCTTTGGGAAACCCTGATTAGCTTAGAGGCGGGGTGTTCCCCATCCAAGGAGAAGATAATTCCTGTCGGCGTTGAAAAGCTATGCGATTCATCACAACCAAAAGCGGCCGCTATCCTAACCATCGTATCTTCCACCCTGGAGGTTTCCGCCCCGTTTTGGAGCATGATTTTCCCTGCAAGCAAACAAACATCTATAATTTCATTCGTCTGAAACTGACTTTCCATCGTATCCTCTCCATTACTTCCTATATAGGAAATGCTTGCTTTATAAGTAAAAACTAACCCTTCCAAATTCATTCCATGATAGCCTAATTTTCGAAAAAAGGATATAGCTAACCCTTCCTAAATAAGCCGATTATTCTAACAAATCTCTCCCTATTATTTATATTCCTCATTACGCTAATCGAAGGGTACCCCCTTTTCCACCTAGTAACCTCATCAAGCCTTCTACATCCTGCAAGGGCTGGTTCTTAAAGACTGGAATCCCACTAAACTTTCAACTGCCCCAGCATCCACGGTACTTGGTAACAGGCATATCCACCTCGTTGGCCAATGGAACATATCTCCTTGCTATTTCAGTGTTTTATCGAATTCACCTTTTCTAATCCGTACATGGTCAACCAAATTGCCCCCTAGGCCTACATATTTTCACAAAGATTCTGATATTTATTGTTACATAACACATGAGAGATTTCTCAAATGCCAACTGCTAACTCACCGCACTATTTTTATCTGATTATTCTTTTAACTAAACTTCCTTTAATTAATTATTGTCAAACTACGCTCTAAAGCTGATAATTGAGCGTGTAATTATTGTTAGCCACATCCTGAAAGGAAGGAATATTTCATGAAAAGCTTCTTTAAAAACTATCGATCCTCACTAATATTGCTGACGGCAATTATTATTGGCGGTATAGCTGGTCTGATATTTGGAGAGAAGACCTCCATCATCCAGCCGCTGGGGGACTTATTTCTAAATTTAATGTTCACAATAATTGTGCCACTGGTATTTTTCAGTATCTCTTCGGCCATCGCCAATATGAATGGGATGAATCGTCTAGGGAAAATCATGGGCAGCATCGTCTTCGTTTTCTTAGCAACAGCTGCGCTGGCTGCCGTAATTGGCTTCGTTGGGACAACTATCATCAATCCATTGGAAGGCACAGATACCACTGCGATTAAAGAACTAATGGAAAATGGTGGTTCACAGGAGCCTGTTGAAGAGGTTTCATTACTTAGCCAGCTCGTTCAAACGGTTACGGTCTCCGACTTTCCCGAACTGTTCTCAAGAAGCAATATGCTACAGTTAATTGTCTTCTCTGTTTTAATTGGACTTTCCACCGCATTAGTCGGCGAAAAAGCCAAACCGATTACTGTGTTTTTATCAGCTGGTACGGCTGTGATGATGAAAGTCGTTAAAATTGTCATGTATTATGCACCGATTGGTCTAGGCGCTTACTTCGCTTCCATCATCGGTCAGCTTGGACCACAAATTTTAGAAGGCTATGCACGCACATTCGTTCTTTATCTCATTTTGACCGTGATCTATTATTTTGGGTTCTTCACTCTATATGCCTTTCTTGCTGGTGGCAAAGAGGGTATTAAATTGTTCTGGAAAAACGCATTCACGCCTTCCATTACAGCCATCGCTACCTGCTCGAGTGCGGCTTCGATTCCAGTCAACTTGGAATACGTCCGAAAAATGGGTGTACCAAAGGATATTGCCGAAACAATCATCCCACTTGGGGCCAACACACATAAAGATGGTTCTGTATTTGGTGGTGTCTTGAAGATTGTTTTCCTTTTCACCCTATTCGGCAAAGATATGACGAGTATTTCCAGCATTCTAAGCATCCTTGCCGTGGCCTTTTTAGTCGGTGCGGTCATGGGCGCCATTCCTGGAGGTGGCATGATTGGGGAAATGTTGATTCTAAGCGTGTTTGGCTTCCCTATCGAAGTCTTACCAATTATTGCTGTCATCTCTACCATTATCGATGCACCCGCTACACTTCTAAACTCAACAGGGAATACCGTGTGCGCTATGCTTGTCACACGGCTTGTCGAGGGTAAGAACTGGGTAAAACAGGCCTTTGTAAAAGAGGATCCTACTATATAAGCTTCGTATGAAATAGACTCCAAGAGATTTGGAGTCTATTTTTTTATTCCTTAATTGTCTTCTAACAAGTTTTCATCAGAAAAGGATTTTCCCTTCCTTAAATCGAATTAAAGGAGAAAGAACGCGAGGAGGGGTAGAATATTGAATAAGTGGCTGCCTGCTGGAATTCTTATCATGGGCTTACTCTATATATTTTTCATACCTGAAGAACCGTTAGCTATAAAGATTCTATTCAAGATTATCCCCATGATATTGATCCTGTTTTATGCCTACACCAAAAATATGGATCGTATGACCCGCTATCAACAACTTGTATTACTTGGTCTATTCTTTTGCATGCTAGGTGACGGCTTATTAATCTGGTTTGTTATTGGCCTAACGGCTTTCTTGATTGGACACATCTTCTATATTGTCGCATTCTTGAACCAGTGGAATTTTTCATGGCTGCGCATGGCAAGCATTCTTCCTATTGGGGTCTATTCCACTTGGATTGGCCGGGAAATAGTTCTTTCTTTGACTGAGAAGGGGGAGAGCAGTTTGATCATTCCCGTCATTTGCTATATAACCGTGATTTCCATCATGGGCTGGACCGCATTCATGACTGGGAAGGCAGCCGCCATTATCGGTGGTTTGCTGTTTGTCATTTCAGACTCCATTTTATCCTGGAATAAATTCGTCGAAGATATTACCTTTGCCGGTCCCCTGATCATGCTTACCTACTATACAGCTCAATTCTTCATCGCTTCTAGCATTCGGCCAAAATATGCTTATCCTTCATTGATAAACAGAAAGTATGATGAACCGACTATATACGACTAATTTCATTCCTATTCGATACATAAAAAAGGTATGCACAGTCTTATTCCAGACCGTTGCATACCTACATAGGGATTTCATCCTTTGATTTTCTTGATAAATGCCACTTTTAAATAATTGCCCTCTTTGAAGTTCGAATTTGTTCTAAAATCGGTGGGGAGCGTGAACTCTTCCATCAATTCATATTTTCCATTCATTTCTCTAAATGCCGCGTCAATGAAGCTTTTGAATTTTTTCATATCAAAGGTGCTACAGTTCGTAGATGCAATAATCACTCCATTGTCCTCTGTAATGGCAATAGCATCTTTCAATAAGTTCGTATAGTCTTTACCAGCACTAAAGGTAAACTTCTTTGATTTGGCAAAACTCGGCGGATCCAGGATGACTATATCAAATTTCAGAGCTTTCTTCATCGCATACTTAAAGTAATTAAATACATCCATTACGACGATGTTCTGCGCTTCTGGATCAATTCCATTCACGTTAAATTGTTCAATCGTTTTAGGCAAACTGCGGTTAGCCAAGTCCACACTTGTCGTTTTAATGGCACCGCCTAAAGCTGCAAATACAGAGAAGGCACCGGTGTAAGAGAACATATTCAAGACAGTTTTCCCTTTTGCATACTTATCCCTGATGGTCATTCTAACATCACGTTGATCGAGGAAAACGCCTACCATTGCTCCATCGTTCAGGTAAACCGCAAATTGAACACCATTTTCCTTGACGATAAGTGGAAATTCCGGCTGCACACCCATGACAAAGTCATCTTCCTCTACATATTGTCCCTTTGTATCAAAGCGTTTCTTCTGATAGATGGATTTGACATTGACCGTATTCTGCAAGGCTTTAATAATATAGTCTTTAAATGAATAGATTCCCTTGCTATACCAGTTTATGACATAGTTGCCCTCGTAGTGATCAATGATTATCCCGCCAACTCCATCTCCCTCACCATTGAAGAAGCGGAATGCCGTCGTTTCGTTATCTTTGAAGAAAGGCTTTCGATAGTCATAAGCAGCCTGGATTTTTTGATTGAAAAACTCCTGGTCAATGTTTTCGCCCTCTTTGTGCGTCAACACCCATCCATAGCCTTTATTCTGTCTTCCATAATAGCCCTTGGCAAGAAAGCGATTGTTTTCGTCGACCAATCGCAACAAGCATCCTTCTTCCTGAAGGTCATTGAGGTTGCCAATCGCCTCCTTGGCAATCAGAGGATAGCCTTTTGCGATTTTACTTACGAATTTAGTTTTAACTTTTACATCTATTTCTTTTATCAAATATATCATCCTATCTTTGGTATTGCTTTCCTCCCCATTTTACCCTAATCCCCACATAAATAAAAACCAGCTTGGTTCCCTGACCAAGCTGGTTTCTAAAACTCTATCGATTCATGAGATTTTCAAGTGAAGGTCCCCGGCATGGGCTTTCCCCATCACTTTCAAGGCCCGGTGTAAAACGATGGTAATTAAGGCGGGCAGCACCATCCCTACTGCCACATAGATAAGAAACGTATACAACCCTTGACCCGTCAGTACGGCAATCGGAGCGATTAAGGAGCTTAGCCCCATTCCTCCAAGCTCATAAGACACTTGAAAATCAAAGACCATCGTGGCAATTGGAGCACAGACAATAGCTGCCACGAATGGCGGAATGACGTATAACGGATTCTTTATTAAGTTGGGAAATTGAACCTTTGGAGTCACGACCATCTGGGCTAGAAAACCGCCCATATCATTATCTTTATAAGACATGACAGTAAAGCCAACAAACTGAACAGTGCACCCAATTAACGCTGCCGCACTAGAAACGGGATCCAACTGGAGCGCAATTGCTAAAGCAGCGGAAGAAGCCGGTGTCATCAATAAAATGCTAAAGACTAACGCAATGACCATGGAACCAATTAAAGGAGAACCGGAAACAGCGGCGGTAATTTGACCGCTTAACCAAGTCAGTAACGGTGTCGTAACAAGCGCAAGTCCATAACCTGACACCCCTCCGACAAGGACAGCAGCCAACGGGATGGCCATGATATCCAACTTGGTTTTCCCTATCAAACGTTTACCGACATACGTGGCAACCAATGCAGCCAGAACAGCACTGATCGGCTGACCGGTGACAATCGTAAAAGCCCCCTCTGCCGTTCGGTTAATTGCAGCTCCACCGACCGCACTTGAAGCCATCGCACTAAAGATGACCAACGAATTACCCCCGAGTTGGTATGCTATTCCAGCTCCTAAAGCTGGTGCCAACAAGACCTTAGTAGCCCCGCCGATTGCAAGGAAGACTTCCCAGTCTAAATACCCTCCTATTGATTCAAACAATAAACCGATCCCTAATGTTACCAATACAGCATTAGCGATTCCCGTTGAAGCCTTATACATTCGTTCTGTGATGTATTCTTTTCTGCTCACTGGATTCCACTCCTATTTTTTAAATATTCTAATATTAAATATCAAATAAAAAACTGACTACGCTAAGCCTATATAAAAGGTAGAATATACCCCAAACTATCCATCGTAAGATAGAGGTTAGACAATTGATTTTCTCCTTCATTAATTGAGCTTGTTCGTATAGTAACACGAATATTCTGACAATGTAAACAGGATTTATATTCTAATAAAATAAAAACGCTTACAAAAAGGAATGATTTCTTCATTTAGCGCTAACCATTTCGCTTCCACTTATTATCTTCATGACTATTTGGCACAAGGTTTATGGTTAAATTATCCATATAATCAATCCCTTCAATCCTCCGATTTCTTAGTTATTTCACTATAATAGACGATTTTTTCTTTCCTAACAAAAAAGAGAACCACTTTACAGCGGATTCTCCTTTTTTAGGTTTATGTCCTTACCTTTCCTACTATTGAAAGCCTTCAAGGGTAGCAAAGGTTTCTCTAAGAAATTTATAAAATAACTTTTCCGTTGGCATTAATTCTCTTTCAGTAGGAATGATAACACCAACTGCACGTGTTACGGAAGGTTCCTCTAAAGGCAATCTCACCGTGAAGCGAGGCAGGCTATCAATCAAAGAAATTTCAGGTATCAGCGTGACGCCAAGCCCGGCTGCCACCAACCCTTTAATAGCATCGGTGTCTTTCCCTTCGAAGGCAACCTCCGGCTCAAAGCCGTTAAGCTTACACGCCTTCATGACCAGTTCCCGCAGAACATATCCCTTAGGGTAGACAATGAATGGGTTTCCCTGTAATTCATTTAACTTGATGGACTTCCTCTTTGCCAATGGATGATTTTCCGATAGAAGGGCAACTAGCTGTTCAATAAATAACGTTTCTCCATGAATTTTCTTTTCATTCGGTGGTAACGGACCTATCAAGGCCATATTGATATTTCCTTTTATTACAGAATCTATTAAGTAGCGATAGGATCCTTGTTTTAATGTGAATTTAGCTTGCGGGTATATTTCCCTGAAGTCAGAAATGACCTTTGGCAATATATAGGAAGCTAAACTACTCGGAAAACCGATCCGAATCGTTCCCTTTTCCGGATCCAAGCTTTCAGCCATCTCCCGTTTTGCCCGTTCAATCATGTCGACTGCCTTCTGCATATGTATGAGAAAGGTATTTCCTATGGGGGTCAGCTTGATTTTCCGTCCTTCACGGATAAATAACTGCACACCCAGTTCTTCTTCTAAATTATATATTTGACGACTAACCGCAGATTGGGCCACATGCAACGCCACGGCTGCTTCAGTCATATGTTCTCGTTTTGCCACTTCAATGAAGTACTCGATTTGTCTTAATTCCAATGTTGGTTCCTTCTTTCATATCAAAACAGCATGTAATTTATCTAATATTCAGATTGTTCTTTTAGAATTTAAATTATATCATGAAACTATCACATAAGAACCCATCGATAATACTACTTATAATTATTTTACTAAATAACAAAAAAAAGGGAGCTAAATGAAGATGATAACATCCCAAGAAATCCAGCAAGATGAATTGCAAGTTGCAAAAGAATACGTAAGCGACGTATATGCAAAAGTGAAAGAACGCAATCCCCACGAAAGTGAATTCCAACAAGCTGTAAAGGAAATCTTCCTTTCGTTGGTACCGGTATTTGCACAACATCCGGATTATATGAAAAACGGGATACTAGAGCGGATCGTTGAACCAGAGAGAATGATCACCTTCCGTGTCCCTTGGGTCGATGACCTAGGTAATGTACACGTGAATCGAGGTTTCCGCGTACAATTCAATAACGCAATCGGACCCTATAAAGGCGGCCTACGTTTCCATCCAACGGTAAATGCAAGCATCATCAAGTTTCTAGGATTTGAACAAATCTTTAAAAACTCTTTAACAGGTCAACCGATCGGCGGAGGTAAAGGTGGCGCCGACTTTGATCCAAAAGGAAAATCAGATGGTGAAATCATGCGTTTCTGCCAAAGCTTCATGTCAGAACTTGGATTACATATAGGACCAGACACCGACGTACCGGCTGGGGATATCGGAGTGGGAGCCAGAGAGATCGGGTATCTGTTCGGTCAGTATAAGAAAATGCAGGGAAGCTACCATGCCGGCGTTTTAACCGGTAAAGGCATTAGTTACGGAGGCAGTCTAGCACGTACAGAAGCAACCGGCTATGGAACGGTTTACTTCGTTGAAGAAATGCTAAAAGATAAAGGACTACAATTCAACGGCAGTACTGTTGTCATCTCGGGATCTGGTAATGTTTCCATCTATGCGATTGAAAAAGCAACACAATTAGGTGCCAGAGTAGTCGCTTGCAGTGATTCCAATGGATACATTTATGATAAAAACGGTCTAAACCTAGATACGATTAAGCGACTAAAAGAAGTAGAACGGAAACGCCTATGTGATTATGTTAGTGTTCATCCTGAAGCGGAATACACTGAAGGCAGTTACGGAATTTGGTCTATCCCATGCGACATCGCCCTTCCTTGTGCAACACAGAATGAAATTGATGAAGATGCAGCAAAACTGCTGATCAAAAACAATGTAAAAGCGGTCGGCGAAGGTGCTAACATGCCTTCTACCCTTGAAGCGATTGACGTATTCCTTAACAATGGTGTCCTCTTTGGTCCAGCTAAAGCTGCCAATGCAGGTGGCGTAGCTGTTTCAGCCCTTGAAATGGCACAAAATAGTGCCAGAATGCCTTGGACGTTTGAAGAAGTCGACGAAAAACTGCATGGCATCATGAAAAATATTTACAAAAATAGTATAGAAGCAGCTGAAGCATATGGTGTTCCAGGCAACTTAGTTGTCGGTGCCAACATTGCAGGATTCCTTAAAGTAGCAGACGCTATGATGACTCAGGGAATACTCTAAGAGCTAGTGAAGGAGGCGGTCCAAATGGACCGCCTCCTCTTCATTGTAACATCCCACAACAAAGGAGAGTGCCGGACAAAATACCGGCACTCTCCTTTATTACATACACTTTTATTCCTTAGTCACTAGCTTCAATGGAACAGAAATCGTACTATCCACTTTTTCGCCTTTCAGGACTTTTTCAGCCGCATGAACTGCTTCTTCACCGATAAGGACCGGTTGTTGAGCAACGGTTGCTTGTAATTCACCGTTTTCAACCGCTTTTAGAGCATCCTCGTTTCCATCAAAACCAACGACAATGACGTCTTTTCCGGCCGCTTTGATTGCCTCTACTGCTCCTAATGCCATTTCATCATTATGAGCAAAGACCGCTTGGATGTCTTTTTTCCCTTGCAGGATGTTTTCCATAACGTTAAGCCCTTTTGTACGGTCAAATTCAGCCGTTTGGCTTGTCAGAACATCTAATTGCTCATCTGCGATGTTATGGAACCCTTTCCCCCGCTCACGCGTTGCAGATGCTCCAGAAACCCCTTCTAATTCCACAACTTTTGCCTGTTCTCCAAGTTGTTTAACAAGATATTCAGCCGCTGTCTCTCCGCCGGCTACATTATCTGAAGCAATGAACGTTTCAATGTCGCCTTCCTCGGAAGAACGGTCAATTGTTATGACGGGAATGCCCGCTTCATTAGCCGATTGAACCGCTGATGAAATCGCAGCCGAATCCGTAGGGTTGACGAGTAGTATATCGACGTTTTGAAGAATTAAATCTTCAATCCCGCTTATTTGTTTCGCTGTATCATCTTGTGCATCGACCACTGACACTTTCATGCCTTTTGCCTTCGCTTCTTTTTCAATCCCATCTTTCAACGCAACGAAGAAAGGATTATTTAATGTAGATATGCTGACTCCAACCTTCACGTCTTTCATGGACTCTTTTACTTCTTTTTTATTATCATTGAATCCCGATTCCATTGAACATGCTGCTAATACCACTAAAGACAGAACCATGAATAACGAAAGAACCTTTTTCATTTTGATACACCTCTACTTATGATTTTTTACGATCAAGTAAAACAGCAACCAATATAACTGCGCCCTTTACGACTTGCTGGTAGAAAGAGGACACACCAAGTAAATTCATTCCGTTGTTCAATGTACCGATAATCAAGACACCGACTAGCGTACCGAACATCCGGCCCTTTCCTCCTGATAGGCTTGTCCCGCCTAATACAACGGCAGCAATGGCATCCATTTCGTAGGATTGACCGGCAGTCGGCTGTGCTGAATTCAAACGAGATGTTAGAATGGCACCGGCAAGCGCTGCCATTGTGCCTGCAAGCCCATAAATAGCTACCTTGACCCGGTCCACTTTAATTCCAGAGATACGTGAAGCCTTCTCATTTCCACCTATTGCATACGTCTTACGTCCAAATGATGTTTTATGGAGCAAGAACCAGAGAATGATGAAAGCGATGATCATCACAACCGCTGGAACAGGAATTCCAAAGAAATATCCCCTACCAAACAATTGGAACATCAAAGAGTCACCAATACCCGTAATCGGCTTACCATCTGTATACACAAGCGTTAATCCACGGAAAATGGTCATCGTTGCCAATGTGACAATGAAAGGCGCCATTTTTCCTTTCGAGATAAGAATCCCATTAATCACACCCATTATGGTACCTAATAAAACGCCTACTAATATAGCTAAAATAGGGTCCAATCCTGAAACCATCATGCCAGCCATAAGTGCACTGGATAGTGCTAGAATGGAGCCGACCGACAGATCAATTCCGCCAGTCAAAATAATGAAGGTCATCCCAAACGCAATCAATGCATTAATGGAGGTTTGACGCAATAGATTCAAGATGTTACTCGGTTCCATGAATGATGGGTTTAAAACGGTTATTACGATAAATAAAAGAATCAAAGCAAGTAATGGACCAAATTTCTGCCAGATTCCAGTTTTCCCTGCAGCCTCAAGTTTCATCCTAGTTTCCTCCTGTTGCCAATGCCATAATTTTTTCTTGTGTTGCTTCCTTCTTCATCAATTCCCCGGCAATTTTACCTTCGTGTACAACAAGAACTCTGTCACTCATTCCCACAATTTCAGGAAGTTCTGACGAAACCATAATGATGGCGATGCCTCGTTCTGTTAATTCATTCATCAATTCATATATTTCACGTTTCGCTCCGACATCGATTCCCCTTGTCGGCTCATCCATGATCAACACTTTAGGAGAAGTTCCAATCCATTTGGCAATGACCACTTTTTGTTGATTTCCTCCGGATAAGTTGCCAATAATCGCTTCTGTAGACGATGTTTTCACGTGAAGACGCTTGACCATCATCTCCGCAAATTTTTTCTCATCAGCTGTCTTTACAATTCCGTTAGGGGCAAAGCTCTTTAGGTTTGGAAGGCCGATATTTTCGCGGATAGAAAAGTCCAGGATCAACCCTTCTTCTTTACGATTTTCCGTGATGAAGGCTAAACCATGCCGTACTGCATCTGTAGGTTTACGTATGGCTACCTTTTTACCCTCTATCTTTAACTCTCCACTACCTATTTGATCAATTCCGAAAATGGCACGCATGATTTCCGTTCTTCCTGCTCCCATTAACCCGGCTACACCCACAATTTCACCTTGACGGACAGCAAAATGAATATCTTCAAAGAGTCCTTTTTTAGTGAGTGCATTCACTTCAAGTACCACTTCTCCAGGGGATGCCTCACGATGAGGGAAACGGTCCTCTAGCTCACGACCGACCATCTTCTGGACCACTTCATCAAAATTGGTATCTATGATTCTTTTGGTATCCACTGTTTTACCGTCACGCATGACTGTGATCCGGTCACAAATGGCAAAAATCTCTTCCATCCGATGAGAAATATAAACAAGTGATACTCCTTTTTTTATTAGGCCTTTCATCACTTCAAACAACTTCTCAATTTCCCGATCGGTCAAGGCGGCGGTTGGTTCATCCATGATGATGACCTCAGCATCCGTCATCAGCGCTTTAGCAATCTCTATCATCTGCTGTTCGCCAACTGAGCAAAGACCGGCTTCTTTATCAAAAGGAAGCGAAATATTAAGCGTCTTAAAAATCTCATTGGCTTTAGCCTTCATTTGTTTGTTTTTCAACACACCGAAAGCATTGACCATTTCCTTACCGATGAATAGGTTTTCTAATACCGTCATTTCTGGCCAGATATTCAACTCTTGTCGGATAAAGGCCAATCCTGCTTTTTCCGCTTCCTTCGAGTCCTTGAAGGAAACCTCTTTGCCATTGATCATGATTGTTCCCTGGTCATGTTTATGAAGTCCGGTCAAAATATTCATCAAGGTTGACTTTCCGGCTCCGTTTTCCCCCATAAGTGCGTGGACTTCCCCTGCCTCTAAAGAAAACTGTACGCCCTCTAATACCTTGTTCTGGCCAAATGCCTTATAGATATTACTCATTTCAATTTGCATACTTTTCACCTCATTTCGTTAAAAGAATACGCCAGACTGCAAAATGCAATTGGAATACGGCGTCGTTTCTCCTGTACGGATGACTGCCTTTGCTTTACGCGTCAATACTTTGAATTCCTCGTGGGAAATATAATCAATCGATTCTCCGAATTCTTGTTTCATGAAAAGATGCTGTTCTGGATTTTTTTCTATGATTTCATTAGCCGCAATTACCTTTTCAATAACCATATCGTCGTGAACGGCACGAACGACATCTTGAAAAGAAGGTGTTCCCGGTGTTAATGCTACATCTATTTTGAGCACTCCCTCAGGAACTGGCAGGCCTGCATCTCCAATGACGATATAATCTGTATGTCCAAGATCGACTAGTACCTTGGCGATTGAACTATTGATGATTCCATGACGCTTCATGAATTAAAGCTCCCTTCGACTTCTTCCCTTGTCGGCATACCGCCCTGTGCGCCAAACTTCGTTACTGAAATAGAGGCTGCTCGGTTAGCAAAGAGCAAACACTCTTCGAAACCTTTCCCTTCTGCAACAGCCACAGCAAAGGCGGCATTAAACGTATCCCCGGCCCCTGTTGTATCGACTGCCTCGACCACGAAACTTGGAACCACTCTCTCTTGTTCCCCATCGAAATAGCGTACTCCGTCTTTCCCTTCTGTGATAAACAATTTATTAGGATATTCGGCCAAAACTTCACTCCGATCCCTTCCCTTGAAAAGAATGTCGAATTCGTGCTCATTCGGGGTGATAAAGGATGAGCGCTGAATAACAAGCTCACTAATCTCACGTGCAGGTGCAGGGTTCAACAGTAATTTTTTCTGGAGCTTTTCACATAATTCAGCAAGAAACTCCACAGTTTCCTCCGGTATTTCTTGTTGAACCAGGACGATATCGCTCCCTTCTATAATTTTCATTGCCTTTTTGACATAATCGGGGGTGATGGAATCATTAGCACCTTTAACAACTATAATGCTATTATCTCCCTCTGAAAGCGTTATATGGGCAGTTCCGGAAGCTTCACCTGCAACCGGTTCCACAAAATTGGTAAAAACGCCGTTATTTTTTAAATTTTCGAGGATAATTTCTCCGTAAAAGTCATCTCCTACACAACCGACCATCGTTACTTCAGCACCCAAACGGGCTGCTGCAACGGCTTGATTGGCTCCTTTTCCACCTGGAACTGTTACAAAAGAATCCCCAAGGACCGTTTCGCCTGCGATTGGACGCTTAGGCGATGTAACGACTAAGTCCATCGAGGAACTTCCGACTACTGCTATTTTTATCATGACTCCGCCTTCTTTCTCGTAGTTAGTCTTTCAACAAATGTAACTGGAAGCTTTCTATGTGTCTCTTCTATTACTTCCTGATTGATTCTTTTAATCAATAACTCTGCTGCCTGTTTTCCCATCTCATAAGCTGGCTGCCGAATAGTCGACAGAGGCGGGTGTAACAATGCTGTGAAGGCAATATCATCGTACCCAATCAATTGGATGTCATCAGGGATGCGTTTTTCTCTTTTTAAGATCTCCTGTAAAATCGCTGCTGCCACTATATCATTACAAGCAATGACTCCATCTGCATGTGGATATTTTTCAAATAATTCTTGCGCACAGACCTGACCACCTTGAATGGTAAGCGGCGAGTCCACAACATGGAACTTCACCTTTGCAAGCCTTAACTCTTCCATTGCCGCTACATACCGGTCATACACAGGTTTTATTTCAACAGGACCCCTGATTAAAACGATGTCCTTACTTCCTCTATCTATCAATATTCGGGCCGCCAGTTGGCCACCCGCCCTTTGGTCGGAATAAACCGCGGGCAGTCCCTCTACCGTCCGGTCCAGCAAGACGACGGGGATTTCCAGGTTGCTAAAACTTTCATTTCCTATCTCACTTGTAGAAGCAATCATTCCCACTACATTGTTTTGCAAAAAAGTATCTATATATTCCATTTCCTTACTTCTCTTCTCATCACTATTGCCAAAGATTAACCGATACCCATATTGTTGGAGATAATCTTCTACTCCCCTTGCCATCTCAGGAAAGAAGGGGTTCGTAATGTCAGGTAAAATAAGGCCTACCAATTTAGATTTACGTTTATAGAGGGATCTAGCCACCTCATTCGGCTTATAATTCAATTTTTCCACAGCTAACATGACGGCTTTTCTTGTATCTTCATGTGCGTACCCGCTGTCATTTATCACTCTAGAAACCGTCGCTACGGAAAATCCCGCTTCCTTCGCAACATCCCGAATAGTCGCCAATACATTCACCTCAATGTGTTATCTGTAACCGTTTCCACATTAGCTTATCATCATTTTATATGAACGGCAAGTCCTATTATCTAAGCAATTAGTAGGTATAAATAACTAAAAAGTGTAACACAATCCACCATCCTTTAAAATTTACACTGAGTAAAATGTGATTACCTTTCTAAATCCTGTCCTAGGATGCATATCGATGATCTTTTTCTTTCGCTGTTTTCATAACAAACTCGTCGGTTTCTCACTCGATTGGGTGGGATATATGAATCATTTATGAACCTTGCCTCTCTTCTTAAGGTTTATTTAAGATTCCAATAATAAGCTTATTAAGTTAAATCGTTCAAAAAAAGGGAGGGATACCAATGAATGGTTTGAAAGGCAGGCGTGAGCTTAAACATGCAATCACGAAGGCGGATTGCTATCTATTGAGAAGTAACCTACAGAATTTCATGATGCTCGACCCTCATGGAGAGGATGGCAAGTATTTAATCCGGAGTGCCTATTTCGATAACTTCGAGAATAAAATCATGCGCCAAAAAACAGAGGGATTTTATCACAGAGATAAATTCAGAGTCAGGCTTTACGACTATAATACCGATTTTATTAATCTAGAGAAAAAGAGTAAGAGGGATAACTTAACGTATAAGCAGAAATGCAGGCTTTTAGCCGAAGAATATGAACGGATTCGTTTTGGCGATATCTATTGGATGGCCGAAGACCCAAGGGATTTAATCCGGGAACTATATATCCAAATGACTCTCTATCAAATTAAGCCCACTACCATTGTGGATTATGAAAGAGAAGTGTTCATTTACGAATCCGGGAATGTCCGGGTGACATTTGATAGCCATGTCAAAACAAGTTATCGTGATACCGATTTTCTAAACCCCGATTTAATCGTTGTCGATGCGTTAAATTCCGATTGCGTGATTTTGGAAGTGAAATATGATGAGTTCTTACCGGATGTCATTAAACACCTGCTTTCTATTATCAATACAAGAAAAACGGCTTTTTCAAAATATCAGCTAAGCCGACGATATGGCTGATTTAGCGAACAATATAATATGGAGGAATAGATATGGATACAAATACAAATACGACCACGTTTAATGATATTTTCAAATCCAGCTTTTTGGACAAAACAGAAAGCTTTTCAATCATTGACTCTTTAATAGGATTACTATTAGCCTTTGCCATCGGTTTGTTCATTTACGTCATTTATAAAAAGACCTTTTCAGGCGTGATGTACTCCCACAATTTCAACATCTCTTTAATCATCATGACAATGGCTACCGCTTTGATCATCATGGGAATCTCAACTAACATCGTCATCTCGCTCGGTATGGTCGGTGCCCTTTCTATCGTACGGTTCAGGACACCCATTAAGGATCCAATGGACTTAGTTTTTCTATTTTGGGCTGCCGCTTCAGGGATTCTATGCGGAGCAGGTCTGATTCCTCTTGTCATTATCGGTGCCATCTTAATTGGTATTGTCATGCTAGTGTTTGCAAATCGACTGACTGTGGAGAACCCTTATTTACTGATCATTAGATACTCGAATGCTTCCATTGAAAAACAGTTAGAAGATTTAGTTTCTAGTAAAGTGAAAAAACACTCTATTAAATCGAAATCCATCATGCCGGACAATAACAATGAAGTCACATATGAAATTCGATTGAAGGATAATAATACGGACTTCATCAATCAGGTCAAGGAAATGGACAGTGTTCATTCTGCAATCATGTTAAGTTATGACGGCAACTTCACTGCCTAAGATAGACGAGCGGAGGAAGGGGCCCCTATTATGTTAAAAACAAGATACGTTGTAGCATCGGTTAGTTTATTGATAGTCATTTTCGTAGCCGTGATGTTTTTCCTTCCTAATTTTCAAATCGACAAGGCCACTAAAGGAAATACGTATACAGAATCGGTGTTTGACCAAAGCAAGGTGACAAACGTCGATATAACAGTCGACGATGAAGATCTAACCTCCATTTTGGAAAATCCCACTGAAAAGGAAATCATAAATGCGGATGTGACAATTGATGGAGAAACGGTTAAGAATGTAGGGTTTCGGACCAAAGGTAACCTTTCTTTAAATTCCGTTGTCCAAATGGAAGATTCCGATCGTTATAGTTGGAAGATAGACTTTGATTATTATCAGGAAGATCAAGACTTGCATGGTTTGAAAAAGCTGGCGTTGAACAACAATTACAGTGATCCCACCTATATGAGAGAGTATCTCTCCTATACGCTAATGGAAAAGATGGGTATCGCGACTCCAGGCCACTCCTATATGTACGTGACCATTAACGGAAAAGAATGGGGTTTATATTTAGGGGTCGAGGCCATTGAAGAAACATTTTTAGACACCCACTTCTCTGATGGCACAGGCGACCTTTATTATCCTGATGGCACGGGAAGTGATTTAAAATGGATCAGTGATGATATCGATGACTATACTGGAATGAATTTGAAAACAAATGATAACTCTGATCAATCGGCCTTGATCAAGTTGCTTAATGTGATCAATAACGGTGGCGATTTAGACGAAGTGATGGATGTAGACGAAATGCTACGGTATTTTGCAGCCAATACAGCTCTAGTTAACCTCGATCACTATCAAGGCGATAAAAAGCATAATTACTACTTATACGAGGAGAATGGTATCTTCTCCATCCTGCCATGGGATTATAATATGTCATTCGGTGGCTATTCCGTTGGTGGTGGCGGAAAGGGTCCAGTCGTAGGACAAGAGACTGCAAATGAGGGTGAAGATAAGGCAGTAGCCCAAAAAGATCCAGCATCGGTCAACGAAGATTCATCCCCTGCCAAAGCTAAGCTCCCTGAAGGAGCACCGAATAAGAATGGCGGTGGGGACATGAGTGCTAATTTCATGAATGAAGACAATATTAATTTCAGCATTACAGAGCCTGTGTCAGGAACGACCCTTGAAGATCGACCTTTACTGAATGCCCTGCTTACTAATGACGAGTACCGTGAAAAGTATAATGAATACCTAAACGATATTGCCGTAGACTATTTCTCTGAAGAAAATATGAAAGCCATGACGAAAGAAATCTCCACATTAATCACGCCATTCGTAGAAAAAGATCCAACTAAATTCTATTCAATGGATGAGTATACAGAAGCTACGTCCGGAGAAAAAACGCTGGTGAATTTCGCTACGCAACGTGCTGATTCTATCTTGGCTCAACTTTCGGGAGATTTGGTCGTTGAGGCTGATACCCAAAGTAGTATGGGCAGTGCCGCTCCTAATATGGAGAAGGAGAATGGTGCGGCTATGCAGCCTCCTAACATGGGAAATGGTGAAGGTGGAGCACCTATTCAACCTCCTAACATGGGAGATGGGGAAAATGGTATAGCCATGCAGCCTCCTGGTATGAATCGAGATTTGGATTCACGTGGTGGAATTAACAGTAGCTATTCCAAGGAAACCATCATTCTATCATCTGCCCTCCTTTTATTACTATTCGGTGCGATAGCCTTTGCTCACTCCTTTAGACGCAGAGGAAGAAAGGGATAATCGTTTATAACTTCATCACAATCAGGTATCCCGAGTTTGGGATGCCTTTTTCCAAGTTGCAAACATACGACAATAGGGAGAAGCCCAATCTCTATAACTTCGCCTTATTTTTTTTCAAGTCGAAACGCTATATCCATTTTTATTACAAGGTAGTAAAATAATAGGAGGGTGAATTTTATTTTCATCTAAACATTTTCAGTTGTTTATTATTTTTCTATAAAGGGTAAAGATTTCCATTATCACTTTTCCGATCGTTCTATATGTATCTTGTCAAACGTGTCGGTGTCAGGGGGGAAAGAATGAAAAGAAATCATACGATGATGCAATTTTTCGAGTGGCATTTAGAAGCGGATGGAAAGCACTGGGAAAGATTGAAATACGCGGCCCTGAAATTGAAGGATACAGGAATTGACTGTATATGGCTTCCACCTGTTACAAAGGGCCAATCCCTAGAGGATAATGGGTATGGTATTTATGACGGGTACGATTTGGGTGAATTCGACCAAAAAGGAACCGTGCGTACAAAATACGGGACAAAGGAAGAATTGCATCAGGCGATTGCCGCCTGTCATAACTACGGGCTATGCGTATATATCGACCTGGTCATGAACCATAAAGCTGGGGCTGATGGCACTGAAAAGTTCGAAGTCATCGAAGTCAATCCAGAGAACAGGATGGAAGACATATCGGAACCATTTGAAATAGAGGGATGGACAACATTCGATTTTCCCGGACGTAATAATCAGTACTCCTCTTTTAAATGGGACCATACTCATTTTAATGGAACAGACTATGACGCCAAACATGACAAAATGGGCGTTTACCGGATAACAGGCGAAAATAAGCATTGGAGTAAGCATGTCATTAATGAATTTGGGAACTACGATTACCTGATGTTTGCCAACATTGACTACAGTCTTCCAGAAGTTCGGCAGGAGATGATCACCTGGGGAAAATGGATGGTCGACACATTGAAATGCGATGGTTTTCGTTTAGATGCTGTAAAGCACATTGATTATGAATTCATCAATGAATTTTTACAAGAACTCATCCCTTACACAAAGGAACATTTCTTTATGGTGGGTGAATTCTGGAAGGCAGACGTAAATGCCTGTCAAACTTTTTTAGACCAAACGAATCATGACCTCAACCTATTCGATGTTTCCTTGCATTATAAATTTCACGAAGCCTCAAAAGCAGGATCTGACTTCGATCTCTCAACCATCTTTGATCATACCCTCGTTCAAACTAATCCGGCACAAGCCGTCACTTTTGTCGATAATCATGACTCTCAGCCCCATGAATCACTTGAATCATGGGTTAAGGATTGGTTCAAACCCTCGGCATATGCCCTAATCCTGCTTAGACTTTGTGGTTACCCTTGTGTCTTTTATGGAGATTACTATGGAATTGGCGGTCCTTCCCCGGTTCCCGGTAAAAAAGACATTATCGACCGGCTCCTGCATGCAAGGTATGAAAAAGCCTATGGTGAGCAAAAGGATTATTTCGATGATCCCCATACAATCGGTTGGGTACGCCTAGGCGTAGAAGAGCTAGAAGGATCGGGATGTGCAGTCGTCGTCTCCAACAGCGATCAAAACAGTGAGAAAAGGATGTTTGTTGGCGAGCACCGCGCCGGTGAAATCTGGACCGACCTAACCTTCCATAGAGATGATCACATTACGATAGAGGAAGATGGGTATGCAACGTTTCCCGTTCATGGAAAAAGCGTATCCGTATGGGCACTCAATCAATAAGTGATTTGCCTCCTACAGCAAAAACAGTAAGGTTCATCATCATCCTACTGTTTTTGCTGTTGTTTCTCATGGAAAAAGAAACCCCCATTACACCATTTCAAGCATGCACGAAGATTTCTCCATCCACAGCAACCATGGTAAGATAAGGGAAAAGGAGTTGGATGAATCATGAAAGATAAAATCATTGAGAGGTTTACATCTTATGTGAAGGTGGATACACAATCAAACGAGGATGTTTCCAGTTGTCCTTCCACAGCTGGGCAACTGCATTTAGCCCAACAGTTGGTGGAGGAGTTACAAGCTATCGGAATGTCCGATGTCACCATTGATGAAAATGGTTATGTCATGGCAACTTTGCCTGCCAATTCAGAAAAGCAGGTTCCGACAATCGGCTTCCTGGCCCATGTGGATACGGCAACGGATTTCACAGGGAAAGATGTGAAACCTCAGATCACTGAAGCCTATGATGGTAGTGACCTCCTATTACATAGAACATTGAATGTCATTCTATCACCTGATGACTTTCCCTCCCTTCATGACTACAAAGGACACACATTAATCACGACGGATGGAACAACCCTTCTTGGGGCGGATAATAAAGCAGGCATCGCTGAGATCATGACGGCTATGGACTATTTACTTCAACATCCAGAAATCAAGCATGGAAAAATCCGCGTGGCCTTCACTCCCGATGAGGAAATTGGAAGAGGTCCCCATAAATTTGACGTGGAAGCCTTCAATGCCCAATTTGCTTACACAGTGGACGGTGGCCCGCTTGGTGAACTCGAATATGAAAGCTTTAATGCTGCGTCTGCCAAGATTACCATAAAGGGCACGAACATCCACCCGGGCACAGCCAAGGGAAAAATGGTCAACTCCGCTAAAATAGCCATGGAGCTACATAGCAAACTGCCTGTTAACGAAGCACCGGAATACACAGAAGGATATGAAGGCTTTTATCATCTTAGCTCATTCCATGGAGACGTAGAAGAAACTAAACTATCCTATATCATCCGGGATTTCGATAAGCAAAAATTTAATGATCGTAAAAACTTCATCAAGCAAATTGTCGCCGAGTTAAGTGATAAGTATGGACATGAACAAGTCAAACTGGAATTGACTGACCAATACTACAATATGAAAGAAAAAATAGAACCGGTCAAAGAAATCGTCGATATCGCATACGAAGCCATGGAAAGGCTCGGGATTGAACCAAAAATCTCTCCAATCCGTGGAGGGACAGATGGGTCTCAGCTCTCTTATATGGGACTGCCTACCCCTAATATCTTTACAGGCGGCGAAAACTTCCATGGAAAATATGAATTCATCTCCGTCGATAATATGGTGAAAGCAACAAATGTCATTATTGGAATTGCTTCAATCTTTGAGGAAAAGGCGGTTTAATCGCTTTAACCACACGCGAAAAGCCCAGACTCTATACAGTCTGGGCCTTCCGAAGCTATTTGAAGAAATGATCCATCAACTAATAGAAGAAAAGCACGTCACAATGGAGAACTATTTTCTAGACGGAACAAAGATTGAAGCAAGCGCAAACAAGTATTCATTTGTGTGGAAAAAGGCGACGACCAAATTTGAGGCGAAGCTGCAAGAAAAAATCGAAGAAACGTACCAACAGATTCAGACCATTGCAAATGAAGAGGGTCTTGAACTGTCTACTCAAGATGAAACCTCCTCATTAACGGCAGAGGAAAAACTAACTCAAATAGAAAAAGCATTAGTGGAAAAAGTTGAAAAGGAAACGAATGGTATCCAACTTGAAGAAGATGTCCAGGTACGAAAAGAAAAACGACGGGAACTCAGTCCGGTTAAGAAACTA